>NZ_RRYW01000150.1 GCF_014861365.1 Psychrobacter sp. FME6
AGATTGAGTAGTCATTGCTTATTCTCCTGTTAGTGGATTATAAGCAGTTACACAGTTTTTGGGAAAGGCTCACCCTTGAATGGGTGGACTGGTTCAATAAAACACGATTGCACAGTACCATTGGTTATGTGCCACCTTTTGAGTTTGAAAAACGGTATTATGATAATTTAGTCCTGTCAGGCATGGCTGCCTGACTCAAGTAAATCAGCCTCCGATATAGTCGGGGCGGTTCATTAAATTGAGAAAACGTTTTTTACTCAGCTTTCAATGTAAGTAGCATTCACTGGTGGCAACCTTTTCTTTAAACTCTCATTTTCTGAACTCAACTGAATTATTTTAAGTTCTGCTTCAAGAAGCATAGATAGAGTATTGTCACGTTGATCGGTTATTGATTCAATACGGACGCGTAAGCTTCTATTACTTGCTCGTTGTGCAAGGACTAACTGTCTAGACGAGCTATGGACTTGGGTCTCTTTATTACCTTCAATATAGATCTGAATTTCTTTAACCAACTCTGGATAACGACTACGACGTAATGCAGAGGGATCTACACCTGCTTCTTTAGCAACGTTATTTTGACTTAGAAGAGTACCTCTTGGTAGAACCTTAGGTCTATTCAACTTGAGACGTTCAAATGCCTCACGAAATTTAAGTTCAGCTTTACTTAACTTTTTTAGTTCAATTATTTTCGATGACATTTATAGCTCTCTCTGATGACTCTAACTGTGCATTTAAGGCAATGTATAGTGGGGAGTCTTTTTCTGAGTCCTCTATCTGCACACTTATTATTTTATTAAGCTCCTTAATTTCAGGAAGATTCTTCTTATCCAATAAAATGGAGTCGCAAGGTAGTCTTTCACCATATCCCATACAGTTACTGATATTAGAAAAACCTCCAAACGGACAAGGCGCTCCAGGCTTAGCACAGCCACCCAAGAGTGTCTGACGATAACTTATTTTGCCTTTCTTCGCAGCACTTATTAGTTGCTTATGATCTTTCTCTGATATTTTAGATAATATTTGACTCTTGCGCTTTTCACCATGTGGAGAGACATACTGATCTTTTTGTAGTTGCTTAAAATTTCGTACTATTGTTTCGTATATCTCACGCAGATAGATATTACGAGCATCTTCGCTCAGTGGTTCGACCAACTTATAATAATTTTTCCCATAATACATACTCATCGCTCTATTAGCATGTTTTAGCTGAAACTGTAATGAGGATTCTGTTACTAATCCACTTGCTAGCATATTAACAGCTCCTGTTCTTCGTAGTTGGTGCCATGCTAATGGCCAAGGCTTTCCTACAGCATACCTTTCAGGGTCAAGACCACTTGTTAATCTATTAGCTATTTCTAAATCTTCCTTAGTGATATTTAACTTTTCAAGATCGAAAAGCTTTGGCCACATAGTTTTAGCTTCATTATATGAAAACATTTTTTTATATTTATTGTTGAGCTTAGTTCTAGGTGAGTTGTCTCCCCATGGCTCATGTATAAAAGCTTGCAATATAGGTCTATTAATATCTTCTTGAGTTAATTCTATATGAGGGTTTTCTTTAGCTGCTATCATCCTCAGATTTGCAACAACTTCCATAATATCAATTGCCATTTTAACAGTGGGTGGTACTATCCATCTGGCATTGTCATCGTACATAGTTTTGGTCGTTGAGCCTCTAATAGTATGGATCTCATTGCATAATTCATCTTTTTCTATTTCGTACGAGTTAGCATGTAGTCGGCTACCTTCCTGAACTCTCATTAATGAAAAGTTAAGGGTATATGCCAAACCTACGACACTCAGTAAACTTAAATAGCTTGAGAGATTTCTTAGGCTTATACTGATTTTTGATCCTGTCCACTTTTCTAACAAATCTTCTATGCCATAACGTTTAGCAATTATATTAAAGCTACGATAGAAAACTTTACCTGAGCTATTTTTGTAAAAATCTGCATCTGGACTAATTCTATTTGGACGCTTAACCTCTCTAAAGGGTCTATCAGCTATATTTATAGGAAATGCGTTTGATAAACTTCCACCTGCGTTATTAGCATATAAATCTAAACAAAAGTTATAGCAATCAATAATACCTTCTTTGTGACTTAAGAAATCTTCCAAGCACTCTCTCAACCTCAGAACCTGATAACTCCATATTCTAGGGGGGATATACGCTGTTTGAGTAGATTCTTTCACATACAACATATTACTAAGGTTCGTCATTCCTTCTTCATTAATAAGTACAAAACCTAAATAATCTTTTGCTAAGAATAATTGAACTAAGCATGGTATAAATGTAGCTTTTCTTGTTAAATATTCACTTGCTAACTTGTCGATTATTTCTGGATATTTATAGATTTCTGTAGCTAAAATCCCGTGATCTGTACAAACCCAAAACAAAGGCTTTATTAGAGCAAATTTTCTAACTAGAGATTTTGCGGTTTTTACAGCATCCGGCCCCCAGATCCACCATGCCGCTATCTGACGTAAGATGATTCCATTTTCTGAGCTTATTTTCCTACCTCTCCCAACTCCATCACCAAAATATATACTTAATTTATGTCCAACCCATACGGATAGATCCCATCTAACATCACCGTATCTAGATAAAACATTACCTTCTAAGTCCAGGGTCACTGGAAAATCCTTCCTCGGCGGCCAACAGTCTGGTTTAAAGTTGGGTGCATCTTTAAATTGAAAAGTAGTTTTAATTTGTAGGCCTGGAAGGCTATTTAAATTCATATAACTATTTCCATCAACCGTATATGACCATCCCAATATGGATGAAAGATACCTGCCCGTACTGAATCGTTAGCCTGTTCAACCCACTTCAATTGATTTTTATTTTCTTTAGATATACTCTCTAACTTTTTCATAATTCGTTCAAGCACCCTATAGTTTGGATCTTTTTCACGATCAACAGAAGAGTAAAGAATATTGAGCTCAAGTTTTTTTAAATATGCATATGAGGATAGTTTCCAACAATAATCCATATTCATGATATCTCGATGTTTGTCACAAAACAAACAACCATCAGAACTAATACAGTCAGGATCAGGAGAGTTCGTAGAAAAATTACTGATAGTTACTGGCTGCCTCTCAGCTATGCAAACCCCAGGGCCGGGTGGTGAGTAGGCTTGTTGATTATTGGAATGAAACTGAATAATTTCAGTTGCTACTGACTGATAATCTGGCTTTTCATAATGTCTTAGCAGAGTGCTTTCATCATGTGCAACCATATTAGCTGTGAGTTTAGAATCTTTAGTATACCTCAGTATCCAATTTACACGATTAGAACGTAACGTCTTAGGACTGTAGAATGTTTTACCTATTTTTTTAAATACTAATCTTGTAGACTTAAACGTTGCAGCCGATTTTTCACCTTTGCCCCCCATAGACCTACCAAAAAACGGAAAAAGTCGATTATCATGATCACTTAATCCAGTATCTTCTAGCCATGATAAGTAAGTATTAAAATGGTTACGATATGCTTTAAAGCAACAAAATAAAGCATCTCCTTGCCGCCGATTTTTATATACGCGAAAAACGTCAAAATCCTCACCGTTAGTTTGCCACCTATAATTACTTTTATCTATTTGTTCGGCTTGCGATAAATTCATTCCAGTTTGTGCAATAAAAATTAGTAACTCGCACTCTACACGCAGTCTTAAAATAGGAAATCGCGCATTCTTTTCGAAAATATGCTCACTATCTAACATAGCTCGGCGACTTCTAGTCGCTGCTCGTAATAAATTTTCATCAGTAATTGTGGACAAATCTAGATTAGGCTTGAGCAAACGACCTGCAACTTCTATTACTATGTTATTAGGAGCAGATATATATATTGGTAGCTCCCCTCTAATTGTGTTGACATCTAAACTACTACATATTGCTGTTAATATATTTCCGAATTCAAATAACTTCTTTACGTTGTCCTTATCGTTTTGTATACCTAAAATCTCTTTTTTATCTTCAGGTCTTGTTATACGTGTTAAGCATAAAACATTTCTCCCTGGTTTCATTCCCTCAAGCTTAAGAGCTCTAGCAATTAGATTGGACATTTTAGCAGCCATGCTATACGCAGTTCGTTCAGCCATATTCTGCTTTATATGTACGCGTTCTAATAAATACTCTGTCCATAGACAAAAACTATTGACAACACTTTCAACTGTCATTTCTTCTGAGTGAGTATCTGCCCAAGCATATAAATCCCTTAAAATCAATAAATTGTTAATCAATGTAGTGCGAGCCTTTCCTTTAACTATAAAACAAGTTAGCGCTTCATGAAAAGCAAAAACTAATGGAATTCGTTTTGTCTCTACTGTGCCAAAATCCCCTCTCTTGATAGCTTCAATAACAATTTTACGGTCAGTACTAGGCGCTCCTTTATACAAAAACACCTCTAAATCCCAAGGAGTTCTAGTACCCTGTGTAGTAATTTGTGGAAAGCTGAGATCATACTCAATCATCTTTGATATCTCTTGATAGGCCCATTGAGCTATGCTGACAAAACCGTACAAGTAAACTTGGTAAACTAAGCGTATTA
>NZ_RRYW01000151.1 GCF_014861365.1 Psychrobacter sp. FME6
TCATCGAGTCGTTAGTTTACCAAGTTTATCTCTACGGTTTCTTCAGCATAGCTCAGTACCGCAGCATTAGGCGGTGAGTTCCAAAAGCGCAATGTTAAACCAATCGCACTATCGGTCGATGGTTTAGAAGATCATAAAGGCTGGGTAGGTGATATCGAAGAAACTCAAGGCACTGCCGTTAACTTCCCTATTATCGCTGACTCTGATCGTAAAGTAGCGGATCTTTATGACATGATTCATCCAAATGCTGATAACACAGCGACGGTTAGAAGTGTTTTTATTATCGATCCTAAGAAAAAAGTACGTTTAACGCTGACGTATCCAGCCAGCTGTGGCCGTAACTTTGATGAAATCGTTCGTGTCATCGATGCAATGCAATTATCTGATGAATATAACATCGCCACACCAGTTGATTGGAAAGATGGCGACGACGTTATCATTCCACCAAGTGTTAAAAATGAAGATATTGCCGCAAATTATCCTAAAGGTCATACAGAAATTAAGCCGTATTTACGCACCACGCCTGCACCTAACAAATAAGTTGAGCGTACTTGATATTTGCAGTTGATTAAAAATAAAGAGCCCTATAACGTAACGTTATGGGGCTTTTTACTATTCACATAACAAGCAGCGTTATGGTTTTGCTATGATGATAAGAGTAGGTCGCTTGTTAGCCCATTTTACCAGGAGTTCGTTATGAAGAAATTATACGTTACCCGTACTGCGCCAAATCCCCGTAAAGCCCTTATTTTATTAGCGTCAAAAGGTATTGATGTTGATGATATCGATGACCTTGATGTGGTCGATATTGATTTTGCTGCTAATGAGCAAATGTCAGAGGCATTCACTAAAATAAATCCGATGCAGACAGTGCCAGTATTGGAGTTAGATGACGGTACCATACTTAATGATTCGCAGGCAGTATGTGAATATCTAGATCGCGTTTACGGTGAACGCTCGGTGATGGGTAACGACGTGGTACAACGTGCGCAAGTGTGTTCTCTACGCCGTATTGCTGAGTTTGAAGTGTTGTATAATTTTATGCTGGCTTTTCAGCACAGCCATCCATCTAAAGCCCAGCGTGTTGAGCAGGTTCCAGAATTTGTCGCGCCATCCATCGCCCGTGCTGTTAAAGCACTCGCTTATTTCGAAAATATTTTAGAGGATCGTGAGTACTTGGTCGGTGCACAATTAAGTTTTGCTGACATTGTGCTGTATTTAGGTTTAGATTTTGGCAAACTCCTTAAAGTGAATCCTAATGAGCAAGGTGAGAACTTAGCGCGTTTTTATCAGATGATGAATGAGCGTTTTAGTATTAAAAATATGGCAAATGCCAAACCAACAGAGACTAACGACTGATTTTAGCTTGTCGTAAAGTCTGCTTACCATAACAATGAGCAAAAATGAGTAAAAAGGTAGTTAACAGTAAATGTTAGCTATTTTTTTGACTCTTAAAATAGCTAGCACTAAACCATGAGTAAATTAAGCCCTTTTTAAAATATATAATAAAAGTAAACATTTCATTACATAAAACAGTGAGGTCGAGGTTATAGTGACTCAATTATCTTGATTCAAGAAAGTATGTTTTAAAAGCGTTCGATGACTAGGGCGTGTATGTTTTATGAGCTGAGCCCGTGGGCATCTACATATAGTCGATTCCATTTAAAACTATAGCAGTAGCTATGTTAATAGGCATGACTCTTTTTTATTTAGACTGGGCTATAGTAATTTCTATCAAGATAAAAACTTAAATGGGTTACTTTAAAATATTGACGTTAGAGAAGGAAGGTTGAACAAGCTTTCTAATAGGTATGTACTATGTTAGTTAGAACCACAAAACCAGCTTTAAGGTTGCTTTTATTACCAAGCGTATTGGTAGCGAGTTTGGCATTAAGTGCGTGTCAAAAAGATGCTACACCTACTGAAAATAGCATGTCAGATACGAGTGAAGTTGGTGCAGACACCAATGTGACGGAGAGTGAAAATGCGCAATCTGATACTAATATGACGACTAATGCCTCCGAAACCACCGAACTGACCGCGACAGAAAAGCTGAATACTGACTTGTCTCGCCATCGCTGGACGTTGGTCAGCGCGAAAGATTCTGCCGAGCAGCCAGTAAGTGCATTGATGGATATTAAAGATCAGGTGACACTGTCATTTAATCACTATCAGGGTCAAAATACGCTAAATTATAGCGTCGGCTGTAATACGATCAGTGCTGCCTATCAATTACAAAAGCATACTTTGACTATTGAAGATGGCATGAGTACTAAAATGTCGTGTGGTGATCTTGATGCCGCTGAGAGTCAATTAAACACAATGATGCAGGGTAGTAGTGAGCTAAAACTTAATGAAGGTGAAAACCCAGTATTGACACAAGTTGCTAGTGATTCTGTAACTTTGGTATGGAAAGGTAGGCTTACAGCCCAAGCCAAATACAACAGTAAAGGTGAGACCATATTTTGGGCCGTAAATGCTCAGAAAGTTCCTTGTGACGACAATAGCTCACAAAAGTGCTTACAAGTTAGACCCATTACTTATGACGACCAAGGTATTAAAAGCAGCGAAGGTAAGTGGGCAGCATTTAAGGGTGACATAGACGGTTACCAGCATGACGGTAAGCACGATGAGGTGATACGCCTACAACGCTACCCGCTAGACAATGGTGAAACGGCAGAAAGTGTTAATCGTGATGGTTCCGAAGACTATGCTTATGTATTGGATGCCGTCATTGAAAGTTCGGTAGCAAAATAAGTATTTAACGGATTAAATACCAAGAATAAAAAACACGCGTCCAGATGGTGCGTGTTTTTTTGTACTTAGTATCATTTATTGGTTTATAGTCAGTAAAAAATATTGTTTTTTAACGTAAGTTTCCTAAGTCTTCTTCTGTCAAACGCCAGCGGCCCTTTTTCTTAGAAGCACCGCGTCCGCGCATGGCGCTGTTTAGTATCAATTTGTTCATTGAATGGCTGGAATGCGCATGACAAATGGCACAAGCAAGACCATCGGCAGCATCTTGTTGCGGCATAAAGTCTAACGACAGTATGCGACAAACCATTTCTTGTACTTGCTCTTTGGCGGCTGCGCCATAGCCACAAACGGCTTGTTTTATTTGGCGAGCGGTATATTCTGATACTTCCAAATCCAATGCCACCATAGCAGCAATAGCCGCTCCACGTGCTTGGCCAAGCTTCAACGCTGAGTCTGGATTTTCTGCCATAAATACTTGCTCGATAGCCGTATAAATAGGCTCTTCTGCATATTTTATATGATGCTGAGTAATACGCGTCAAACCATTGAAAATACGTTTAAGGCGCTCAGGCATCTCTTTGGTGTCTGTACGAATGGTCCCTGCATCGATATAAGTGAGTTTATCGCCTGTCTGTTGGACGATGCCATAACCGGTCATGCGTGAACCTGGATCAATCCCAATAATAATTGCCATAGTATTCCATCTTGCTTACATTTTATTTTATATTCAACCCTATATAAATCGGATACGGTGTCAGACTTGCTCAGCCTACTACTCGTAGTACTTTTACTCACCTTCCTTGTATCCAAATTATATTGTACTGACTATATGTCTTAAAAATTAGCCGTAAGTTTGATAGTATAGCAATCAATCCCCATATACATCATATGCTAGCCATTTAAATTTACATGGCGCTCAATTTTTTAGACTTTATCTTATAGGACGACACTTTATGGGTCAGATAGTTGGTATTGCCATCGTTTGGTTTATTATCGAAATGCTACTTTGGTATTTGCTTGCTCAGTTTATGAGTGGTTGGTGGGTATTTATGTGGTTTATTATCGCTGCTGTTATCGGCATCTCACTCATGCGTAAAGGCTTGGCCGCTCTCAATCCGATGGCACAGCAGATGAAAGCTGGCGGTATGATGAACCCATCGATGCGTCCGCAAGAGTCAACCATGATAAAAAGTGTGGCCATGGCGGCGGCAGGTATTTTATTGCTGATTCCTGGTGTGCTTAGTGATTTGTTGGCGTTACTCGTGATATTGCCACCTGTACAAAAGAAACTGAAAGACTTTGCCAATAATTACGTCATGAATAATCAGCAAAAAATGATGGAAATGATGGCCAAGCAGATGGGTGGACAAATGGGCGGCCAAAATCCATTCGGTGGTGCTGGTGGTATGGGTGGTCAAAACCCATTTGGCGGCGCAGGCGGTACGAATGGTCAAAATCCATTTGGTCAACAGCAACAAAACCCATTTGGTGATGTATTCAAGCAGCATACGACCGTTGATGGTACTGCCAAAAGCATCCCCAAAGATGTGAAAAAGATTACTAAATCAGCCAATGATGAATAGTCCATACGTTGTAAGTTGATAGTGGTGATTGTTTAATAATAAAGAAAATTAGCTCTTAGATTAACACACCAAGTGCAACGCTAAATTATATTATAGAACACCTGATTGGGCGTTTTAAACCCTAA
>NZ_RRYW01000152.1 GCF_014861365.1 Psychrobacter sp. FME6
TTAGGGTTTAAAACGCCCAATCAGGTGTTCTATAATATAATTTAGCGTTGCACTTGGTATGTTAATCTAAGCAGCTATTTGACGACGTTTAGCAAAATTCAGCCATTTTTAGCCCATTTAGATATAATCGCTTGAATTGAGGACACGCCCTAATTATTTACGATTGCGTTTAAAAACACTAAAACCGGCATCTTTTCGCCACAGCAACTTATGCTTAATGGTATCTTTAATCGTACGCGGATGCTTAGGCGCTTGAGCAATCAGCATATCAAAAGTCGTCTCATCTATTGCCAGCTCACGCCCATGAGCCATCATTACATTTGACGGTTGTAAATCTTTTATTTTTTGAAGTGACTGAATATACACTTTAGGATCATAAATTGGAAAAGGCGCCACAAATTTATGGCTCAGTTTAATAATCAAATCAGCGGTATATACTTGCCGACTTGGTACATGAAATAGCGACAAATCACGATCCGTGTGCCCTGGTGTTTCCAGCACCTGCCAGTCATCAAACTGTGGAATAGTATCACCATCATTGACTGTCAAATCAGGCTGCAAGTGCGCTGGATACCACAGCTTTCTAAAAGAGCGACCTTGGCGCTTAGCCACATAATGTGCAAGATTGATATCAACCAAATGCATGGCATGTCCCCCGATACCACTATACCATTGGTTTTTTTTATCCGCAGAGACAATCTGGCAACCTGTTTTCTCTCTAAATTGATGTGCACCACCTGCATGATCTGGATGCATATGGGTGACCATGACGACTTTTAAATCCGTTACTGGTCTTTGCAAAGTCGTTCTAATATAGTCCAATACCATCGATACGTCAGGGCGGCAAGCACCGTCTAATAGCATAATTCTATCTGGATACACCGCAAGGTACGTACTTTGAATATAACCATCTAAGCGTACGATATTACATAAACTCATTTATCTTCCTTGACCTATTATCAGTCATTCTTGTGATACTCTTTTTATTCGTTGATTAAACTGGTGCGCCTTAGTATAACGCCCGTTATTTTAAAATAAATGATTTTGAGTGAACGCTTGTGACTATATTTACCTAGTGTTTTATCATTTTTATAATGACTCTACATAGCTATCCTATAAAAATTTACCTTTATAACAATAAAAAACCCAGCACGTAGGCTGAGTTCTTTGTTTAGAAATTTAGATTAAAAAACTAAGCAAGATCTCGAACTTTTGGCTCGCGCTCCCACAGACGTGATTTGGCATTTTCAATGAAAGCATCTAAGTCCGCCAATGGCGTCACAAACGCATCTTTTTCAATGGGTAGCTTACTTAAAATAAACTCATCGGTCGCGCCGCAATAAGCAATAGCTTTACAATGTGCATAAGCATCTGTAAACCAATCTAACGCTGCGCTGTCTTTAGCCAGCTTCTTCGCTTGCTCAGGCATGATAATACTAACCACCGCATCAAACATCACAGATGGACCACCAGAAACGCGTTCATCAGCTTGTATACGTGTATCATCGTCCAAGACAACTTCTTTACTTGGTGCGACAATTTTTACTCGAGCGCCCTGCTTTTTGGCTGCATCTTCAAACTTCTTAATTTCGCTATACTTCGAGCCTTCTGCCACCAAGATGCCAATTAAGCGACCTTTTAAACTCTTTGGCGTACGACCAATGGTCTGTAACGCATCCGATGTCGCCATATCTTGTACCGGCGCTGCTGGTTCTGCCGCTTTTGGTAATTCCATACCCAGTGCTTTCGATACACGCTTAGTCAAGTCTTCATCGATATTACGTAGATGGCTAAGCACCCGCGTACGTACATGTGCCGTATCTACTTTACCCAGCTCAAATGCATAGGCAGAGGCAATATGGGCTTGTTCAGCTGCCGTTTGGCTGCGATAGAACATACGCGGCTGGCTATAATGATCGGCGAAGCTTTCGGCCCGCACGCGGCCTTTAACGCCATCATCTAGCTGCTCTTGGAACGACTCAAAGCCTTTTTTGACGCTCTCACGCGGTCTCGTTGTGTCTAGGCTTTGTGGCTCATAGAGGACACGAGTTTTTGGCACTTGCATTTGCATATGACCATCTTGCTGATTATTAGCAAACGGGCATTTTGGCGCGTTAATGGGAATTTGGGCAAAGTTCGGTGAGCCTAAGCGCGTGAGCTGGGTATCCAAATAGCTAAATAGGCGACCTTGTAATAGTGGATCATTACTAAAATCGATACCTGGTGGCAAATGCGATGGACAGAACGCCACTTGTTCCGTTTCAGCAAAGAAGTTATCTGGATAACGGTTTAGCACCATTTTACCTACTATTTTTACTGGCACTAATTCTTCTGGAATCAGTTTGGTCGCATCTAGGTGGTCGAACGGAAACTCATTGGCTTCTTCTTCGGTAAATAACTGTACGCCAAACTCCCACTCTGGATAATCGCCATTATTAATCGACTCAAACAAATCGCGACGATTGTAATCGGGATCTGCCCCAGAAATTTTAACCGCTTCATCCCAAGTGAGTGATTGCACACCAAGGACTGGCTTCCAGTGGAAACGCACAAAGGTGCTTTTGCCATCTTTATTGATAAAGCGATAACTATGGATACCAAAGCCTTCCATCATCCCAAGGCTACGCGGCAGCGCGCGATCACTCATCAGCCAAATAACATTGTGCATGGTCTCAGGGCTAAGCGATACAAAATCCCAAAAGGTATCATGCGCCGATGCCGCTTGCGGAAAACCGCGATCAGGTTCTGGCTTCACCGCATGTACAAGATCAGGGAATTTCATCGCATCTTGAATAAAGAAAATCGGCATATTGTTACCGACGATATCCCAGTTACCCTCTTCGGTATAAATTTTCACCGCAAAACCACGCACATCACGTGGCGTATCTTTTGAGCCTTTATTACCTGCAACCGTAGAAAAACGCGTGAATAATGGCGTCTGCTTACCTGTTTCTGTCAAAATCTTTGCAGTGGTATACTCTTCGAGCGATTCAGTCAGCTCAAAATAACCGTGTGCTGCACTACCACGCGCATGCACAATACGCTCAGGAATACGCTCATGGTCAAAATGATTTATCTTTTCACGTAATACATAGTCTTCTAACAGCGTTGGTCCACGAGCACCAATCTTAAGTGAATTTTGATTATCAGAAATAACCACCCCTTGCTGGGTCGTCATGTCTTTGGTGTCACTACCTGCACGCTGATGCGTTTCACCACCGTTGCCACGTTCGGTATTCATGTCTTTAGCGGGGTCAGTATGATCAATATTCTTATTCATAAAATATCCTAGCTGGCTAATGAGTAAAATGGACTATAGATAGGCCATTAAAGGCGCGCTGACACAGTTTTTATATCCTTGGAGGTGTTTTTGACTTCAACTGTCATTTAATTTTCTGTGTATGGCACGGTTAATTATTAAAAGATGAGAAAGCATTAATAATGCTCATCAATTATATTACTCAAAAACTGCCGCAGATATGTCACGTATATGGTTAAGCATGTTGATATTTGGTTAAGCGCTAAGCAAGTTAGAGGTAATATAAAACACTTTTAACGTTCTATATTATTGATAACTGAACGTTGCACTTGGTGTGTTAATTTAGGAGATTAAAAATGGGATGATAAGAGTAGATATAAAGGCGGGAGAATAAAATAGTGTCTTGATGGTGCAGTTTATTTGCTCGTTCTAAAAACCACTCTATTTTACGATTTCTTTTGAAACACCAATATTTGGTTATTGGCTGGCATCGCATATTGATGTGATAAGAATAAATGCTGTTTTTCTGCTACTTTTACAATTTCCTGTAAATCACGGATGCCACTTTTGCTATCACGCTGCCGTAAACTATGGTCAAACTGGCGATTGCTGTCACTGGTATAGTAACCATTGTCGTTAAATGGGCCATAAACGATTAACTTACCACTTGAAGGTAAGAAGTCTCCAACCAATTCAAATAGCTTTTCAACCAAAGACCACGAAATAATATGTAAGGTATTGGCGGTAAAAACCGCATCGTATGAGGTATTGATAGTCTGGTTAACTGGCACTGAATCACAAGACAAATCAAAAGCTAACGGCGCGTATAAATTAGATGCAGGGTAAGCAGTGTGCCAAGCGTTGATGATAGCATGATGTGCTAACACATCACTGGTCTGCCAGGTTAAATGTGCCAATCGCGGTGCAAAATAGAGCCCATCCCAGATTCTGTGTAACTGCCATTTAGATTAAATGCTTACTAATGCGATCATCAAACATAATCATAAAGCGATTCAGAGCAGACGTCCAGTTACGAATAGGCATCGACCACTTTTTGGATGCCTGCTGTGTTGCTAGATATACCACTTTAAACGCTGCCTGATCAGAGGGAAATACCTTACGCTTATTCACCGCCGTTCGAATCACACTGTTTAGCGACTCTATCGCAT
>NZ_RRYW01000153.1 GCF_014861365.1 Psychrobacter sp. FME6
CAGCACTAAGGATCAAGACGCTAAGAGAGCCTTGTCTGACTTGATTAGCTTTAGCCAAAGCTATAACGATAACCTTGTTGAGTACGTTGAGCATTTCAGTGGTACAAAGCTCGATAGGCCAGTATTAGCTAAGCTATTAAAGGACGCTGATCAAGGCGATATTCTGCTGGTTGAAAGCGTGGACAGATTAAGCAGGCTATCTCAAGATGATTTTGCAATTCTAAAGCAGCGCATCAAAGACAAGGGCTTGCGATTGGTGGTGGCTGATCTACCAACTACGCATACGGTAAGTAAAGGCATGACAGGTGAGATCCTAACAGTGATTAACCATATGCTGATCGACTTATTAGCAACGATGGCAAAGCTTGATAACGATAAGCGTAGAGAGCGTATTAAGCAGGGGTTGGCGAACAGTGGTTATAAGCCCACTGGTAAGAAGCCTAATACAACGAAACACAATCGTATTAAAGAATTAGCCAGTCAAAACAATATGACGAAAGAGGAGATTGCTAAGGCGGTTGGTGTTGGGGTGGCTACGGTCTATCGGGTGTTAAAGCAGGGCTAACAGCTGAATAGTTGAGGTATTTTAAATAACAGTTTGTCTTTTTTATAGACACGATACTCTTAATTTCTTGGTCATGGTAAACTCCTATAATTGTGCTTAGTTTACCAAGTTTAGTTGTACGGTTTCTTCAGCATAGCTCATGAGCGAGCTCGTCGCTTAAACTGTAGTAAAACAGGCATTTATCATGCCCTAAAGCGCCTAGGCATCAGTCAAAAAAAAGACCTTAGAGCATCCAAAAGCCTGTCCGATCAAAAGAGCGATATACCACAGTAAGCCTAATAGCTTTAGGCAGCAAGGCTATCCCATCGTTTATATATACGCGCGTATACGCGCGCGGCTTTGAGCACGAGACCATTCGCTCTCATGGTTATACACCGATTGGTAAGCCTTGTATCGATAGCTACAACTGGCAAGGTAAAAAGCGAACCAACGTTATCGGTGCTCTCTATGAAAAGATGCTGTTTGCACTAGATTACTTTAAGCACAACATTAACAGCAGCATATTCTACGAATGGTGCAAACAAACCCTAATCCCAAGTCTTAAAACCAAATGCGTGATTGTGATGGATAATGCCAGATTTCATAAGAGTAAGCGCATTCAAAAGCTACTGAATAGGCATGGTCATCGTATTCTATGGCTGCCACCGTACAGCCCTGATTTGAACCCTATTGAAAAGAAATGGGCACAAGTAAAGTTTCTACGCCAAGGCTGGTTGGAAAACGACTTATCCAAGTTGTTTTATGATGTTTGTCCTAACCATAACAATTTTATTTTGAACTGACTATATCATATCTATTCTTAATATAGATTAGGGTCTCTATATATATTTGTTTAAACTTGCCCAAATAACATTACGCCATGTATTAATGAAGGGCCTAAGAATACCATAAACAATCCCGCTAAAACCATTGTTAAACTAGCTATAACGCCCTCGTCCTCATTGCGCTGACTTGCCCGGGCTGTACCAAGACCGTGTGATGCATTACCAAATGCGATTCCATTTGCAAGATGTGAGCGAATACGAAAAAAAGTCAAAATCATATCCCCTAAAATCATTCCCACCATCCCTGTGATCAAAGTAAACAATGAGACTAAAGAGGAAGATCCGTGAATTTTTTCAGATAAGTCTAACGCAAATGGTGTCGATATTGAACGGGCCATCAAGCTATAGGTCAAGGTCTTATCAAAGTGGAACAAACCAGTGAATAGGTATATGCTTAAGACTCCCACCACCATCCCGACAGTTATGGAAGCGGTCAAAGCCAAAGCATGTCGACGTATTAAACGACGATATTCATAAATAGGTATAGCAAACGCAACCGTTGCGGGGGCAAGTAACTGCACAATCCAAGCTGTATCTTTCCAATAAGTATCATAAGAGATATTAAAGATAATCATTAATGAAAGCGTTATTACTGGAACCGTGATAGCTGGGTTTAGCCAAGATTTTCGATAGCGCACATAGATTACTTTAGCCATATAATAAGCAGCTAATGTCCAAATGAGACAAAGGATTGACCAGACATTCATTGTAAATCCTCACACATTATCATTATTTTTTAGGTTTAATTGGGCTTTATGAATCTGATGTCGATACAATCTACGTTGCAAACGGTGCACCATAATAAAGGTTAATGCTGAGCTTAACATCACCATCGCGGTACTTAAGATAATTGTCAGCATTAATTGCCAGCCCTTACTGATAAATAGCGCCTTGTATTGAAGTATTGACATCATAAGTGGGATAAACATTAATACTAATTCACCCAAAACAAATTTTGCCCCCAGTCTGACCCAGTTAACCTTGATAGCACCACTCATTAATAAGATCAGCATTAAAGATACTCCTAAGACGCCTGAGGATACGGGTAAATGCAATAACTCAACCAATATCGCAGCACAATACCAGACAGCTGCGATAATAGCGCATTGCATAAGGACATGAAGCCATGATTGGCCATAGAACCTTTGAAGTGCCAGTTTTGTTTTAGCTAAAAAACAGGAGGATAGACGAAGATTAAGATTACGCATAATAGTTGTTGTTTGTTGATTAGAGACTACTTATTATAAAAATACTATAGTCATAAATTATGAATTATATTTTTATTTTTATTCCCAATTTCTATAATAAATTTCGTTCTTTCTCTTAAATGTGGTCTATTATTTATGATAACTTTCAAGCAATTACGCTGCTTTGTGACAGTCGTAAAAACAGGTGGGTTTCTTCAAGCCAGTATCCAACTCAATTTAACTCAACCCACCGTTACCAAATCCATCAGTAACCTTGAAGAATATTTAGGCGTAGCTCTGTTTGATAAGCCGTTGACTCATAGAAAAAAGCGGCTAGTTAATTTAACGGAAATTGGCGAACACCTCTATATTCAAGCAGTGGATATCTTACAAAAGGCAGATAATCTTGAACAAACAGTAGTAGATTATCAGCAATTAATAGGTGGTAAGTTGCGTCTAGGGATTTCACCGTTAGGCAGTGAAATACTAAGCAAAGCTATTTTTAACTTTTACCAAATGCATCCTAGTATAGAAACCTCACTTATCGAAGATGGTGCTGAGTCACTTAAGCAGGCCCTTCTAGAGGGGCAACTTGATGTGGCAACATTGATGAAGCCGATTGACGATAATTTTGACTACTCGTCGATATGTTGCTATCCAGTGGTGGTCGTAGCAAATAAAAACCGTATGGGTAAGCGAAAAACGAAGGTAACACTTAAATCACTATCAAATGCACCCCTAATTTTATTTACCTCCAATTCATCATTTACTCCAATGATTATAGAAAACTGTCAATCACTAGGTTTTGAACCTAATATTATTTGCCAAACCAATCAGTGGCACTTGCTTCTTGACATGGTAAAACAGGATATGGGTGTGACTCTTTTGCCTCAATATTATACTCAAAAGTTGGATTTAACAGGATTAGTCTGCTTGCCACTAACCCAACCTCAGTTAAAATGGGAGCTTGTCATGGCTTGGCGCCGTCATCGCTTGCTTACACCAAGTATGCAAGCTTGGCTTGATAACATAAGAAAAAATATATAACTAGGCCTTGATAATGCTTTGGCTGTAACAGGGCATAGGTTATACAAAACAGAGGTGATTGAATATTTGAAAGCAGATTTGCAAGGTTTAGCGAATGTACAACTTGCGACATTGAATTGGGTAGATTGGTTCAATAAAAAGCGTATACACAGTGCATTGGGCTATGTATCGCCTTTTGAGTTTGGAGACCTTCCTAAATTTTGTGTAAGTATTTAATCTAAACGTCAGTTACACAGAATTCAAGATGGTCTTATATTAATATTTGGCTTTTACTATTTACCCTCTGCTTTATCTCTATCCGCACCTGAAATAGCTAAAGGTCCTTTTATGAACCAATTATCGTTAGCTTTAGTGAAGCTCCAGCCTCTTGTATCTACCTGTCTCTCTCCTTGATAGTCGACCCCTACTGATACCACACAAAAATATTTACCCTCAGTTTCAGTTGCTTTACATTCAGTGTAATCAACCTCTACCTGATCTTTTATAGATTGATCAGAGATGTTCCGTGCAACTTCAGATAACACAAGTTTTTTTACATCAGAGTCACTTGGAGCTCCACTAGATGAACATGCAATGACTGGTAAGGTAAGAGCAGATACTGCTAATAGTGTTAATAGTTTTGACATTTTCCTTCCTTAGTTTGAACCGCCCCGACTTTATCGGAGAGTGTTTTACTTGAGTCAGGCAGCAATGCCTGACAGGGTTAAATTATCATAATACCGCTT
>NZ_RRYW01000154.1 GCF_014861365.1 Psychrobacter sp. FME6
TTCTCTTTGTTGTGGTAAACAAGAGTGTAAGGCGTTGCTTATTTTTTTCAACTATTTCCCAATTCTATACAGCCCCTATGCTAAAACAACTATTTTATTAAATGAGTGTTTTTATGGCGACGTTAAATGAACAGATAAATACGCCAGATGTGCGCCATGATTATGAGCATTTAGCGCGCTTGGCGAATTTGCGCTACGTTAGCGATGATGAGCTTGGGTTTACGCGCAGACGTTGGGGGCGCGGTTTTACGTATCGAGATGCGACTGGTAAAACGGTCAAAGACAAGGCACTGCGTCAGCGTTTTGATGCGTTAGTAATACCGCCCATGTGGTCAGAGGTTTGGATATGCCAAGATGAAAAAGGACATCTACAATCGACAGGTCGTGATGACAAAGCCCGTAAGCAGTATCTGTATCATCCAGAATGGAATCGCGTGCGTGATCAGGCTAAGTTCGATGCGATGATAGGTTTTGCCGAGGCGCTGCCTAATCTACGAGCGCAAGTTGAAAAAGACTTAGAAGCAGAAGAGTTATCCCATGATAATGTGCTAGCAGCAGTGGTTAAATTATTAGAGACGACGTTAATTCGTATTGGAAATAGCCGCTATGCAAAACTCAATAAAAGCTACGGTTTGAGTATAGTCAATCCAGAATAAAAGAGATACATCCCATATCACGAAACAGTTTAGGTAGATTATTCTCCATCAATACTTGGCGTAGAAACTTAGCTTGTGCCCACTTCTTTTCAATGGGATTTAGATCAGGACCGTAGGGTGGCAGCCAAAGAATACGATGACCATGCCTGTTTAACAGTTTTTGAATACGCTTATTCTTATGAAAACGAGCATTATCCATAACGATCACACACTTCGTTTTAAGGCTTGGAATAAGCGTGAACTTGCACCAGTCATAGAATATACGGCTATTGATATTCTGCTCAAAGTAATCCAGGGCAAACAGCATCTTTTCATAAAGAGCACCAATGACATTAGTACGCTTTTTTGCTTGCCAGTTGTAGCGATCAATGCAAGGTTTTCCTATTGGTGCATAGCCATGAGGGCGAATGGTTTCAGCCTC
Organism: Psychrobacter sp. FME6; assembly: GCF_014861365.1. Lineage (GTDB taxonomy): Bacteria > Pseudomonadota > Gammaproteobacteria > Pseudomonadales > Moraxellaceae > Psychrobacter. The sequence continues at coordinate 1,078 of NZ_RRYW01000154.1, forward strand.
AAAGCCACTCTCATCCATAAATACAATGGGATAGCCTTGCTTCATAAAGCGATCAAGCTTACTTTGATATTCCGCTCTTTTGATTGGACATGCTTTTGGATGTTCTAAGGTCTTTTTTTTTGCTGATACCAAGGCGCTTTAAGGCAATCTCAATACCTGATTTGCTACAATTTAAACGCTGTGCTCTCTCGTACATATAATCGTCTGGATACTGTTCAACATCTTTTAATAGCGTGTCATTCGGTATTTTACTGGGTGGTTTATTCCGAGTTTGTTTGATACTTGGGTTTTTCAGCCAGCGCTGTAATGCGGTTTTACTAATATTGTAGAAAGTACACGCTTCACGAATACTCATGTCTTTATTTTTAACACTTTTGATCACTTGCGCTCGGAAGTCTGCTGAATAAGTCATATATTCTTATACCATTTCGCTTATTTTAAAACGATTGTATCTTATTTATAAAAGACTGACTATACGTTACGCAGTAAACATGTGAGTGAGACAAATACGGGCTTGGCGTTTGATTTTGTCGGTAAAAGTGCCAAAGCACATCATATAGAGCTGCAAGATGAGCGTTTGATTGAGATAGTACAAGCCTGTTCTGAACTACCTGGTTATCAGATTTTCAAATACTTGGATGACAATGGCGATAAGCAAGTGATTGATAGCGCCGATATCAATGATTACATACGTCAGCATACTTGCGCTACTGATTGCGAAAGTGAAGTGTATAGCGGAAATTTATACAGTGCAAAGGATTTTCGCACATGGATGGCCAGTGTGTTGGCTGCCAGTTATCTTTATGACGAGTTGCAAACGTCAGTTGGCAATGCGATATTAACCAGTGAGTCTAACAGCCCTGAGCGCCAGCAGTTGGTCATTGATATGGTCAAAGAAGTCGCAGAGGAGCTTGGCAATACGCCTGCTGTCTGCCGTGCTTCTTATATCAATCCTATGATTATTGAGTGGTTTTTGGCAGGAAAGTTTTTTGACACTTATAAACAAGCGCGGCGTGGTCGCACCAAAAAACACCAAAGCTGTGAGGAGAAGGCGTTACTTGGGTTTTTGAATGCCTTGCAGTAAAGTTTATATCCGTTAGTCATTAAATAATGATACGTTATGTATTGAAATAAGTAGAAAAGTACGTTACTAATAGACTATCTTGAATATTAGGATAGGAAATGGTCTATAGGATATGTCCGTTTTGTCTATATGGCATGTTTTCTATCACTTACTTAACATTGCTAAAGGATTAGCTTATGAACACCTCAGTTTCAAATACGACTACGCATACTGCAAGCACGCTAACGAGCTATAGCGATTATTATAATAATTTTGATATCAATGCGTTATTGACAGAAATCTTTGGCGAGCATTTAGACGATCGTTTAAATGCCTATATGGCATGCTGCGGTCGCCATGTGCGTGACGGCCGCGCGGATAAGCTTGCGTTAGTGCATGAAGATACTAATGGCAATGTGACGCGGATGAGCTTTGCTGAGCTGGATAAAGCCAGTGCGCAAGTAGCCAACTTACTACAATCTTATGGCGTAAAAGTAGGCGACCAAGTAGCGACTATGTTGCCGCGTACTCCCGAATTATTAACCATTGTATTAGCAATTTGGCGGATTGGCGCGGTATATCAACCGTTATTTACGGCTTTTGGCTATGACTCTATTAAGTACCGCATGGACAAAGCCAATACCAAGGTGGTCTTTACCAATCAAGAGAATCGTGACAAGTTTAAAGATCTAGCTGAGCAAACCAAAATGGTATTGGTAGGCAATAAAGTAGATGCGCAAAGCTGGGGGGATGATAGCTATGCTGAAATGATAGCAGGGCAGCCGCAAACCATAGAAGCGGTTACTTTGAATACTGATGCGCCATTTTTACAGATGTTTACCTCAGGCACAGTAGGTAAGGCAAAAGGTGTCAGCGTACCATTAGCCGCTTTATCAGCCTTTTATTTATATATGCGCTATGCCATTGACTTACGCGAGGATGATCATTACTGGAATATGGCCGATCCAGGCTGGGCGTATGGTTTGTATTATGCGATCACAGGTCCTTTATTATTGGGCGTCACCACTTATTTTAATGAAGCGAGTTTTGATGCTCAGAATACTCGTGACTTTATGGTACGTCACAAGATTACCAACTTAGCCTCTTCACCAACGGCATTTCGTATGATGAAGTCGAGTGGCGTTTTTGATGCATCGTCCGCAAATGATGACCATGCATTGTCTTTACGCTGCGCTAACTCGGCAGGAGAGACACTGAATACCGAAGTGGTAAGCTGGGTCGAAAATAATTTGGGCTGCCAAGTCTGCGATCAGTATGGGCAGACAGAAACCGGTATGACTTGCTGTGAGCATCATGCGCTGGCACATAAATGCCCAGTTGGATCGATGGGTATGCCACTACCAGGGCATACGCTGGTGGTATTAGATGATGATATGAATGTATTGCCAGATGGTGAGCAAGGGCAGTTGGCAGTGGTGGTCAGTCAATCGCCGGCGTTTTATTTCCGAGGTTATAGCTGGAATGAAAAACAAGCGTTCGTTGATGATTACTATTTAACCGGCGATGTGGTCGAACGTCATAGTGATGGCAGTTACTGGTTCTCAGGGCGTGATGACGACATCATTACTACTGCTGGTTATCGCGTGGGTCCAACCGATGTTGAAAACACGGTGCTCGAACACGATGCCGTTGCAGAGTCAGCCGCCGTCGGTATACCTGATGAAGTGCGTGGTCATACCATCAAATCTTATGTGGTGTTGAAGAGCGGTATCGAAGGAACTGAAGAGATTGCGAAGGAGATTAAGGACTTGGTACGTAAACGTCTATCGGCCCATGCTTATCCGCGTGAAGTTGAGTTTGTGTCTGAGTTGCCAAAGACGCCAAGTGGTAAGATTCAGCGCTTTTTACTGAGAAGTTTATCCGCTTCTTAAATACATCAAATTATTAGGGGCTGTATAGAATTCAAATCAGCGGCAGCCAGATAAAGACACAAGCGAGAA
>NZ_RRYW01000155.1 GCF_014861365.1 Psychrobacter sp. FME6
AAAACTCACCGACCAGTTCCATGCAAATAATCTCAGGATCACTCAGCTTTGGCGCGTAACCTGCCCCTCGCAAGGGTTTAGTGACGACTATTTTGTAATATTGCTCTACCATTAAATAGATATTGATGATAAATTCGTCTATGGGCATCTCATGACTCCGTTGTATTCTTGGTCGAAAACAATAGATTAGTGAGATGCTCTTCTTTTTTCAATCACTTTCGATGTTGAGAGTGGGGTAAAGATTTATAATAGTTAACGTATCGATTTCATTTAAAACTGCCTATAGAAGAGTTGGATAGCTAGATTGCTGTTGGTTAGATGCCTGAGTAATAAGTCACTCTATTGTCACGTAAAAACCCCGCCAATCCCAACCCATAACGTTCGGCGACACGCACCGCCGTACTGGTAGGGGCGGACATGCCGACTAACCAAGGGATGCCACCGCGAATAGACTTCTGTACCAACTCAATCGATAAGCGCGAGGTCATTAGCACACATTCAGTTTCTATTTTCTGTCGCAGTTGCCAGCCGATCAGTTTATCAAGCGCATTGTGTCGACCCACGTCTTCAAATAGGTATAGCTGCTGCTGATACATCGTTGCTGCTGCATGTACCGCCCCTGTTAGTTGATGTGTATGTTGGCTAGCATCCACTTGTCGCCGCAGCTCTAGCAGGTAGTCAAGACTCGGCATCGCTGCCTTTTTTTGTGAGGTTTTTTGATGCTCGTCTTTCTGCTCGTTTGATAAGTTGCCCTGCAAAAGGCTATCTGATGTTCTATGCAAAGGGCTAGGTAAATAGCCACTCAAATCGGGCAGTGCCTGTGACAACCCTGTGATACCGCACATACCACAACCGGTTCGGCCTGCCAGCTGACGCTTTTGTGCTTGGATACGTTGATGACAGCGCTGGTTTAATATCAGCTCCACCACATAAATATCATAGTCTTGTAGATGTAAAAAGGTTTGTTCAAGGTTTTCTGATACATTGCTTTCTGATTCAGCATTTTCTGACTCATCGTTTTTGGCCACAGACTCTGGGGTAAACTGCTGATAGCTTGCGATATCGCTAAGCTGAGTAACGTCCCAATCAAGCAGCTCATGGCTTTGTTGAATCAAGCCTTCGCTAAATAGAAACCCAATAGCCAAATACTCTAGCTGATGAGGACTGGCCATCAATACCGCATAGTGAATACCGTTGATAACGATAGCCACAGCAGCCTCTACTGCTAGATTGGCTGGCTGGCAAGCAACATGCCTGTGAGCAGTGCTAGTATTATTATCCGATGGATAGGCATGCTTTTGTGATAAGTGGGTACGAGTCATTGGCGTTGCAGGCGGTGTTGTTCTTACTTCTGCCACATCCTGCATCGTATCTGTTAAGCATTGCTCACCAGTTCGATTGCGCGTTTCGTCATTCATCTCAGCGATCATCATATCTCATCATATTTTTTGTCATGGTTGACTGTTCAAGACAGTTTTATCACTTAATAAACCATCTGTAATTTTTTAGGCAAGCTCAGCGGTAGCTGCACTCACTCGTTGCAAAACGACAGTCGTTGATTTATACGCTGGGATATGCGAATCGGGTGCGTGGGTATCCAAATCAAATAAGTCATTACATTCAGGGTAATAGGCGGCTATTGCATTGGAGGCTATATCCATCTCAGTCAGTACCAATGGGCCAAGTGAGCGTGGTGTAACGGTTGTATTTGGTGTATTTGGGCTGGCGTGACGAGAGACCATGACCCGATCGCCTTTTCGCCACCCTAAGCGGCTTATCTCGTCCGGATGCATAAACAGCACATCACGGCGATTGGTTTGGCGATAGCGATCATTAAACCCGAAAATCATGGTGTTAAATTGGTCGTGGCTACGTACGCTGGTCAACTGCCAGACCTTTTGCTCACTGCTTAGTGTATTGTTTGGCGCACTATCAAGGTTAGTAGTGGCTTTTTTATCATGGTTAAAGGTTGGTGTTGTCTCTGCCATCTGTGCTGCGACATAGGTAATGGGGTATTGTGGTACTTCAAACTGTGCTTTACCGCTGTCGGTATTCCATACCCGATGACGTGCCGCATGATACAAATGAAAGCCGCGCTCGGCTTCGCGAATACGCTGATTAAAGTCCTCAAAACCATCAATCGCTTGGGCGATATAATCACGGACAACATCGAAGTCCTCACTCATCGCTTGCCAAGGAATGGTTGAATCATCGCCCAGCACATGAGTGGCGATGTCGGCCACGATTTGCGCTTCAGACTTTAAGGTCTCGCTAACGGGCTTCAGCGTACCTTGAGTCGGCACAATCTGACACATGGAATCTTCAATAGTGGCAAACTGCTCGCTTTTAGCGGTAATGATACGTTCGGTACGACCTAAGCAAGGCAAAATGAGGTTGTTTGTCCCTGGATATAGCATGGTTTCATTAAGCTTAGTACCGACAAAAATATTAAGCTGAGTGGTGGTTAGCGCTTGTTGAATGGCACTGGTATCAGGTGCGGCAACGGCATAATTGCCGCCCATACTCATAAATACTTTGAGCTTGCCAGCGATGAGAGCTTTTGCCCCAGCGACGACATCATAGCCGTCTTCTTGCGGCATCGGACGCTCAAAGACCCGCTCAAGACTATCAAGCAGGCTTTGAGCAGGCCGTTCATGGATGCCCATGGTACGGTCGCCCTGTACATTAGAATGTCCACGCACAGGTGATGCGCCTGCGCCATCGATACCAATCATACCCATCAATAGCAATAAATTGGTAATCATCGCCACATTGTCATCGCCTTGCACGTGCTGGGTGATGCCCATGCCCCACGTGCAAATGGTCGCAGGACTGTCGGCTACCAACTTGGCAATAGCAATGATTTCCTGTTTACTGATACCAGACCCGCGCTCTACATCCGTCCACGATTGTGTACGCAGCCACGCATCGAGCGCCTCGTATCCTGAGGTATGCTCATCGATAAAGCCTTGATTGATTTTATTGTTTTTGGTCAGCCATTTAGCCATACCTGTTAATAGCGCCGCATCACCGCCGATTTGAATTTGAATGACTTCATCGACCATCTCATCACTTTGGCCTGCTGCCATGTGTGAAGGCTTTTGCGGGTTTCTAAATTTACGTAAGCCTTGTTCACGCATGGGATTGATTGAGAGGATGCGACATCCTTGCTCATGAGCATGAGCGAGCATTTCCAGCATACGTGGGTGATTGGTCGCAGGGTTCTGTCCAAACATCAATATCAGTTTGGCTTGCTCAAAATCTTCTAGTTTCACTGTAGCTTTGCCAATTCCTAGCTGCCGACCGAGCATAACTGAAGTCGGCTCGTGACACATATTTGAGCAATCGGGTAGATTATTGGTACCGAAACAGCGCACGAATAACTGATACATAAAGGCAGGCTCGTTGGTGACACGGCCTGAGGTATAAAACAGCGCCTCATCTGGCGAGTTGAGCTGTTTTAACTGTTCAGCGATACGCTGGTAAGCGGCTTCCCAAGAAATCGGTAAATAGCGGTCTTGCGTGGCATCATAATATAGCGGCTCTGATAATCGCCCACTGTGTTCCAGCTCGTAACCTGACCATCCTTGCAGCGCTGTTACCGTATGCCGCGCAAAGAATTTGGCATCTGCTTTTTTGGTCATGGTCTCACTAGCGATGACTTTGATACCATTTTCGCAGACATCAATGGCTTTATGTGATTTGTGGTCAGGCCAAGCGCAACCTGGACAATCAAAGCCTGTTTTAGGCTGATTGCTTTTTAATACGCTCAAACCCCCGCGTAAAAAAGTCTGGTAGTCCATCAATTTACGAGTAGAGGAAATCAGCGCAGGCCAACCAGCCGCAGGGTGAGAGTAGACAGGGATTTTGCGCATGGTAGGCCTCTTTTTTAAATGATGGGTAAATGGCAATAGCTAAGCTTGGATGTTAGTTTGATATATAAAACTTTGATATAAAGTTTTGATATAAGCAACTATATAGTGGCTAGCCAAAACTTAGTAGAAGCATTAACTATAGATATCTTAGATTAACACATGAAGTGCAATATCAAAGAGCAGGTGAAAAAGAGGCC
>NZ_RRYW01000156.1 GCF_014861365.1 Psychrobacter sp. FME6
TTAAAAAACTAAGGTGAAAAGATAAGTAAGCCTGAACCTTTGAAAATAAAGGGCTACAGCTTAAAAATCAGCCAACTAAAACATTTAATATTCTCAAAAAAAACAAATTATATTTAAAAAAACGTCAAAAAAAAGTGTTTTAGTTGCTCTAACTTAGTAAGCATCTGATGACCAGTAAATCGCTGATACAGTGAATTGATCTGTATCAGCATTTTTTATGTACGCCAAGCCTTTATTTTGAAGGTCTGCATGAAAGCTGTTCATCGCATCCCCCCAAATTTCAGCATAGTCATTGGCAAGTTGGATCAGTTCATCGCCAGTGACATTACCTCGATAGTCCACCTCACCAGCAGATTTATAAGACTTCATTCTATCGTCACGTTCGCTAATCCACTTTGGAATTTTTATCTTATCGTTACTGTCATTGGTTGAAATAGAATAATCATAAGCCATGTTTAAACTCCTTTTGATCGTGTGACGGTCAGATCGTCTATAACACTCTCTAAGCGGTCTAAATCTGTCTTGCGTGTGATGTTGCTATCAATATCAATAAGCAGCTGTCTGGCTCTATCAGGATCATTCTTAGCTAGTGATAAAATCATGCCACCAATAACCACTTTCTGCGCGGTATCTAATTTCCTTTGTTTTGTTTTTAGTCGATTAAGTTCGTCTTGTTTGCGTGCTATCTTCTGTTCTATCGTGGGCATAATCTCACCTAATAGTATAATTGTTTGTGTTAGTATAACAGTGAATTGGAGAGCTTTCACTTTCCTGTCTTTTTAGGGAAGTGCGCATTTACGACTTGATAGTTTTATTTCACGTCGTTTCATAAAATATCAAATCCTAAATACGTCCTGCGGAGCAAAAACCTAAAGGACTAAAACACATAAACAATAATGAGATATATCCGTAAACATGGCTATCTACTACGCAACCACTAAGCCTATATCAAGAAGCAGCGGACGCAGTGCAACGGCATCCGCCGCTTATCGTGCCGGTACAGAAATTACAGATGAGCGCACAGGGTTAAAACACGACTACTCAAAGCGTGACGGTGTAGAAATGGCTTATGCTTTTGATAAGAGCATGAAAAAGATTGATCGTGAAGAATTGTGGAACAAGGCGGAACTTGCCGAGAACCGAAAAGATGGGCGCACGGCTAGAGAGTGGGTGCTAGCGATACCCCATGAGCTTGTACCCAAGGATAAGAAAAAGCGTAAAGATCTCAAGCAGAATGAGGGCGCAAGGGTAGCGGTTAGATTCGCCAAAGTCCTCGCAGAGCGCTACAACGTAGGCGTTGATGTTGCTATTCACTCCCCCGACAAAGTGGGCGACAATCGCAACTGGCACGCTCACATCATGACCACGACAAGAGAGCTTGAGCGTACAGCTGATGGCATCAAGCTTGGCGATAAGACAAGCATCGAGCTATCCAATGCCAAGCGCAAAGAGCTAGGGTTAGGTTCGACCAGTGCCGAAATTAAAGAGCTACGCCAAGAATGGGAAACCATCGTCAATACTCAGTTAGAAAAGCTAGGCATTGAGGAGCGTATCGACCATAGAAGCCTGAAAGAACAAGGGATTGAGCGACAGCCAACTATTAAAATGGGGTGGCAAGCGTCAGCTATGGAGCGTAGGGGCGTTACAACGGATAAGGGCGACCTTAACCGTCAAATAAAAGCAGACAATGAGCATTTACGTGACTTACAGCTAGAAATAAATACACTCAAAAACGCACAAATGGAAATGGTAAATATCAAAGAGCAAGTGCAGGGGATGCAGGACTTTAAAGCCGAATATGAGGCATATAAACAAGAGCAGCAGCAACAAAAACTAGAAATTCAAGGACAACAGAAAGACCTTGAAAGATTCGAAGACAAAGGGTTTGAAAGATGAGTGATGATAATAAAAAGCAGTTATTTGCGCTTATGGTAGCTGCGGAGGAACAGCAGAAAAATATTGATCAAACATTAGCGATTATTAATAAGCAACAAGCTGAAATTGAAAGATTGCATAAGCATCTACCAGAACTCGCACAGTCATTATTTAAAGAGTCGTTAAATGACGCTAGAACGTCCATAGAAAGCGATTTAAACAATCATGCCACTAAGACCGCCCAAGAGCTTAAAAAAGCATCTAACGGGGCAATGCGTGCAGCTGACGCTATAAAACAAGAGGCAAAGGCACTCGATTGGAAGCACGCTTTTATGACTGTGGGCGCAATTTTAGGGGCTTGCTTACTGGTGATACTAGGGTCAATGTTTTTTATACCGAGTCTTGATGATATTGCAGAGCGTAGAGCCACGATAGCAGAACTAGATAACCAAGGCGGTAATTTGGATATTCAACGCTGTAATGGTGAGTTATGTGCGAGAGTGATGACAAAAAAATGTAATTACGGTCCATCTAAGGATTATTGTGTTTTAGATTTAAAGGACTAACGCCCTTCGGTTGTTGGATCAGAAGTTAGCCAGGACAGGCAAAAAAAACTGCCTGATCTTGGCTAACTTCTGACCTAAAATTACTGCAAATATCAGCCCTTTTAGCACGACATAAACTGTCATTGTTCGCATAAAGCTGCATTATGGTAAATGGGTTTAGGGGTAGAAAAGCTATCGGGTCGATAGCTTTTTTTAAGGGTTTTCGGACACGTTAGAAAGGACTTTTTGCACAGGTATCGTAGTGTGAGTAATTTTGCGACAAGTCACCCTTATGTTTTAACCAGTAGCGACTAAGGTCGATAATCCCACAAATGGCCATGAATACCGCAATTACGTTCCAATGCATTCATAGTATCTTCTGTATTACTGCTGCCATTTCGCCACTCATCAATAGCGGCTTGAACGTAGGCACGGCAATTGGTAGACAAACCTGAGCTTTCGCCATATTTAGGTTCGCTATTATTATCCGCACAGGATGTTAAGAGCATGGCTGCAACTAAAAATAAAAATTTATTCATAAGACGCTCTTTTTAACCCTTGGTATTAACTAAGATGGTTCAATACATTAATGGCGCATTCAGTCTTCATCTTTAGCGTTATAGGCAGTATTCTCGTTTTTCTGCAACTGTTTAGTCTTCTGAACTTCAAGACGTAGCAGCTCATTTTCAAGCTTCATTCTTTCTATCTCTAAATTAACACTCTGTCTATCTTGAGATTGTTTAAATCCTTTATTGAAAGAGTCGAAAGGCGATGTATTATTGAGCATGTAATTGGTCGGTGGAGGCATCAAATTATTATATTGAGGCGATGCTATCGCAGGGATAACAAGTACCAAACAAACGGATGCTATTAATAAATTCCTCATTTTCACGACCTCTCTGCAAATTATTTTCTTCTAGAAACCAGACTATATCACTATGCGTTATAAAGAGCCTTTTTAAAACTGATTGTTGGTATTATTGTTGGGCTTGTCAAAATTTATAATTAAGAAAGCCCGAGAACACTTGGGCTGTAGCGTGTTGTTTAGTTCCTACTGTAGGAGTCATACTCAATATTCAGTCACCATACTAAAAAAACCTAGCAGCAACCATCGCAGACAAAACGAAAATTAAACCGCAGACACCAAGTGACCTAAAGATAAAACGCTTATTACTCAATGCTAATCCCCTTTTATCTTTGTGGTTATTCAATCAATATACACTAAGTGTTGTGTAGTGCCAAAAAAAATCGAATTATTCATATCAAGTACACTGTCAGCACTATTCCTGTAAAAATATATGAATATCAATATCTTAACTAGCGAACATGGTACTCACTACAGGTCTAATCTTTATGAATTTCGGACATACAAAAAATAAACCCCCCTAATACTTGACGTAATAGGGGGGTTTATCGTTTAATGTTCGTTAACGGTTACAGCGTGCTGGAACACACTGTAACGACCAAATAAGCATTCAGACTGCGTTATTTGACCAGCAATTAAGCCCATTAGGGCATATTTTAAGCCAAATCTAGGCTAGATTGCAATCAAATTACCTCTTTTAGCGATTATAAAACCCAGTTCTTACAAAACAAAACCGTGGTTTTACAATTTATTTGCTCGTTA
>NZ_RRYW01000157.1 GCF_014861365.1 Psychrobacter sp. FME6
GTCGTGACTGTAAAAAATCCTTTGTTGAGCAGACAGGTACAATATTATATAACTCGCAAAAAGATATTGAGGTTTGGGAGAAGTACATTCACTGCATGATTGAGAAGTACCCCTTACGAAAGTGTGCAAAGATATGCGATATCAACCTAGCCACTGCATTTGCATGGCGACATAAAATACTCGATGCTCTGCAAAACATGATGGCTGACGTTGAGCTTGATGGTGTTGTGCAAGCTGACGAGACTTTTACAGCCGTATCATACAAAGGCAACCATAAGTCTTTTAAGTTGCCACGTACAGCCTATAAGAGAGGAACTAAGGCAACCAAGCGTGGCTTATCAACAGAAAAGGTTTGTGTTCCTTGTGCGGTCAATTTAGACGGTCTATCAGTCTCTAAAATATCTAACTTAGGCAAACCATCACTAAAGAATTTGCAAAAAGTATTAGATGGTAATATATCTAAAAATTCAGTATTTGTTACCGACTCACTACGTCCTTATCAAAAATTATCATTAGATATGGTGTTGAACCATATTCGTATTCCTGCTAAAAAGCGTAGCAATGGCTTGTTTAATATTCAGACGGTCAATAGCTACCACAGTAGGCTTAAAGACCTCATAACCTACCGTTTTAAGGGTGTGGCTACCAAGTATTTGAATAACTACCTTGTGTACCATAACTTTGTGAACTTTGCTAAAGGTTCAGCAGAGGGTAAGGAAGTAATATTACTCGACTTCATTCGTACCACGCTATGTACAAGCAAGACGATTGATATAGCTATTCGTCCAGCCATTCCTTTGTGATGTTACGTAATACACTTTTTTAATCAGCTAAAAAAATCATCTAAAAGAAGCTCAAACCCCATTACATCATTGCTATTAGTTACACAGCTTGAGATATGCAAGATAGGTAGGTAGTCTTTACAATTTGGACATAACAGAAGTTTTTTGACATCCATCATATAAGCGCACTTCTTACAAAAAGTCGTGGTGTCTTTTAAAGAGTAGTATCTTTCACTGTCATCAAAAGACTCAAGCACCACCTGCTTGCCATAACGCTCTCCAATATCTTCAAAATCGACATTGAATTTAGTACAAGCATCACTCCAAATTTTTCGCTTAACTTCGTTTATCTCGTTCTTTTGTTCAGGAGTTAACTCTTTAGTGGTTGCAGGGTCTTTGAATAATTGACCACAAGTTATTTTACGGCTATAGCCACTTTTAGTTTTTCGTGACTTCGTTCCATAACATTTCCACTCTTGAGTGCCTTTCAATAGTTTTATACTTACAGACTCGCACTTAGGGCAACACGCTCTATCGCCTATAACCATACTATTCAACTTGATACTTTTTTTCTTACGTTCAGCAATGTAATGCTTTTTTGCCTCTGCGTTAGCTGCAATACATGCTCCTTTAATACCACTTAAAACGTTTTTAAATTTCTTAGGTTGCCACAAGTGTTGTAATACCATAGGTGAATCAACATCGCTCTGACCACATTGAGCGCACGAATCATTAATTAATTTAGCGCGTTCTAGTTTCCATTCTTTGTTATGCCACGGTTTTTTCTTCTTAGCAGCTTTCAAAGAGTCTAGTGCTTCACTCCATGATATTTCATCAGATAACAACTGCTGGCGAATTTCTTTAAGATGTGCAGGTAATTCCATTTTAGTTACAACCCTCTTTTAGATAGAATGTTTTTTGCTATTCCACAATAGTTTATATCAACACATTGTTAAAACACAGCCAAAATAAACTTATGAGGTTTGTATGAAAAAATTAGCATCAGTAATGATCGCCGCAATCGCAGTATTATCATTAAATGGTTGTAGCGCCGAGAAAGCAAGAACATCAGACTGGTATAAGGAGAACCCAGAAGAGATCAAAAAAGTTCAAGCTAAATGCAAAGCTGAGAACGATAAAGGTTACAAAGTTGAAGGTGTGCTGAAAGAAAATTGTGCGGCGGCGCGAGTAGCGACGAGACACCTCATTCGAAACGCCATTGGTTAGTTATTAGCAATGGTCAAAATAAGACCTAATGCACAGACTTTGAGAGTAATAAGTAGGTTGTTTTTAGAGTTGTCAACTAAGCCCAGCCTTTTCTCCTAAACGGTGGGTATTTCTGCAAAAAGAGTTTCATTTTTAGTTGATATAATACACACTAGGCGGGCTAAACCAAATATCAATAATAATTTTATGCTAATATTTTTAGCGGATGCAATATATACTAGGCAATCTAAGCCTAAAATCAAATATCAAGGGCAAGTTTATGTTAAAAAAATCAATGATCGCAGTTGCATGTAGTGTTCTATTTATATCTGGATGCGCGGCAGAAAAGAGTGAAAGAGAGAAGAGTGTTGCTGCACAAGATGCGGTTCAAGGCTCTGCCGACGATAGCACTAAGTACACACAGGCGGTTGAGGTGGTTCAAGATGTTGGCCCAGACGGTCGCCCAATTGATCCGGTTCCGGCTACGGATATTGGCGAAGATATGGAAGATGATGTGATCGTCGTCGAAGAGTAATCATGCATATCATTCAATCGCGCTTATCAAGAGCATATTGAAGAAAGTAACTGTGACGATAAGGTGTGGGTCAAATCCTATTTCAAATATATAAACTACCGCTCTATTTATTAGGGCGGTTTTTTTGTGCCTGCTAAAGTCCGATGATGCAATCTAGTCGCTAAAGGCATAGTGTGGCTGCCGCATGAAAAGACGGTGGTGTTCTAAAAAGTATGCTGGCATCAGACGTAGCCATAATTGATGTAAAAGAACACCATATCAAACACTTTGAAGTGATTATCGAGCTTCTTAGAGAAGCAACAAGTCTGAGACCATCCCACATTCTGTGTAACTGCCCTTTAGATTAAATGCCTGCTGATACGGTCATCAAACATAATCATAAAGCGATTAAGAGCAGACGTCCAGTTACGGATCGGCATCGACCACTTTTTGGATGCCTGCTGGGTTGCTAAGTACACCACTTTGAATGCCGCCTGATCAGACGGGAACACCTTACGCTTATTCACCGCCGTACGAATCACACTGTTTAGCGACTCAATGGCATTGGTGGTATAAATGGCTTTTCTGATGTCCTTAGGATAACCAAAGAACACCATTAAGCCCTCCCAGTTACTGCGCCAAGACTTGACCACATGCGGGTAATCCTTACCCCACACCTCATCAAAGTGCTCAAGATTGGCCTCTGCTATCTCAAGCGTATCAGCGCCATAGATGGCTTTTAAATCAGCCGCTACTGCTTTTTTATCCGTCCACGGCACAAACTTCATTGAGTAGCGCACCATATGTACGATACACAGCTGAACCTGAGCGTTGGGATAAACGGTGTTGATGGCATCAGGGAAGCCCTTTAGACCATCGACACAGGCAATGAGGATATCTTGCACCCCGCGGTTTTGGAGTTCAGTGAGAACCCCTAGCCAGAACTTAGCGCCTTCATTCTCTGATAGCCACATGCCAAGCAGCTCTTTTTTACCGTTAAGTCCTACGCCTAGCGCCAGATAAATAGCCTTGTTGATAATCTGCTTATCTTGGCGTACTTTAACGACAATACAGTCCAAATAGACGATAGGATAAACACTGCTCAGCGGTCTGTTCTGCCATGCAGTGATGTCCTCTAAGATGTTGTCAGTGACTCTTGAGACAAGAGAACTTGATATATCAACGTCGTAGATGTCTTTGATGGTATCAACGATCTCAGTGGTGGTCTGACCTTTGGCATAAAATGAGATGATTTTATCATCAAGGCCTGAGATACGACTTTGATGCTTACGCACTAAGGCAGGTTCAAAAGCGCCGTCACGGTCTCTTGGGGTGGAGATCTCAAGATCGCCTG
>NZ_RRYW01000158.1 GCF_014861365.1 Psychrobacter sp. FME6
TTTGTGTCTTCATAACCTCAAATATATCATCTTGCTTTGGCTGTCACCCTCCTTTATTTCTTCAGCATACTTTCTGACACACCACCAAATAAAGTATGTTTGCCCATAATGCTAATTTTCAAATCTAAGGCAAACAAGCTTGGAATGGCATAAACTCCATCGACATTCGACGTGTGTGGTAATGCCAATACCACTGCCTGCGATATATTTGGAATCTCTCCAACGGTACGCCAGCCCGCCGCTTTTAACAAAGCCGAGGCAACCACTGGCGCGAATTTATTACCGCGTTTTGGAACTAAATTACCCAGCTGTTTTTTGCTAAGTACCGGTAATATTTTAGAGCGTGCAGATTGAAAAGCAGCCGCTTTAGAACGCATAAAAAACTTTGATGTCATAGCAAAACTACATAATAAAAGATACCTATATAATACCACTAAGCTTATGCTACTAGATTGAATTTTATAGACTTTTATTACCCAACTATTTAGGTCGTGTCCTCTATATGAACCAAAGTATCTCAGCCTAGCTGTATTGCTTGGACATTGAGCTGACTATATCAGTAAGACGGATAAACAATAACCTCCTAAAACTCCTTATGAGATATCCGCTAAGTTACCTTTATTTTCAAGCCATGATTTACGATCAGCGGCGCGCTTTTTAGCCAACAACATATCCATCACACTATTGGTCAAAACCATATCATCCATATCCAATTGTACGAGGCGGCGCGTATCTCGGTTCATGGTCGTTTCGCGTAGCTGCTCGGCACTCATTTCACCCAGTCCTTTAAAGCGTGTAATCTGGGCTTTTTTATTGCCAGGTACGTTGGCTAAAATATGCTCAAGTTCAGATTCGTCTAACGCATAATGCACTTCTTTACCGACATCGACACGGTATAATGGCGGCATGGCCACAAATAAGTGACCCGCATCTACCAACGCTGGGAAATGCTTGACGAATAACGCACAAATTAATGTGGCGATATGCAGACCATCAGAGTCGGCATCCGCTAGAATACATACTTTGTCATAGCGCAACTCAGATAAATCATCCGACGCTGGGTCCACACCGATGGCGATAGCAATATCATGAATCTCTTGGCTCGAAAGAACCGTATCAGACGATACCTCCCACGTATTTAGAATCTTACCCCGCAGAGGTAATATCGCTTGGTAATGGCGGTCGCGCGCTTGCTTGGCACTACCACCAGCAGAATCGCCTTCTACCAAGAATAGCTCCGCCCCATCGCGTAAATCACCGCGACAATCTGCCAACTTACCAGGTAACGCTGGACCTTGAGTAATTTTTTTACGGGCTACTTTTTTAGCCGATTTGAGGCGGCGACCGGCTTTATTAATCGCCAGCTCTGCAATCTGCGTACCCAAATCAGCATGTTGATTTAACCACAAGCTAAACGCATCCTTTGCCAACGTTTGCACCGCTCCAGCCGCTTCGCGACTCGATAAGCGCTCTTTGGTTTGACCCGAAAATTGCGGCTCAGAAAACTTAAGTGACAAGATATAATTAACCCCATCCCACACGTCTTCTGCCGTCAGCTTCACACTGCGTGGCAGTAAGTTGTGAATATCACAAAACTCACGTAACGCTTCCAAAATACCTGTACGTAAGCCGTTAACGTGCGTACCACCCTGAGCCGTTGGTATCAGGTTCACATAGCTTTCTTGAATGGGCGTACCACCATCAGGTAACCAAGATAGCGCAAAAGTAATACCAGCACGCTCACCCTTTTTAGCCTCATAATGATAATAAAAAGGCTCAGACGGCAGTGTTTCAAGCCCGTCTAATTGCTCGTTTAAATATTCAACAACGCCGTCGGTAAACTGCCAGACAACTTTTTCATTGTTAATATCATCGACAAACTCAATCGTCAATCCTGCTGCTAGTACAGCTTTGGCTTTTAGATTGTGCTTTAGCTGCTTGACATTAAACTTAGGCGTATCAAAAAAGCTACCATCCGCCAAAAAATGCACCTTAGTGCCTCTTTTACGTTTATTCGAGCTTATACTTTCTGTTAAAGGCGTTACCGGTGCGCCGTTTTCAAACGCCATATTAAACTGCGTACTATCACGCCAAACGGTTACTTCGACTCGTGTGGATAAGGCATTTACAACAGAAATACCAACCCCATGCAAACCACCTGATACTTCATAATTAGAGGTCGAAAACTTACCACCCGCATGTAAGCGAGTAAAAATCAGCTCAATACCTGATTGACCATATTCAGGATGAATATCGGTTGGCATACCGCGACCATCATCTTCAACTGACAACGATCCATCACTATGCAATTGAACTTTGATAACTTTGGCATAACCGCCCAGCGCTTCATCAACGGAGTTATCGATGACTTCCTGTGCCAAATGATTGGGACGCGTGGTATCGGTATACATGCCTGGACGACGACGGACTGGCTCTAGTCCTTCTAAAACTTCTAACGATTGCGCATTATATTGACTCACAAATGCATCCTTAACTATTTATGTGCGATTAATTCTATTCAACCATTATAACGAAAAATAGCGACGGTAACGTTAATAGTCAGTCGCTTACGTCATATAATGTCGTCTGTTTCAAACGCTGATGACAACTATACCAATTATCTTAGCATACTAATAACCAGCGGAAGCTGTTCACCAAAATCGCTAAATCGATGATCGCCAGCCGCTTGTAGAGTGACCGTCGCTCCTTGCGTTTGATAAAATATTTTAGACAGTTCAGGATTTAATAGCTCATCACCTTCTTTAATTAAAACAGAAACTTTATTTGGATAATTAACAGCTGATAATTGATGCGCTTCAAACCACTGCAAATCTGCATTAGTAATATCCCAACCTCCAGCTGTCGAGTGGAGAACCTGACTACTTAAATCCTCATCGTTGACATCATTTTTTAAAGCTAATTCCCTAGAAAACCGCTGCAACGTAATATGTGGCTGCGTACTAGGATTTAATAATAACGCTGGGCAGCCTGTATGGTTGCTAACCAAGGTAGAAAAATAACCGCCTAATGAGCTGCCGACCAATACGGCTCTGTCATCTTTATTCAATTCAGCAACCAAGTCAGTCAAATAGCCAAAGACCTGCTCAGGAGGTTGGTTTAAATCTGGGCGTAGGACGGTAATATCAGGATAATATTTCTCGCAAAACTCTTCTAATAAAATGCCTTTGGTAGAATTGGCATCACTGTCTAACCCATGAATATAAATAATGTTCACGTATCCTCTCACTTACTTATTATGTCGTTATGATTGTTTTTTTAAATCAAATCAAGCATAGCACCAGCGCAAGAAAAACAGTAATAATAAAATGGCACACTACTATTCATTATTTGCGACATAATAGTAGCGTAACGGTCGGTTTGTGCAAACCAAAGGAATGATATTACTAGCAATGGAGATGCCATGAGCCAGCAGATTGAGCTGTTCGAGATTACCAATCCCTGTATTAGCGTTTGCACCAGCAATAAAAAGGGCTACTGCTTTGGCTGTCTGCGCAGTCGTAAGGAGCGTCAATTGTGGCATGAGATGACTAACGAGCAGCGCCGTGAGGTGTTAAGGCTAATCGCAGGACGCAAGCAGCGTATTGAGCAGATGCGCCAGCGTAAAGGTGAGCAGTTAGGGTTTGATTTTGAAGAAGTAGTTGAAATTGGGGAGTTGTTTAAAGAAAAATAGTTATTAAATTTTTGGTGGTGTATCAAAAAGTATGCTGGAGTAATAAAAGAAGGGTGACAGCCGAAGCA
>NZ_RRYW01000015.1 GCF_014861365.1 Psychrobacter sp. FME6
TTCTCGCTTGTGTCTTTATCTGGCTGCCGCTGATTTGAATTCTATACAGCCCCTAAAATTAATAGTTAAAAAAGGACATCATAATGACCACATTATCACAAGCCAGCTGTGAAGCCTGCCGTATTGGCGCTCCGACCGTCGATGAGAGTGAAGCACGCGAGCTATTAAAACAAATTCCTGATTGGTCGCTTATCGAAGTCGATGGCATCAATCAATTACAACGTCGGTATAAATTTAAAAACTTCGTTAAAGCGATGGCATTTGCCAATGAACTTGCCGAAATTGCCGAAGCAGAAGGGCATCATCCTGGGATGTTGGTTGAGTGGGGAAAGGTTACCGTCACTTGGTGGTCACATAGCATCAAAGGTCTGCATCGTAATGACTTTGTCATGGCAGCTAAAACTGATAGCCTAATGGGTAAATAATGAGAGTAGCAATCATTATCGTAACTCATTAAACTGTCCACCCTCAACGCCAACCCTAACGCCAGAATTTACTGGTACGCCAAGGATGTGTTATGCCGCCACATGTACTTACCGAGCTATCTCCTAAGATAGCTTTTATCATTGCTAGCGTTGTCATCGCGATTATGGGTGTCACCATGATCGGCTTTGGCTGGGTTCCGCACCTATCGTTAATGCTTGCTATTGCCGTTTTGCTGGCCCTAGGTATGTTTAAGGGTTTAAGCTTTGAGAAGATGCAAGAGCAGATGTCTTCAGGCGTCGTTAGCGGTATTGGTGCCATTTATTTATTATTTTTTATTGGATTGCTAGTTGCTGCTCTCATGATGTCGGGCGCTATTCCCACCATTATGTACTATGGTTTTGACCTCATCTCACCGCAGTATTATTATATTTCCGCCTTTGTATTGACCTCTATTATCGGTATTGCTTTGGGCAGTAGTTTGACCACGGCAGCGACGATAGGCGTGGCCTTTATTGGGATGAGCAATGCCTTTGATGCCAATGTCGCTATCGCTGCAGGTGCCATCGTCTCGGGTGCGTTCTTTGCAGATAAAATGTCTCCTTTATCAGACACTTGTACGCTGGCTTCTTCTGTCGTGGGCATTGATTTGTTTGAGCATATTCGTAATATGATGTATACCACGGTACCGGCGTGGCTCATTACAGCAGGATTGTTTTGGTTCTTTTCGGGGCAGACAGGTAGCGGCAATTTAGATCAAATTACTATGTTGCAATCACAATTGGTTGATAGCGGCTTAGTCCATGGTTATTCAGTACTACCATTTATCGTGCTAATCGTCTTAGCGGTTTGTCGAGTGAATGCCATCTACACTATCATTTACACCATTGCTAGCGCGTTACTCATTACCTATTTGCACAGTACGCCCAGTATTGGGCAGCTGGGTAATTACATGTTTGGTGGTTATACACCTGCTGACAACTTGGAGCTGGGCGAAGTAGGCGGCATGATCTCACGCGGTGGTATGCAGAGCATGTTCTTTACGCAGACCATTGTGATATTGGCATTAAGCTTAGGTGGCTTGCTACGCGCATTGGGTATCTTGCCAGCGTTATTGTTAGGTATCAGAGATATGCTAACCAGTTCAGGTCGCGCGATTTTTGCCGCCGCTATGGCAGCATTGAGTATCAACGTGCTTATAGGTGAGCAGTATTTGAGTATTCTATTATCAGGGACGGCTTTTCGCCAGACGTTTGAGCGCTTGAACTTACATCCCAAAAACTTATCGCGCACTATTGAGGATGCGGGTACGGTTATCAATCCACTCGTGCCATGGAGTGTGTGTGGTGTGTTCATCAGCCAAGCGTTAGAAGTACCTGTACTTGATTATCTGCCTTATGCATTCTTCTGTTATTTATCGCTATTACTAACGATATTGTTTGGCTTCACAGGAATAACCATCACTCGCAAGGATGGCACTAACGTTCGTAAGCACCAAAAAGCACAAGCTGTCAATTAACAAGCTAAATAGAAAAATAGCATTCATCACGAAGTATAAAACAACCCCCGTAAGTGAATAACTTATGGGGGTTGTTTAGTATGAAAAATAGAGGTTTTTAAACTGTTTACTGCACTTTTTTATGTAAGCTCTTTTTTATGTAAGCTCTTTTTTAAAAAGTGATCAAAAATAAACGGCCCAAATGGTAAAAACGAGCCGAGTACACCCGCAGGCATCGCCCAAATTGGGGTTTTAACCTTGTTGACGACGATCATGAGTATTAGGATATAGGCGATGAATAAGCCACCGTGAGCCATACCGAGGTATTTCACCGCTTCGGGGATACCCATCATATACTTTAGCGGCATGGCAACGCCTAGCAATAATAAAAAAGAAGTGCCTTCTAGGTAACCTATGATGGTTAGATTTTTCAATGCAGATTTTTGATTTTTTCTCATGCCAGATGCGGGTTCGGTAGTTGTCTGAGCCTTCGACACATGGTGTTCCTTTTGATATGATCGTTTAGATTGAGGGCATGCCTTGATACCGCTATGATACTGGCTTTGCTCGATGCTTTGAAGCATTAGTTTTTGCCAACCTTTAATAGAGATCAGTAGAAAACCAAACAACCACTAGGACGAATCTGATAAAAAGTATCCTAGAGTCTGTGACTATGAGCCTATTGATCTCGCTTTGACTGCGAAAAATATCTATGACTGTTTCACTTCCTTACTTATATTCTTTTCGTCGCTGTCCCTATGCCATGCGCGCGCGGCTTGGTCTTTTGTTTGCTGGATTGCAAGTAGAGCTGCGAGAGATAGTCCTTAAAAACAAACCAGCCCAAATGCTGGCCATTAGTCCGAAAGGCACCGTACCTGTATTACAGCGTATTGATGGGACTGTGATTGAAGAGAGTCGAGAGATAATGCTGTGGGCGCTTGAACAGCAAGATCCGCAAGGGCTGTTAGACTCAGAGACTTTACCTCAGGCAAACGCTTTAATCGAGAAAAACGACAACGAGTTTAAATATTGGCTGGATCGTTATAAATATGCCGACCGCCATCTTGAAATGACCCAGACAGAATATCGACAACAGGGTGAAGAGTTTTTACAGGTTTTAGAAGCGTTGCTCACTAAAAATGCTTATCTACTGGGAGACAGTGTAAGCATTGCCGATATTGGCATTATGCCTTTTGTTCGCCAATTTGCCCATGTGGATCGTGAGGTATTTTACAGTTTACCATATCCAAAACTACAATCATGGCTACAAAATTGGCTTGAGCATCCCATCTTTTTGCAGGCTATGACTAAGTTTCAGCCATGGCAAGAAGAAGATGACGTGGTGGTTTTTCCTGCGTCTTTTATACCGTTATGTTAAAAGGGCTAAATGGCTATTGTGTACACTTGTACTCTTAGGTTAAGATGCACGCATAATATGTGGCCAATTAAATATGCGTGAGTCATCTACAAGGGAATGCTGAAAATGTCAGAAAGTGCAATTAAAAATAGCGAATTGGAACAGTTGGGTATCGTTTTAGAAGAGCAGGTTTTAGAGATTGGTGTTCAAAATGAGTATGCGGACAAGATAGCTGCTGAATATGTAGAGAAGCTCGCAAGCGCAAAAGGGGATAAAAATAGCGTCTTATATAAATCCTCTAAAGTGAAGGAACGTTATAAACAGTCAGACTTGCATCAGTCTATCAACCGTATTATTAATAAAATTGAGCCTTTGCGAGTCGCCATTATACGTGAGCACTTAGCATTGAAGCAGGCAGTCGCTGAAGGCAATAAGCAGGCAGCAGATGAGAGTATTAAGGCTATCGCTAAAAATAAAATGGAAAAAGGTAAGCTTGAGAAAAACCTTAACGCACTTATGAGTAGTGCAAATAAGCTTAAGCTTGCTAGCTAATAAGACAGCCAACCAGCCAAAACCTTCTACGTTATTTCTGTATAGCATAGAAGGTTTTTATATTTGAGAAACCCCATAACTAAATCACAAGTGATGCATATACCCCTTTTAGCTATCTATATACCACCATGTAAGGATATCAATAGTCATAGTAGCAACGTAACTTAAGTGATCATTTTCTGTTATGAATTCTTTAGCCATAAGCTGAATGGTTTTGTTATAACGCCATTGCATACATTGTGTAGGACACTGCACCTTTAATGTCTTTATACCTATTTTAGTAATGACAGTTTTTAGTAATGACAATAGGGATCATCGGGATAGCGAACACTAATATTTGAATGTTCAACAGACCCTGATAACAGCGTCTCTATTAAATATCCTCTTAATAACCAATTTGATAACCAAAGAGAGTGTTTTAGGGTGTGGTTTTTTACAATTATTAGGAAGTATCATGCGCACTATGAAGGATCGGATTCGCCATACTTTAGCCTTTCAAATAATAGGTTTATTAACTTTTGCCCCTTTAGCAAGTTGGGTGTTTGGATTTGAGATGCAATTGATGGGCACTATCGCCGTGGTAGGCTCTGTCACTGCGACCATTTGGAACTATATTTATAATTTGTTGTTTGATCATGGCTTATTGAAACTACGTGGAGACAGCCATAAAACAATCTCGCTACGAGTATTACATGCGTTGTTGTTCGAAGCAGGACTGCTATGCTTACTGTTACCATTTATTGCTTGGTACTTGCATATGAGCCTTTGGGAAGCTTTTAAAATGGACATTACTATGGCTACTTTTTATCTGGTATATGCTTTTATCTATAACTTGATTTATGACAAAATTTATCCTATACCGCCAGCAGTTAAATCTTTGGCTTAAAAAAACCACTTGTTATAGGCAATTCTAAATAAAATCGATACGATTGTCAGAAAGCTCAGAAGTAAATAGTCACGTGCTATTATAAACTTTTCTTGCTTGCTGCTCGCAAGCGTGACAGAGGCTGCAAAAAATTTACTTCAGCAGCACTGTATCGTTTTTAAAGTGAATCAACTAGACCTCTTCCTTTTCAGTGACGTTAAGTTCCTGATTTGGGCGCTTATTCCCTTCTAAAATAGCCATCCTCTCAAATATCCCCACTATTTTTTGAATCTGTTGAACATTCAAGTATTGGGACCGCTGATATAACTACTTATGACAAGAGTTATCGGCAAGGCTGTTTAATATTCCACATGACTCGGCTGAGGCCTCGTTTATACATTTCTGCCGTAAAGCTATTAAATGTTGCTTTAACTGTGTCAACTCCTTCATCCGTATTTCCACAGCGTGAATATGCTCATCCAACAAGTTATTGACATCACCACACTCTCTGTCAGGCTCATCCCAATACTGTAGTAAGGTTCGAACTTCATCCAACGTCATGTCCAATGTACGGCAGTGTAGGATGAATTGTAGTCGTGCCATATGCGTTTCGCTATATAAACGATAATTGCCTGCGCTGCGTGAAGGCGCTGGTAACAACTGCTCTTTTTCATAATAGCGAATGGTTTCTACTGTGGCGCCTGTGCGTTTAGCAAGCTCACCAATTTTGATTGGCATAACAATCTCTAGAATCTAAAACATTAGAGTAACTATAATGTTTGATATCGGATAAATCAAATTTATAGGCTT
The DNA here is from genome assembly GCF_014861365.1 of Psychrobacter sp. FME6. Lineage (GTDB taxonomy): Bacteria > Pseudomonadota > Gammaproteobacteria > Pseudomonadales > Moraxellaceae > Psychrobacter. The sequence goes on from NZ_RRYW01000015.1 coordinate 5,506, forward strand.
GAATATAAAGGACATTGAACAGATATTGCATTCTAAAGTAAATTCACTATATCGATAAAAATCGACCATCACATTAATATATTTGATGTGCTATTCTTTTATATCCATTATGGTGATGACCGATGTCAGGATGCTTGTTAGAACAGCACCAAAACTTTTAGTCATTGTTATGGCTTATTGTCTTCAAGGAGTAATTCTATGAAACCTATTGACAATGAAAAACCTATCGAAGGCGGCAAGTACGATAAAGTACCTGAGCATTACAACGGTACAGTCTTTATTTGCCCCATGCATCCTGAAGTCAGAGATATCGAAGCGAGTGATTGTCCAATATGTGGGATGTTTCTTAAACCTGAAGATGAGGTTGCTGACTCAAGCGATAATGAAGACAAACAAGCACAATGTCATAGCACTGATTCAACCAATACCAATAATACTGATGTAAAATCCGTCAAAGGTGGCAAATACGACAAAGTGCCAGATGATTATGAGGGCACAGTCTACACCTGTCCCATGCATCCTGAGGTCAGAGATGTCGAGAATAGTGGCTGTCCAATATGCGGTATGGCGTTAGAGCCCGAAACGCTCACTGTCGGTGAAGAAGATACCTCAGAGCTTGACGATATGACCCGTCGTTTTTGGATCTGTACCGTACTCACTATCCCGCTTTTCTTGTACGCCATGAGCGATATGGTCGGGATAAATTTAGATAGCATTGGTCAATTTGCTATCTCTTCACAAGTCGCGCAGTGGATACAATTAGCCTTAGCAACCCCCGTTGTCGTTTGGGGTGCAGCGCCGTTCTTTGTTCGCGGTTGGCAATCGATAAAAAGCCGCAATCTAAATATGTTTACCTTAATCTCTCTGGGCGTAGGTGCCGCGTTCGGTTTCAGTCTAGTGGCCACTTTCTTCCCAGCTATCTTTCCAGACAGCTTTAGAGACTCGGCGGGTCAAGTCGGTGTTTATTACGAAGCGGCCGCTGTTATTACTACCTTAGTCCTATTGGGCCAAGTTTTAGAATTAAAGGCCAGAAGTCAAACCTCAGGCGCGATTCGAGCGTTACTTGAGCTAGCCCCACCGACAGCAAGACGAGTGGATGAAAGTGGCGCTGAGGTAGAGGTTTCTTTAGAAGAAGTCGTCAGTGGCGATAAGCTGCGCGTCAAACCAGGTGAAAAACTACCCGTAGATGGTACGGTCATTGAGGGCAATAGTAATGTTGATGAGTCGATGGTCACTGGTGAGCCGCTTGCTGTCGCTAAAGTGACAGGCGATTCCGTTACTGGAGGCACCGTCAATGGTACTGGCACTTTATTAATCGAAGCGGTCAATGTCGGTGACGATACGGTGTTATCCAAAATCGTGCAAATGGTTGCCGAAGCTCAGCGTAGTCGTGCGCCAATACAAAAAATAGTCGATCAAGTAGCAGGTTGGTTCGTGCCGATTGTACTTATCTGTTCAGTCATCACTTTTATCGTTTGGGCTATGTTTGGGCCTGCACCTGCAATGGCATTCGCGATAGTTAACGCTATTGCAGTACTTATTATTGCTTGCCCTTGTGCGCTCGGATTGGCAACGCCGATGTCTATTATGGTTGGTACCGGTAAAGGCGCACAAAATGGCGTCCTTATCAAAAATGCTGAAGCGCTTGAGAGTATGGAAAAAGTCGATACCATCGTCGTCGATAAAACCGGCACATTGACTGCTGGTAAACCTGAATTAACGGCGATCGATGCACTGGCAGGTCAAGATGAAGATGAGTTTTTAGCTTTAGTAGCCGCTGTAGAAAGCGCTAGCGAGCATCCTTTAGCAGAAGCTATCGTTCGAGCCGCTGAGGACAAAGCGCTTAGTATTCCCAAAGCTACTGATTTTAATTCAACGACGGGCGAGGGCGTACAAGCTACAGTTAATGGCAAGCAAATCGCTATCGGTAACTCAAAGTTGATGCAAAGCCTAAATAGTTTTGATAGTGAATTATCCAGTAAAGCCGACGTGCGTCGAAAAGACGGCGAAACAGTCATGTTCGTCGCAATAGACGGCAAAGCGGCGGGGATAATATCAGTCGCTGATCCCATCAAGCCCAGTACTGCTGACGCTATAAAACTGCTACATGATGCAGGTTTAAAAGTAGTTATGCTAACCGGTGATAATGAGAAAACCGCACAAGCAGTCGCTAATAAATTAGGCATTGACGAAGTACACGCTGACGTCTCACCAGAGGACAAAAACCGTATTGTCAAAGAGATGCAAGATAGCGGTAAGTTGGTGGCTATGGCAGGAGACGGTATCAATGACGCTCCCGCACTAGCACAGGCTAACGTTGGTATCGCTATGGGTACGGGTACCGATGTGGCGATGGAAAGCGCCAGTATTACTTTGGTCAAGGGCGATCTAATGGGCATTGCCAAAGCCTATAAACTTAGCCACGCTACCATGCGTAATATCAGACAAAACTTGTTCTTTGCCTTTATCTATAACGCTATTGGCATACCGATTGCTGCGGGCGTACTGTATCCCACTTTCGGGTTATTACTGAGTCCGATGATAGCCGCAGCTGCGATGAGCTTATCGTCAGTATCGGTGATTGGTAATGCGCTTAGATTGCGTCGGTTAGAGTTATGATGTAATACCATTCACAAAAATTAGAGTAGCAAGGAAAATGTGTGCAAGTGCTACGCACTGTAGCCTAAACGAGTTTGACACGGCTAATCGTTTTTTTGGGTTTGGTGTAAGGCGCACTAAGGCAGTGTGCTTGGTTTATCTCATCAGTACTCGGCTCTCGTAATATAACTATCGGAACTGTCTGTTCTGCTGTCCAACGAATAAGTCCCATATTTGAAAACTGCTCAAGCCATCCCTCCATCGGCCAATGCTGCTATTTCTCATAAAAGCGGTTGGCAGAGGACTTATGGATATTAAAATCCATACCAATTAAATACTTAGGATTCAGTTGTATACTTTGAAATTTGAAGCTACTTTAACAAGAGGTTCACTAAGCTTTTATTATGAGCAATGCCCTCAGTAACTTGTGTACTATTTTAAGATACGGATCCTTCAGGCTTAGACATCGAGCGCCACAACATATCAAATAGAGCATCAAAATTTGCATTTAGCGGCGTATCTGCTTGACGAATATTCTGCATAATGCCAAGTCGACTGACGAATCCCATAAACACATCAAATAAAATATGCAGTGGTACTGTATCAACGAGTACCCCTCGCTTTTGGCCATCTTCTAATACACTCAAAAACGCGTTAATAAGCTCTTTATTCTTATAAATAGCAATGTTATGAAAACGCGCTATCGATACTTTAGATAGCACCATCACAGCGTCAGGCTGAGTATCTACAAAATCAAGACATACCCACAATGTCTTGCGTAAGCGATCCTCCACACTGTCAATACCTTGTAGGTGATCCATCATTCTCGCCGCCAACCTTCCCAGCACCAAGTCCATAATAGTGTAGAGCACCGTTTGTTTATCACCAAAATACTTATAGAGCGTTTGCAGCGACACGTTTGCCGCATTTGCAATCTGTATCATAGTGATATCGCTTGCATCATGACCTGCAAATAACTGGCGCACCGCTTTTTCTATTTTGTCTAAAGTAGCGGGTCGCATGTCGGATAAAGGAGCCAAGGATGAGGGTTTACTCTGAGCCTCTTTTTTGGAGGTTGTATTATTGGTTTTACTACTAGTCTTAGCATGAGTCTTGCTAACTCTGTGATTAGAGCCATCATCATTACTAAGTTGTGTTTTCGAGCGAGTGGTTTTCATAGCTTATGGTTCCTTTATAGTATTGGCTTTTAGATGGTTTTAGCGTTTACAGTAAATTGATAAAGACAATATATATTACCATTATAAAATAATCGATTGCACAAGCTGTATATATTTTCTAATATAATAGCTATCTAGATTAGTATTTAATGAGATTATAAGTATTATACTTAAAGGTAATATATATTACCATTTTATTATAAATATAATATAGCTGTTATTTTTTAACTCCATTTATCATCTACAAAAAGGGATTTTTTATGACTGAGACCGCCTACATTTATGAGTCACTTCGCACGCCACGTGGCAAAGGAAAAAAAGATGGCTCGCTTTATCAAGCGACGCCTATCTGGTTAGTTCGTACTTTGTTAAAAGAGATGCAGCAGCGTCATAGCTTAGACACCAGCTTAGTTGATGATGTGGTGCTTGGCTGTGTAACTCCAATTGGCGAACAAGGTTCTGATATTGCTCGCATTGCAGTCATTGATGCAGGCTGGGCACAAAGTGTCGCAGGAGTGACGTTGTCACGTTATTGCGCATCAGGCCTTGAGTCGATCAATCTTGCCGCTGCCAAAGTTATGTCAGGTATGGAGGATATGGTGGTCGCAGGTGGCGTTGAATCGATGAGTCGCGTGCCGATGGGTTCTGATGGTGGGGCGTGGTACATGGATCCACGCGTCAACGAGGCGACACACTTTGTTCCGCAAGGGGTTGGCGCAGATACTATAGCGACGCTGAAAGGCTTTAGTCGTACTGATGTCGACGAATTTGCCACCGAGTCGCACCGCCGTGCCGCTGCGGCGTGGGAACAAGGCTACTATGATAAATCAGTCGTCCCTGTCACTGACATGAATGGCATGCTGTTGTTAGACAAAGATGAAACCATTCGTCCAAACACCGATGTAGCCACTTTAGCTGGGCTTAATCCTTCTTTTGTTATGCCGGGAAAAATGGGTTTTGATAGCGTTATATTAGATAGATACACCACCATTGAACACGTCAACCACGTCCATCACGCGGGTAACTCGTCAGGCATTGTTGATGGCGCTGCGCTCTGTTTAGTCGGTAGCGCTGCTGCTGGCAAAAAGGCCGGTCTAAAACCTCGTGCCAAAATCACCATGGCTTCAGTCATTGGCTCGGAACCTGCCATCATGCTGACGGGTCCAACGCCTGCCTGTCAAAAAGCCCTCGATAAAGCGGGCATGCAAGCCTCGGATATTGACCTTTGGGAGATTAATGAAGCCTTTGCTGCCGTACCACTCAATACTGCCAACGACTTTGGCATCTCACTTGATATTGTCAACGTCAATGGTGGCGCTATCGCGATGGGTCATCCCCTTGGCGCGACAGGCGCGATGCTTATGACGACGGTACTTGACGAATTAGAACGTCGCGACTTGAAAACAGCGATGATCACCTTGTGCGTAGGCGGTGGTATGGGCATTGCGACTATCATTGAGCGCGTCTAGCACTGATAGGTTTTTAATGATTGTCATTAGTTTTTAGTGATTAAAGCGACATACAATAATATAAGAAGGACTTAATATGAGCACAAATAGCGTAGATGCCATCAATGCATTGAACCACTTTTCTGCCGAATCTGATAATGGAATTATCACTGTTATTATCGATCAAGCAGATCGTAAAATGAATGTCATCGGTGATGGTTTTACAGACTCCTTTGCTAAGATGACCGATAGCTTTATCAACGATGCGTCTGCCAAAGGTTTGATTTTAACCTCTGGTAAAGAAACCTTTGTCGTTGGTGCCGATATTGACCAATTGGCTAGTATCCAAACCGCTGAGCAAGCATTTGACTTAGTAGAAGATCTTAAAGGTAGCTTACGTAAACTTGAAATATCAGGAAAACCTGTCGCCGCCGCCATAACTGGAACGGCACTTGGCGGTGGCTTAGAGCTAGCATTGGCTTGTCATTATCGTATAGTGATTGATTCTCCTAAAACCAAGCTGGGTCTACCTGAGGTTAAGTTGGGTCTGTTGCCAGGCGGTGGTGGTACTCAGCGTTTACCGCGCTTGGTTGGTATTCAAGTAGCATTAGAGCTCATGACTCAAGGTAAAGAGCTGCGTCCAGCTGCTGCTAAAGACATGGGTCTGATTGATGCCGTGGCCACTGATCAAGCAGATATGCTAAAGCAGGCCAAAGACTGGATCAAAGCCAATCCTACTGCGCAGCAACCGTGGGATAAAAAAGGCTTTAAGATTCCAGGTGGTGATAGCAAAAACCCTAAAATAGTACCGATATTTTCTATTGCTCCTGCGATGGCCAATCAAAAATCACATGGCAATTATCCGGCCATCACCCACATTATGTCTTGCGTGTTTGAAGGCTGTTTGGTTGATATCGATACCGGTCTTGAGATTGAGTCACGCTACTTTGTCGCCTGTGTGCTCTCAGCTGAATCCAAAAATATGATTAATACCCTTTGGACACAGCTTAATAGCATCAAAAAAGGCCAATCACGACCTGAGGGTTTTGAGCGCTATAAAACTAAAAAGGTCGGTATTCTTGGTGCTGGCATGATGGGGGCAGGTATCGCTTATGTCTCAGCCAAAGCAGGCATGGAAGTGGTTCTTTTAGATACGGCGATCGAAGGTGCTGAAAAAGGCAAAAATTATTCTACTAAGTTGTTAGATAAGGCTATCAGCCGTGGTCGCTCAAACGAGGACAAAAAACAAGCGTTATTAGATAAAATCAAAACGACAGTTTCTTATGATGATCTAGAAGGCTGTGATTTAATTATCGAAGCGGTCTTCGAAGATGTAGATGTTAAAGCAGAATGTACTCGTAAGTCTGAAGCAGTGATACCAGAAACTGCTGTTTATGCCTCAAATACATCGACGCTACCTATTACTGAACTTGCGAAAGCGAGCACACGTCCAAACCAGTTCATTGGCCTGCATTTCTTCTCGCCAGTCGATAAGATGCCGTTGGTTGAGATTATCGTTGGTGAAGATACGGATGATGCAACCTTAGCCAAAGCCTTTGATTATGTCGGTCAAATTGCTAAGACGCCAATCGTCGTTAACGATAGCCGCGGTTTTTACACCTCTCGTGTATTCGGTACTTATGTCTCAGAAGGTATTGCAATGTTAAGTGAAGGCATACATCCGCGCAGCATCGAAGTGGTCGGTATGAAATCTGGCATGCCGGTGCCGCCACTGGCACTGCAAGATGAAGTATCGCTCAGTCTATCCTTACATGTGATGCAACAAGCTAAGCGGGCACTAGAAGCTGAAGGTAAAACGTTCACGCCACACCCTGCAATGCCAGTGGTTGAAAAAATGGTTAATGAGCTTGGCCGTGAAGGGAAGAAGGTCGCTAAAGGCTTCTATGATTACCCTGAAAATGCTGAAAAACGCTTATGGCCTGAGCTCACTGAGCTATATCCAACTAAAGACGAGCAACCATCGCAGCAAGACTTGGTAGACCGTTTATTATACGTTCAAGCTAATGAGACCGCGAAATGCTTCGAGGAAAATGTCGTACGTACCGTGGCGGATGCCAACATCGGCTCTATCTTTGGCTGGGGTTTTGCACCTAACCAAGGCGGTACGTTGCAGTTCATCAACTCAGTAGGTGTCGACAAATTTGTAGAGCATAGCCGCGAGCTTGCTAGCAAGTATGGTGAGCGTTTTGAACCGGCTCAGATTCTTGTGAAAATGGCCAAGAAGGGCGAGGAGTTTATCGATGGTTAATTTAGCTAGTGCTATGGATGCTATGAGCGATTGTTTGGATGGTTTGCGCGTCGTTGATTTGACGCGCAATCTCCCAGGGCCTTTCGCCACGCGACTACTTGCAGATTTAGGTGCGGATATTATTAAGATTGAACCGCTTAATGGCGATCCAGCCCGCGCCTTTGGCGAGCTGTTTACCGCGTTGAATCATGGTAAAGAGACTCAAAAAGTTGATTTCCGTGATCCTGAGGGTATTGATGTTATCAAAGCGCATTTAAAAAGTGCGGATGTAATGCTTGATAGCTTTCGCCCTGAAGTGCTTGAAGGTATGGGACTGGATGCCAAAACCTTGCATGCTCTCAACCCCAAGCTGGTCATGGTTTCAATCACGGGTTATGGCATAACTGATGGAGTGTCTGATGGCAGTGACGACTCTCAAACCAAGCCGAATATTAAACATAATTGGGCTAACAAAGCTGGTCATGACATCAACTTTATGGCGATGAGCGGCGTGCTTGACCAGCTCAAGACTGCCGCTGGCGAACAGGCCATGCCTAATATCCAGTTTGCAGACTTGGCAGGCGGTAGTGACACGGCAGTGATTGCCCTTTTGGCTGCCGTGTTTTCAGCACAGCGTACTGGCAAAGGTCGTCACGTAGCGGTCAGTATGACGCACAGCTTATATCAGCATATGGTCATGCCTAAAGCGACTGGGAAGCTGGTAAAAAGCTTCACTGGTAAAAATCCAAAGCCGCAACATGATTTTTTAGGAGGCTTACTGCCTTGTTATCGTTTATACAAAACAGCCGACGAGCGTTATATGGCAGTAGGTTCGCTAGAATTGAAGTTTTGGCAAGGTTTATGTGACGTTTTAGAATTGCCTGAGCTCAAGACCAAGCACTGGCAAATGGGTGTCATGCCAAATACCAAAGACAGTCAAAAGGCGGCTAAAGTGGTCGCTGATACCTTTGCCAGCCAGCCGCTTGCTTACTGGCAGCAGATTTTTGAGTCAGCAGATGTTTGCGTTACTCCGGTGTTGACGTTGGAGGAAGCTCGCGTGCATCCTTTATTTGCCCATCAAGATGAACATAGTGCGACACCAGGTTGGCAGTAAAGCATAGTCAGTCCTATATAAATCAGATACGGTGTCAGGCTCGCTTAGTCTACTATTTATAGTACTTTTACTCGCCTTCCTTGTATCCAAATTATATTGAACTGACTATAGCTTATCGAGTTAACCATCAATGATAAAAAACCAAGGAAGGTTTATTATGAAAAAGGTTTGGCTAGAGAATTATCCTAAAGGCGTCGTAGCTGATGTCTCAGCGACCAACCAATCCCTTTTAGAGCTATTTGAGCGCTCTTTTGCAAAATTTTCTCAAGATGAGCTGATCACCAATATGGGCGTGACTCATACCTACGCTCAGGTTGATGAGGCATCAAAAGTGGTTGCCGCTTGGATACAAAGCCTAGGTCTTAAGCAAGGATCGGTGATTGCCATTATGATGCCTAATGTCAATCAGTATCTGCCTATCGTTATTGGTGCACTGCGAGCAGGTATGGTCATTACCTTGGTCAACCCGCTATACACAGCTCGAGAGCTTGAATACCAACTTAATGACTCTGATTGTAAAGCCATATTCATTTTGACGCCTTTTTGCGCAACGCTTGAAAAAATAGTTGGTGGAACTGGTGTAAAAACCGTTGTGTGTAGCGATATCGGCGATATGTTAGGCACTGTCAAAGGTAAAATCGTCGATTTGGCGGCAAAATATGTCAAAAAAGCAGTTCCAGCCCACACGCTTAAATCCAATAGCCAGTATAAAGTCTACGCCTATAAATCCATCTTGAGAAAGGGTAAAGGTATGAGCTATACCCGCCCTCAAGCTGGCGCTAAAGATGTGGCGTTGTTGACCTATACAGGCGGTACGACAGGCAAGGCTAAGGGTATTATTATCAGCCATCACAACATAGAAATTGCAACCACGCAGTATGAGGCTTGGTTTCAACCTATTTATGATGGAGTGACTAGCAAGGAGCAAATAAATACTATCGTTGCTTTGCCTCTATACCATATATTTGCTTTTGTAATCTCTATGGTAGGTGTCAGATTGGGTCAGCACCTGATGCTAATTACCAATCCGCGTGATATCGATGGTTTTATCAAAACACTCAAATCGCGTCCATTCCATCTTTTACCCGCAGTAAACACTTTATTTCAAGCGTTAATGGCGCATCCTCAGTTTAAAACCATTGATGTCTCTGAGCTAAAACTGTCTGTTGCTGGTGGTATGGCAGCGACGCCAGAAACGGCTAAAAAGTGGCTTAAAGCAACGGGTCATCCTATCTTAGAAGGTTGGGGTATGTCAGAGACCATGGGCGTAGGCACCGCCAATCCTTTTACCAATAAGGAGTTTAACGGTAGCATCGGCATGCCATTACCCGGTATAGATATCAGCATTCGTGATGAAGCTGGAAGCGTTCTACAGTTAGGAGATGTAGGAGAGCTCTGTATCAAAGGCGATAATGTCATCTCTAGTTATCACAATATCGACAATGCGGGATTTTTCACCGCTGATGGTTACCTCAAAACAGGTGATATCGGCACTATGGATGATAAAGGCTACGTAAAAATATTCGATCGCAAAAAAGATATGATTATTGTGAGTGGTTTTAATGTTTATCCCAATGAAGTCGAAAATGTCATTGAAGCACATCCCAAGGTGGCTGAATGTTCGGTGGTCGGCGTTGATAGTGAATCACAAGGTCAATCAGTCAAAGCCTACGTGGTAAAGTCGGATTCTAGTGTCACGGAGGAAGAGATTAAAGCGTTTTGTAAAGAAAGCTTGGCAGGCTATAAATGTCCTCGTGACATTGAGTTTATCACCGAGTTGCCCAAGTCAACGGTTGGTAAAATACTGCGTCATGAACTGCGAAAAAAAGCCAATGAGGCGGCTTAAGATATAGTTTTTAGGGTAATTTTAATTACCGATATAACTGACTATTATTTTAATTGTTACTTGACTATAAGGGTGATCTTAACAAATAATAGGTCTTGCTAAGCAATAAGGATGTTATTTATGGTAATTTAAATTACCTATGATAAATATATAGTTTTTAAGATAAATACTTCTTACTTTTATCATAAAGAGTAATAAGGGTGCTTTGCCTAAATAGTGGTTTTTTATAAACCTTATACCAACTCAAATTTAATAAACTATCAAGGAAGATTTTATGGCTATCGCCTGTTTTAAACCGAAATGGATGGACGAAGAGATTGAGATGCTGCACGAGAGTGCGCTAAAACTTTTTAAAGATTGGGAGCAGCATGACGAAAAGTGGCGTGAAAGTGGCATGCTGGATCGCGAAGCGTGGTTAGAAGCTGGCGAAATGGGCTTTTTATGTGCCTCTATGCCAGAAGAGTATGGCGGAGCAGGCGGTGACTTTCGTCATGAAGCGGCATTAATTTATGCTCAGGCAGAAGCCAACCAAGCAGGATTTGGCGGCTTTTTGCATTCAGGAATCGTAGCGCCTTATATCTTGCATCACGGAACAGAGGCGCAAAAGCAGAAATGGCTACCGAAGATGGCGACCGGTGAGCTTATTGGCGCTATTGCTATGACTGAGCCGGGTACAGGCTCTGATTTGCAAAACATCAAAACCTTTGCCGTCAAGGATGATGATGACTATATTATCAATGGCTCAAAGACTTTTATTACCAATGGTCAATTAGGCAACTTAATCATCGTTGCTTGTAAAACGGATAGAGATCAGGGTGCTAAAGGCGTCTCGCTAATTGTAGTAGAAACCGACAATGCCCCAGGATTTGAGCGCGGTAAAAAGCTGAAAAAGCTAGGTTTGGCTTCACAAGATACCTCAGAGCTATTCTTTAGCAATATGCGTGTGCCGCAAGCGAATTTACTCGGTACCGTTGAAGGTATGGGCTTTATGCAGTTGATGCAAGAGTTGCCGCAGGAACGCTTGATCGTAGCGTTGGCAGGTATTGGCGCTATGAAACTAGCACTAGATTTGACCATTGACTATACCAAAGAGCGTACTGCTTTTGGCAAACCAGTCTGGGGCTTTCAAAATACCCGTTTTAAACTGGCTGAGTGTAACAGTCATTATATCGCCGCAAGTGCGCTATGTGATGCTGCTATAGAGGCGTTGTTAGACAAAAAGCTTACTGTACAACATGCCGCATTAATTAAGTATTGGGTGACTGAAAAACAATGTATCGTCATGGATGAATGCGTGCAATTATTTGGTGGCTATGGCTATATGATGGAATATCCTATCGCTCGACTCTATGCCGATGCACGGGTACAAAAAATCTATGGCGGCACCAATGAGATTATGAAGGAGCTTGCGGCACGTTTCATGTAAAAGTGGTTTGGTAAAACCACCTGATTTATATAGGTCAGGTGTCGGTAATTACCTTTTTTTGGGTGTTATGAACATACTTGTCATTTTGAATTTTTAACCTTTGATGAGCTTGCTAAATGAGATAACACCCAACTATTCAGAACGAACTTTCAAGGAGGAAAGTATGCTCGGACAAATGATGCACCGTCCATTGCTGATTAGTCATTTAATTGAACATGCAGCCAAATATCATGGCGATACCCCAATTATCTCGCGTGAGACGGATGGTAGTACCACTCATTTGGATTGGAAAACCATACATAGTAATAGTAAGCGTCTGGCTAATGCTTTAGTGAAGAGTCAGCGCTTGAGCCCGATGGTTGGTTCGATACAGGCGATATTGCAACCATCAACGAAGACGGGTATTTAAGAATTCGAGATCGTGCCAAAGACTTAATCAAGTCGGGTGGTGAGTGGATATCATCAGTAGAGCTAGAAGATATTGCTATGTCGCATCCTTCGGTAGCTATGGCAGCGGTTATTGGCGCCACACATCCAAAATGGGATGAGCGTCCGATTATCATTACCCAATTGGCGGTTGGCGAGCAGGTAAGCGAAGAGGCGCTAATCGCTCATTATGAAGGTAAGGTAGCAAAATGGCAGCTTCCTAATGCTGTCATCTTCGTAGAAGCAGTTCCGTTAAATGGTACTGGGAAAATGCTCAAAAAAGACTTACGTGAGCAGTATGCTAATCACCTTATTGAGCGCGGTTTGATCGATTAATTAAGCAATATTAAGACTTTTGTCTAAAAATAGAAAAGCTGTTGACCCTACAAAGTACTCAGGGTCAACAGCTTTTTTTTAAATGGATTTTAGGTAGTTCACTAGCTTATATAGCCCTAAATTGACCGATAAGACGCTTTGAGTAGTAGGGAGGAAATCATAGGTTTTTCAATTACAATAAATAGTGCTCTTGAACATATGCCACACACAGCTCATAAAAAGCTTGAGCAGGCGGGGAGATGGTTTTATTCGCCAATTTAAAAATACCAATTTGTCTATTTAAAGAGGGGTCAAGTAAACTTATCCAAACCAGCTCAGGTTCGTTAGAAGGAAAAGCAAGTTTCGGTAGGGTAGTGACACCTAAGTCATTTCTCAATAACGAGAACAATGAAGTGATGTTTTCTACTGTGTAGCGAGCCTTGCGATTAAGGGCTTCAGCAGGTGTATTTTCAAGGAGCTTACAAGTACCATTATAGATAAATGGCTGTGTCATTAGCTTCTGCCATTTTAGCCCTTTTTGAGCTTTAGTTTTTGACGACTTTGACTGCTGCTCTGATAAACGGTTTAGCTCATTGCTTTTCAGGCAGACCACACCGATGGGGTCTGATATGAGCGGAGTAAAATCAATATCCGCTTGATTGATACTCGTACAGTTGCCTAATGCTAAATCAACTTCTCCTGTCAGCAAGCGATTTGCCACACCCACCGCATTATCATCTATCAAGACGATTTCGATATCCGGAAATTTTTTTGAATAGGCGACCAAGACGCTAGGCAGTAGCTTAGTGACCAATGATGGCACGCTAGCAATTCTTATCTTTCCTTTGTCCCCTGAAGCGATTGCTTGTAAATCATCTTCTAATCCTTGATAAACACTAAGAAACTGCTGAATTTTGGGTACGCAGCTTTCTCCAAATGGGGTCAATGTTGCCTTATTACCCACTTCAAATAAACGCTGATTCAGTGTCTTCTCTAACTCCTTTATAGATGCTGATATGGCTGCTTGCGAGCGATTGGCTCGATTGGCTGCTGCGCGAAAGCCGCCTTCTTCTACTACAAATAAAAAATGTCTTAACTGCTGCAATTTCATAGTGGTTAGCACCTTTATGCTTGCTGATATCTCGAAAAAATATGATGGCTTCAAGTGATAGATTAAACCTATCATATTTAATATTTAATTGGTTAGATTTATCATATTTAAATAGGTAGCATAAGGATTATAACGTAAAGGATTGAGGAAACACTCTCTTTAAAGGATAAAAACCCATGACTATTTACTCAACCAAACAAGCCGTAAAAACCTCATTATATGCTTCTAAGTCGCCACTTGAGTGGGCAGTTACTAATAATAATACTCTCTATACGGCGCAAATTCCTATCGATGAAAATGGTGAGGTGGTAGCAGGTGGTATCGAAGCCCAAACTCGCCAAACACTTGATAATTTAAAGCATACCCTAGAATGTGCTAATACTAATATGGACTCGGTATTACAGGTATTAATTTATGTCACTGACCGCGACTATCTAAAAGTGGTCAATCAGGTTTATGCTGAATACTTCACCGCACCTTATCCAAATCGCGCTGCTTTAGTAATATCAGGATTGGCGCGTGAAGAAATGTTGGTCGAGCTAGTTGTTTATGCGGCTGTACCTTAGGCTTTCATTTGTAATTTTCTATTTATTTTATGACCCAAATCTATTGTATTTTTTATTTAAATAAACTCACTAAAAATTGTTATTAAGGATGTTCTTATGTCAACTCAAGTAACTCAACAAGACCCACAACGCTCACTTTATATCAACGGTGAATGGCAAGCAGGTAGCGATACGATTTCTAATATTAACCCATCTGATGTTACGGAAACCATTGGTGAGTTTGCTCAAGCCAGCAGTGACCAAGTACAAGATGCTATTGCAGCTGCGCGCCTTGCCCAGCCAAAATGGGAAAAGACGCCCATAGAAAAAAAGCAGTCAATTCTACAAGCCATTGGCGATGAGATGATTGCGCGTTGTGATGAGCTAGGTACTTTGCTATCACGCGAAGAAGGCAAACCGTTTGCGGAAGGTCGAGGCGAGATTTATCGCGCTGGTCAATTCTTTCATTATTATGCCGCTGAAGTATTACGCCAAATGGGCGACCTTGCTGACTCGGTACGTCCTGGGGTGAAAGTCGAGGTAACCCGTGAAGCGGTCGGAGTCGTCGCTATCATTTCTCCTTGGAACTTCCCAACTGCTACCGCTGTCTGGAAAATTGCACCAGCGTTAGCCTATGGTAATAGCGTCATTTGGAAGCCTGCGAATCTAACGCCAGCCAGTGCGGTGGCGTTGGCAGAAATTATTCACCGTCAAGGATTGCCAGAAGGCACGTTTAACTTGGTACTTGGTGGCGGCTCATCAGTTGGTGATGCGTTGATTAATTCAAAAGACATCGATGCGGTCAGCTTTACTGGCTCAGTCGCGACTGGTCGTAAAGTTGCGGCGGCAACCGCACCAAACTTTGTCCGTTGCCAGTTAGAGATGGGCAGTAAAAATGCCTTGGTCATCGCTGACGATGCTGATTTGCAAGTGGCTATTGATGCTGCCGTTGCTGGCGCGTTCGGTGGGTCGGGTCAGAAATGTACCGCCTCTTCACGTCTGATTGTGATGGACGGTATTCATGATGCTTTCGTTGATGGCGTTATTGCAAAAATGAAAACCTTAAAAGTCGGTCATGCGCTTGATGACGGTATCTTTATGGGTCCAATCGTTGATGACAAGCAGCTTGCGTCTAACATGGATTGGATTGAAAAAGCCAAGCAAGTTGGTGCCAATTTAGCCTTTGGTGGCGAGCGTTTAGACATGCCGCATGACGGTTATTATATGTCGCCTACCTTATTTACCGAAACTGATAATAGCTGGGACATCAACCAAGAAGAAGTATTTGCTCCGCTTGCTTGCGTCATGCGTGTGCAGAACTTGGAAGAAGCGATTGCCATGACTAATGACACGCGTTTTGGCTTAACTGGCGGCATTATTACCCAAAGTTTGCGTAATAGCGCGATGTTTAAAGAACAAGTCCAAGCAGGCTGCGTGATGGTCAATCTAGCAACGGCGGGTACGGATTATCATGTGCCATTCGGTGGTCGTAAAGAATCAAGCTTCGGTCCACGCGAACAAGGAACGTATGCCAAAGAGTTTTATACCATCGTTAAAACTGCTTATCAGAAAGCGTACTAGAAACGGATTAAAAGGATGCTAGCCGCAGTTAATTGATTAATTAATTAAACATGGTGCAACTGGTTAAACCTGCGCCGAGCGGCTACTTACAAAAGCATAAAAGGAGTTTGAGATGTACCAAGATCATATCATCATTGACGGATTACAGTATAGCCATTGGGATCGTGATTATTTCAAGATGCTACAAGCCAGTGGTATCGATGCGGTACACGCCACCTTGGTCTATCACGAGGATGCGCGCCAAACCCTAACGCGCTTTGCTGAGTGGAATGCACGCTTTGAGCAAAATAGCGATCTGATTTTGCCCGTGTATTCAGTCGCAGATATTGAGACTGCTAAGCAACAAGGCAAAGTGGGTATCTTCTTTGGCGCGCAAAACTGCTCGCCTATCGATGATGAGATTGGTTTGATTAGTGTCATGCGCCGCTTAGGTTTATTGATTATGCAATTGACTTATAATAATCAAAGCTTACTAGCGACGGGTTGTTACGAGCAAAATGATTCTGGCGTAACGCGTTTCGGTCAACAAGCAATCGCTGAGATGAACCGAGTCGGTATGATTATTGATATGTCGCATAGCGCGGAGCAGTCAACGCTTGAGGCCATTGAGATATCAAGCCGTCCAATCTGTATCAGTCATGCCAATCCGAGTACTGCCCATGAGGCGCTGCGCAATAAATCCGATACTGTCATTAGTGCTTTAACCAAAGCTGGCGGGCTGTTAGGTTTCAGCTTATACCCGTTTCATCTGCCAAATGGTAGCGCCTGTACGCTCAATGACTTTTGTAGAATGATTGCTGATTGTGCTGATAAATATGGCGCCCAGCATTTAGCGATTGGTAGTGACTTATGTCTTAACCAACCGCAAGCCGTGCTTGAGTGGATGCGTAACGGTCGCTGGTCAAAGGCGATGGATTATGGTGAAGGTAATGCCAATAATTCAGGCTGGCCTGATACGCTGCCGTGGTTTGCTGGCAAAGACGGTATGGAAAATATCTATAACGGTCTATTGCAACATGGTTTCAATGATACAGACGCTGGCAAGATTATCGGTCAAAACTGGTTCGACTTTCTTGAGAGCGGTATAAAGCCTCTAGCTTAAATGTTTAAGCGGTATTTAGTGCGCTATGACGCTACATACTATTTGAATTATTAAAAGGTAAAGCAGAGCAAGACAAGATCAGAAAAGTAAGACTGTTTAGATAACTCTCTAATTTAAATGACACATCATTATGGAGCCACACCATGGCTGACTTAAAGGGATTTAATAGCAAGGATAATGGGCAAGGACGCTCTAATGATGCCGTTAAGATAGCGGATACTTCAGCCCATGCAGAAGCCTCATCCGATACGCTAGGGCTCAAAAACCCAGCATTTTGGTACAGTGGTGGTTTCATTATTATTTTTGTTCTCATGGCGATCTTTGCAGAAGAGCGCTTATCGAAAATAGTGGACTTGGGTTTTGTGTGGTCGGCTAAAGTTTTTGGTCCTTTTTGGCAAATCTTATTGTTAGCCACTTTTGTGATTGCGTTAGCAGTTGGCGCTGGTCGCACCGGAAGGGTCATTTTAGGCAATCTACCCAAGCCTGAAATGGACAACTTTAAATGGATGGCGATTCTATTTTGTACGCTACTTGCGGGTGGTGGAGTCTTTTGGGCAGCCGCTGAACCGATTGCTCACTTTGTGACAGCACCACCTCTCTACGGCGAATCTGCTGATATCCAACAACGTGCATTTAATGCTTTATCCCAGTCATTTATGCACTGGGGTTTTTTGGCGTGGTCGATTGTCGGTAGCTTGACCGCTATCGTGGTAATGCATTTGCATTATGACAAAGGCTTGCCACTTAAACCTCGTACGCTCCTGTATCCTATGTTTGGCGAACGTGTTCTACATGGTCAAACGGGCGCAATCATTGATGCCTGCTGTATTGTCGCGGTTGCTGCCGGTACGATTGGTCCCATTGGTTTTTTGGGACTGCAAACCAGCTATGCACTCAATACACTATTCGGTGTTCCTGATACGTTCGTTACCCAACTCGTTATTATCATCTTTGCCATTGCCCTTTATACCATCTCAGCCATTAGTGGGCTGGCTCGCGGTATGCAATTACTTAGTCGCTTTAACGTTATGTTGGCTGTAGCACTTATGGTCTTTATCTTGGTGTTTGGGCCAACCAATTTTATTGTTAATGGTTATATCCAAGGCGTTGGCACGATGGTGCATAACTTTATCCCGATGGCGACTTTTCGCGGTGATGAAGGCTGGCTCGGTGGCTGGACAGTATTCTTTTGGGGTTGGTTCTTGGGTTATGGACCGATGATGGCTATCTTTATTGCCCGTATCTCACGCGGTCGTACCATTCGCCAATTAATCACCACGGTTTGTATTATTGCTCCACTAGTGACCTGCTTTTGGTTCACGGTCGTTGGTGGCTCAGGTCTGGCGTTTGAGATTGCCAATCCGGGTAGTGTTAGTACCGCTTTTGAAGGTTTTAATCTACCGGGTGCTTTGTTGGCTGTCACTCAGCAGCTGCCATTCCCCTTAATTACCTCGCTATTATTTATTATTTTAACCATGGTCTTTATCGTCACAACCGGCGACTCAATGACCTATACCATCAGTGTTGTTATCAGTGGTGAGCGCGAGCCCAACGCTATGATCCGTACCTTTTGGGGCATTATGATGGGGGTAACGGCTATCGTTTTAATCTCGCTGGGTTCAGGTGGGGTGACAGCTTTGCAATCCTTTATCGTGATTACCGCGGTACCGGTGTCATTCGTTCTACTGCCATCATTATGGAACGGACCCAAGATTGCTCAGCAAATGGCACGCGATCAAGATCTTTATCGTCCTAACCGAGTTGAGACAGATCATAAAATTGCGGAAGAAAAGCTTGCTAGACAAAACACTACTAAAGAAATCGATTGAATGCGTCATGGATATAGCGGATAACCTATTTACGCATTGATGTCAGTATTTAAAAGTAGCAGATAAATTATTGGCTTAATATATTATTTAAGGTGAGAGTCATATGGAACATAGCTTATTAGGTAATAGTAACCCAAACAATGGAAAGCTAGCCAACGATAATTTAGACGCGGTCAGCTTTCGTACCCCAGATGTAGTGATGCAATCTGAGAGATTGGGCGCGATGCACCAAACGCGTATTAGCTTTGTGCGTACGCTCCTGCGTAAAATTGATAAAGAAAATTGGACGCTAACTAAGCATCTTTGGGGTTGCAAACAGTTAAATAAAACATATACAAACCTACCTATTTATTACTATAATAGATAGATTATATCTATAATATAGAGAGCAAGTTATGGGGAAACTGGTTAGTATTGGGGAGGCTGCCAAACATTTCGGGGTTGCTCAATCCACATTAAGACGTTGGGATGAGGATGGTACGTTAGTCGCCAAGCGAACCGAGAACGGGCATAGGCGATATGATTTAAGTGAAATCAGACCGCATTCCTTGAATACACCACCTAAATTAGACCGAAAAACCATTGCTTATGCTCGTGTGTCGAGTCGTGATCAAAAAGACGACTTACTTCGCCAGTCTCAAGTTTTGGAACTTTATTGTGCCAGGCAAGGCTGGACTTTTGAGACGATTACCGATCTTGGTAGTGGAATGAATTATAAAAAGAAAGGCTTAAAAAACCTGCTTGATGACATACTGAGCAATAAAGTTGAACGGCTGGTAATTACCCATAAAGACAGGCTTTTACGATTTGGTGCAGAACTGGTTTTCATGTTGTGTGAGGCTCGTGACGTTGAAGTGGTAATAATCAATCAAGGTGAAGAGTTGAGTTTTGAGCAAGAATTAGCCCAAGATGTATTGGAGATTATCACCGTATTTTCAGCGAGGCTATACGGCTCTCGCAGCAAGAAAAACCAACAATTAATAGAGGCGGTTAAAAAAGCATTATGATCCGTGGACACATTATCGAACTCAAGCCAAACAACGTACAGGCAAATCACCTTGCTCGTGCTTGTGGCGTGGCGAGAAAAGCCTACAACTGGGCTTTGCATGAGTGGCAGCGGCAGTATGCGCTTGACAAAGCGTACCGTGATGCGTGTTTGGCCGCAGGCGTTGAGGTTGATACTAAAAATCTAAACAAGCCCTCACAGGCGAAGCTCAGACGCGAATTGAACGCCATTAAGCGTGAATTATTCCCCTATATGCTGGAAGTGACCAAATGCGCTCCGCAGGCGGCAATCATGCAGTTGGGTGATGCTTATAACAACTTCTTTAAAGGCTTAGCGAAATACCCAACCGCTCGTAAAAAAGGCCGTGACGATAGATTCAGTTTATCCAACGACCAATTTGCCATTAAAGGTAAATCCATTCGTATCCCAAACTTGGGCTGGGTTCGCTTAAAAGAAGCTTTACGTTTTGACGGCAAGATCATGTCAGCCACCGTCTCTAAACGTGGCGGTAAGTGGTTTGTTAGTGTGGCTGTTGAAATACAAAAAGCTGTAATTCCTACTAAAAAGACAGGTAAAAGCGTTGGTGTTGATCTTGGTATTACCGACTTACTGGTTTTATCAGACGGCACTAAAATTAAAGCGCCAAAACCACTTCAAGCAAACCTTAAAAAACTAAGAACGCTAAACAAAGCGCTCAGTCGCACTAAAAAAGGCAGTAAAAACAGAGAAAAAGCGAAAACCAAGCTCTCTCGTTTGCACTATAAGATCAGGTGTATTAGGCAAGATTCTCTCCATCAAATCACAACAAGTCTGGTTAATGAGTTCGATGTGATTGCGATTGAGGATTTGAATGTCAAAGGTATGGTTAAGAACAGGCGGCTATCAAGAGCTATCAGTGACTTGGGTTTCTTTGAGTTTAAGCGACAGCTTATCTACAAAGCCACTGAGCAAGGCAAGGTTGTGAAATCAGTCGGACCCTTCTACCCAAGCTCAAAAACCTGTTCAAACTGCAATCATATCCTTGGTAAAGATGAGCTAACATTGAAAATGCGTGAGTGGTTGTGCCCTAACTGTCAGGTTTCTCATGACCGTGACCTCAACGCCAGCATCAATATTTTAAATAACGCGACTGTTATTTTAACAGCTGCATAATCCTGTTTATTGGACGGTGAGTCCCATCGCCAATTAAAAAAGTCTGTGGAGTCGTGGTCAGTCTAAATCTCAAATGAGAAATAGCGCGTGACAATGAAGCAGAAAGAAAACGTCAAACCTATCTAATAGTCAATATTGGCTAGGTTTGAGTAAGATTTTTGGAACGGTTTGGATGACAATGGCTACGGACAAGTTATCTATCGTTTGCAAACGCCGGAGCACGTTTATCACTTGGTGGTGTTTTGCAATCAGATTGCCGATGAAGAACGCAATGATCGCGTGATTGCGCAAAAGTGGGATGTGACATTTGCTTTGGTTTATGGCGAAATTGGCGATGAGCTATTGGCAAACCTAAAAGCTAACGTGCCGCTACAAGAAGCCGGTCGCAACTCAAACATGGTGATGGTGCTGGCACGGGCTAATAAAAGCGTGCGAGTCTTTGAGCATATTGTCAGTGCGCTTGCCGATGGACAGCAACCTGATTTGGACGTACTGGCGCAAGTCGGTTATATCCTGCGCACCACTGCGGTTTATGGCAATGGTAAGTTTGGTATTTTTGACTTTAAACCACTCGATCATAGCGAAGACTTCAACCAATCATTTCGTGCGCAAATGTGTGCGGTGTATTTGCTTCGAGAGTTTAGCCTCGACTGGGTCGATTATTTGGCTAAGAAAAAAGGTGGCGATAAGGCAGTCAGCCTACACCCAGAGATTAAGCAATATTTGGGTATTGGTAATGCCACTGGTTTGGGTATGGCGCCTTATTTAATCAATCATCCTTGTGTCGTTGATCAGTGGCTAAGTACTCGCGAAGGGGCGTTACAAGCGGTATTGGTTTGTGATATTGAGCATCAAGCGGATAATAATAAGATACAGCAGTTCTCAAGCTTAATGAATCGTGCTATTCAGCATTTTTCTGAAGTAGTTACTATCAATGAGCCACAAATTATTATCAATAACATCATTGTGCAGGAATTAACGAGCCTACAAAACAATCTCACATCTGAGCTCAAAAAGTGTAAAACATGGGCTGATTTTTTACAGCGCAATGATCATTTAATTTTTGAGAGTCAAGAGGTTATTATCTCTTGCTTGATGGAGCTTTATCCTGATCTTGTAGATGAGTTTGCAGGGCAAGTAAACGCTGATGAGACCATGTCACTGCCCAGTGGCAAAGTCCTTCAAGACTTAATTGAGGTTTTAGAGGCGCGTTATCAGTGGGCAATCAACATTGATTTTGCTGCAGAAGAAAATGTCTATTGGTTTTGGTATCGCTCTGAGGATAAAGAAGAGCCGAGAATGGGCGTGCGTGGACAAGAGCGTGGCGATGATAAAGAGTTCTTGCTCGATATTGGCAGACAAGCGAATACTTTGTATTTAGCGTTACAGCAGGCAAATCCACAACAGTTGCTATCAGAATTTATCTTAACCCAGCCAAAATATCGCACCATCGCCCGTCGTGTTTGGACGATGGGTCATAAGAAGATGGGCGATATTCAGATTAACGTATTGCAAAAAACCGCATTACCGATGCATTTATTGCGCTGTAAATTGTCTATGTTTGGTGCAACTAAGTTTGATCCACGTTCAGATCGCTGGGTGCGTGTGACCTTGTTCCAAGGTGCGCCGTTATTCAATGATGTGCATAGTGATGAATGGCTATTTCCTCTTTTACCAAAAATAAATGAGTTGACCACCTTACCGTTAACTGCCCAATAAGGAGTATTGAGACATGATTGTATCGCATAATGAAATCGTGACCATGGTGAATAAAGCCTTTTTGGGGTTGCAACGTGAGGTGGGTGAGGCAGATCTTATTGCTTCTATGGTAGCGGAGCTACAGATGGCTGGACTCAATGGTATTTTACATTTTAATAATGCCAGTCCTTTTATACTGTCCGAACGTGATGTGGCCATTGATATCGTTCATCAAACTGAGGAAGAGCTCATCTTAGATCTGCATGGCAGCAGTCTGGTCTGTCATTTACCGGTGGTGATGGACTACGCCATTGAAAAAATGGGCAATCGTGAGCATTTCAGAATCTACTTGCGTAACTGTCATAACCGCTGGCTGGCTTATAGCGAACTGGTAACTCTTGCGGCAAAAGGCATCGCTTGTCTGGCTAAGTGGGATAATGGCAGCGCCCCTAAGCACACCATCTTTACTTTGGATAAAAGGTTTGTCTATCCTGATTTATATTTCTTTAATGAGGGGCAGGAGAATTATAATACCAATGATATGGTAATTGAGCTTGCGACCTCTAATTTTGATATTGAACAAGATATTCAGTATTTTGACCATAAAATATCAACGGATGAGCTGTTCGAAACCCATCAGCGCGCTTGGAAAGAAGGCGTTTATGTCGACGATGAGCAATGGGCAATACTTAAGAAAAGTGCTGCGGCGATATTGGTTGAAAATAGCGAGGCATCAAGTAAAGGGGCAGGGGGCGTGTAGGTGACAGAACGAGTCTTGAGCGATAAAACTCTAGGGCGTATCACCATTTTCAAAATGAGGACAGGCCCCAGTATACTGCATAGCCAAAATTAAGAGTTAGCATTTTGGCTGCGTAAAGGCTCCAGTAATAACTTCTCTTTCTTATAATAGCGGCAGTAGAAACTACTGCCGCTATAAGCATTTTTATTTCTTCAAATAATGCCCTCTATAATCTAAAACAACAAGGCAGTTTGATGATAGAAAATCAAACTGCCTTGTTGTCAAAAACCTTGACTCTGAAGCCACTACAGGGTTCATAATGCCTTCAATAAAAGGATAAATGATTATGCAATATCATATTGAAGGTATGGACTGTGCGAGTTGTGTTGGCAAAATTGAGAGGGCGCTAATACGTATGCATGGCGTCTCTGAGGTGCAGCTAAACTTTGCTACCCAAAGGCTAGAGCTAACCCTAGCGCCTGATGCAACGACTGACGTTGAAGAGATCAAAAAAACCATTAAGCGTCTGGGGTTTGGTGTGTCAGAGTTAACCGACCAAAAAAATAAGGTGGGCATTGATGGTAGTCAAGCAGCTGTAGACGATAAGCGCTGGTGGCAGACCATAAAGGGCAAGCAGGTCGTTGGTACTGGGCTTTTGATGAGCGCAGCATATGTGTTGTCTTTAATTTTCCCTGAATATGGCGCATGGGCTTTTGTGGCTGCTGTGGCTATTGGTGTCCTGCCATTTGTCCGTAAAGCTTTTGTACTGGCGTCAACAGGTTCGCCTTTTTCAATCGAAATGCTCATGTCCGTTGCTGCTATCGGTGCCCTTATTATTGGTGAAGCTGAAGAAGCCGCTGCCGTGGTATTCTTATTCTCTGTTGGTGAGTTGTTAGAGAGCGTCGCGGCTGATCGTGCTCGCGCAGGGATCAGAGCTTTATCGTCACTAGTGCCAAAGACGGCTATCTTATTGGACGCGCAAGGGCAACAACGTCAGGTAGCGGCAACTTCATTACAGGTTAACGATAAAGTTCTCGTGCGTCCTGGTGATAGAGTCTCTGCTGATGGAGTCATTATCCAAGGTATATCCAGCCTTGATGAGTCGCCTGTGACGGGAGAATCTGTTCCTGTTGCCAAGACCATAAACGATGATGTCTTTGCTGGATCTATCAACGTTGATGGAGTGCTACAAATACGTGTGGAGAAAACGGCTGCGGATAATACGATTGCGCGTATTATTGAGCTTGTGGAGCAGGCGCAAGCGTCCAAAGCACCGACCGCGCGCTTTATTGAGACCTTTAGCCGCTACTATACCCCTATCGTCATGGCAATTGCTGCCTTAGTCATTATCATTCCACCGCTGCTGATGGGAGGAGAGTGGGCGACATGGCTATATCGTGGTCTTGCGCTATTACTGGTTGCCTGTCCTTGCGCTCTAGTACTATCAACACCCGCTGCTATTGCCTCAGGTTTGGCCGTTGGTGCGCGTCATGGACTGCTTATCAAAGGCGGTAATGTCATGGAGTTGGTAGGTCAGGTCAGTACCATCGCTTTTGATAAAACGGGTACCCTGACCGAAGGCAAACCACGGGTAACCGATATTATTGGCTTCACAAAATCACATATAGACGCTGAGGATCAAGATAAATTATTGGCACTGTTTGCGAGTGTAGATTCCGCTTCTAGTCATCCTCTTGCTCAAGCTATTGTGGATCATGCCAAAGCCGCTAAGGTGATTATACCTGATGCCTCTAATGCTTCTGCTACTGCAGGTAAAGCCGTTCATGCAACTGTCGCTGGACGTTCTTTAGCTATCGGCTCACCCGTCTACGTAGCTGAGAAAGTTATGTTGTCAGCTGAGCAGCAGGTTCAAATTGAAACGCTACAAAATGACGGCAAGACGGTTTCGATTTTGTTTGATGAGCAAACGAGTGAGGCGCTAGGGTTGGTGGCTCTACGTGATGAGTTGCGAGAGGATGCACAGCAAGCTATTGCCCAGCTTAACAAGATGAATGTGCGCTCTGTCATGCTTACAGGCGACAATAGCCGTACGGCAAAAGCGCTTGCCAATCCGTTAGATATAGAGTGGAAGGCTGAACTGTTACCTGAAGATAAGCTGCGTCTACTCAGCGAGATGCAAGCCAATAGTAAAATAGCGATGATTGGTGATGGCATCAATGACGCACCCGCTTTGGCAACGGCAGATGTCGGCATTGCGATGGGTAGTGGTACGGATGTGGCTATCGAAACGGCTGATATCGCACTATTAAAAAGCCGCGTGATGGACGTTGCGAACCTTATTGCCTTATCCCGCGCCACCATGAGAAATATCCATCAAAACGTCATCTTTGCACTGGGCTTAAAAGGTATATTTCTAATAACAACGGTGCTCGGCATTACAGGACTTTGGATTGCCGTATTGGCTGATACTGGCGCTACTGTGCTAGTCACGCTGAATGCTTTACGGTTACTGCGCTTTAAAACAAGGTCTTCTACTTAACGATAGTTAAAGAATAAGGTGGTGTATCAGAAAGTATGCTGAGGAGATAAAAGGAGGGTGACAGCCAAAGCAAGATGATATATTTGAGGTTATGAAGACACAAATAGATATCAGCTGCCCCGACTGTCACAGTCCCAGTTTAAAGAAAAACGGCATAAAAAGCTATGGCAAGTAGAACTATCAGTGTAAGGACTGCAAACGTCAATTCATTGGTGACCATGCCTTAACTTATAAGGGCTGTCACTCTAAAATAGAAGACATCATACGGCTAATGACGGTTAGAGGTTGCGGTGTTAGAGATATTGCTATTATAGCCTCAGTTAGTATAGGTAAAGTGCTCAATACTATAGGCTCATCTGTTTATAAGATCGCGCCTAAGAAGCGCTACTATGAACGCTTAGAGGTTGATAAATTCTGGACTTACGTGTATCGCAAAAAGCGTAAAGTTTGGCTTATTTATGCTTATGATCGCGCTACCAATGAGATTGTCGCTTATGTCTGGGGCAAACGTGACCTAAAAACGGCTAAGAAGTTAAGAGCTCGTCTCAAGCAGCTTAAAGTCAGCTATGACTCGATTAGCATGGATAACTGGGACAGTTTTATAACCGCCTTTAAATTTGACCACAAACGAGTTGGCAAATCTCATACGGTAGGCATTGAAGGTAATAACTGCCGTCTTAGACACCGATTGCGTCGGGCGGTTAGAAAAACTTGTTGTTTCTCTAAGAAGCTCGATAATCACTTCAAAGTGTTTGATATGGTGTTCTTTTACATCAATTATGGCTACGTCTGATGCCAGCATACTTTTTAGAACACCACCTAAAATTCAATCCCTGTCATTCTATGCTTCCTTGTATAGGTGAGTGATTATTTCAAACCCTCATGAGTCTAATATAACAGGGATGTTTTTACATATCTATAAGACAATTCTGAGTTGCTTAGGACTTATTTTTATTAGGTACTATTAGTAATGACCCCTGCCGTCAAGCACACTCTAGTCTATATTTATTAAGTTACCTTTTTTGTAAGAGTATTGCCATTAATCAAATGGCTTTTTCTACCTTCTACTTAAATGAATTCAAATGTTATCTGACTCCTAACTTCCAGTTCAGATTGAGCTATGCTGAAGAAATTGTAGAGGTAAACCAAGCATCATAACAGGAGTTTACCAGGATCAAGAAAGTGATAACCTATAGTGGTGAGTTTAAAGCCAGAGCTATTAAAAAGATGGCGGACAATAACGGTAATGTTTCAAACTCTGCAAAGCAGCTATGCAATTAATAAGCTACGACTGCTGATTTAGTTTGCGCATGTCTAACCCATGAAGTAACCAGTGGAGTATAAGCAATAAGCTAATATTTTTATACGTATTATTAAACCACCCTCTTCGATGCTGAGACCTTCTAAGCACTGCGTCCGATCTTATCAGCAAGAACTTGCAGTTTAGCGACCATCGTCAGAGCATAATTGTCCGCATCCCAATTTGCTCGAGGCACACTGGCATTGAGCGAATATGCATATTGACCTGTTGCAACATCAAAGACACCAACGGCCACTGCCAATATATCAGTAGAGAACTCACCATCTGATACTGTATAGCCATACGCTTTATAATGCTCTGCTGCTTTAGAGAGAGCTGACTGCGCGTGGTTATAATCCTCTGTAGATAAATGCTCTTTTAAATTACTGTCAATGATAGCCTGTCTCGCTGGCGAGCTAGCCGCATAAAAAGCGCGTCCAATAGCGGTTCGGGCTACGGGCACTGCTGAACCAACTTGCAAATTGACAGATAGGCGAGCAGGGCTACGACAACAAGCATGATAGCGCATTTCTCCTTCGACCTCGGTCGCTAGATTCACCGATACTTCATTGCTACTGGCAAACTGTCGTAGCAACGGCTCAGCTGCCGCCACCATATCATGACGACTCCACGCAGTAGCACTTAATCGCACGGCACTACTACCCAATTGATACTGTCCGTACTCCGTAATGCGCAAAAATCCAAGCGTCATCAAGGTGTGAATCAGACGAGTGATGGTCGCTTTTGGCAGGGTAGTCATCTGGCATAGCTGCTGATGGCTCAGTTGATCATGATGCTCAAAGGCTGATAATAAAGTCAGTCCACGCCCCAATGCAGTCACGAATTGTCTGTCATTATTTTCTTTGCTTTGCTCAAGTATGGTATTCATTCGAGTCAGTAATGGTAGAGCTGCTGATATATTTTTTGTCATTTTATGCTCATTTTTTTTGATAAAGGTTTACAGCGACCTGAAACTTTGTTTTAATATATTTAAATTATGAAACTAAGTTTCGCACAGCGGAATTAGTAAGTCAATAACCTATTAAGTCAATTTACTCATTAATTACTACTCGTCGGTCAGGATGACTGATATCAAGGAGCAGCACATGGCAACATCTACGCGTCCAAGTTTTGACTGGGAAGATCCTTTTTTATTGCGCGATCAGCTTACTGACGAAGAGCGCATGGTAACGGACAGCGCCCGCCAGTTTTTTCAAAAAGAGCTGATGCCTGGCATCGTTGAAGCCAATCGTCATGAGAATTTTGACCGCAATATCATGCGTCAAATGGGTGAGATGGGCTTACTTGGTGTCACGATTGAAGGTTATGGCTGTGCCGGTTTATCTAGTGTTGCTTATGGTCTGATTGCCAAAGAAGTAGAGGCAGTTGATTCAGGCTACCGTTCAGCGATGAGTGTGCAATCTAGTTTGGTAATGCATCCTATTTGGGCATACGGTACCGAAGAGCAAAGAGAAAGGTATCTACCTAAGCTTGCCACTGGTGAATATATCGGTTGTTTTGGTTTGACCGAGCCAGATTCAGGTTCAGATCCTGCATCGATGTCGACTCGTGCACGTGCCGTTGATGGCGGTTATGAGCTGACAGGTAATAAAATGTGGATTACCAATAGTCCTATCGCTGATGTATTTGTCGTTTGGGCAAAAGATGATGCTGGTGAGATTCGCGGCTTTATTTTAGATAAAGAGATGAAAGGTTTATCAGCACCGAAGATTGAAGGTAAGTTCTCACTACGTGCTTCAGTGACGGGTGAAATTGTCATGGATAAAGTCTTTGTTCCTGAAGCCAATACTTTTCCAGATATTCGCGGTCTTAAAGGTCCATTTGGCTGCCTTAACAAAGCCCGTTACGGTATCGCTTGGGGTTCAATGGGCGCGGCTGAGTTCTGCTGGAAAGCGGCTCGCCAATATACGCTAGATCGTAAGCAGTTTGGTCGTCCGCTTGCCGCAACGCAGCTCGTTCAATTGAAGCTTGCCAATATGCAGACGGAGATTACTTTAGGATTGCAAGCCGCGCTGCGTGTCGGTCGTTTAATGGATGAAGACAATGCGGCCCCTGAGATGATTTCACTGATTAAGCGTAATAACTGTGGTAAAGCGCTGGATATCGCCCGTATTGCTCGTGATATGCATGGTGGTAACGGTATTTCTGATGAATTTCATATCATTCGTCATGTGATGAACTTAGAGGCCGTCAATACTTATGAAGGAACGCATGATATTCATGCGCTAATCTTAGGGCGTGCTCAAACAGATATTCAAGCTTTTTATTAATTCTCTAGGAAAAAATCGTTAATACGGTTTACCTGATGACGTACGTTACTGT
This sequence comes from Psychrobacter sp. FME6, assembly GCF_014861365.1. Taxonomy (GTDB): domain Bacteria; phylum Pseudomonadota; class Gammaproteobacteria; order Pseudomonadales; family Moraxellaceae; genus Psychrobacter. Next base: position 35,011 of record NZ_RRYW01000015.1, read on the forward strand.
TTGGCTTTTTACGAAGCACTTATCAGCAGTAGCGTACATTTTTTAGTTGCTATCCATTATTTACTTATCATTGTTTGTGGATAAAAGGTAAATGAGGCATAGCAATTTTAGGTTAAGCAAGTCCAGGATACGTTACACAATAAGGAATTATTATGACTGTTGATACAGTGAGCTCACCAACGGCTGAGTCTGATGCTAATAATAAAGCCATGTCACAGGGTGCATTGCACGGTATCAAGGTGCTCGATTTATCACGTGTATTAGCAGGACCTTCTTGTACGCAAGTACTCGCAGATCTTGGTGCCGAAGTTATCAAGATAGAGCGTCCTAGTGTGGGGGATGAAACCCGCCACTGGGCACCCCCAAAGTTCAGCGATGATACGTCCGCTTATTACGCCACCATTAACCGTAATAAAAAATCGCTTACCGTCGACATCAATACGCCAGCAGGCCAGACGATTATTAAACAGCTTATTGCTGATAGCGATATCGTCGTTGAAAACCTTAAAGTTGGCGGTCTGAAAAAATACGGTTTAGATTACGATAGTCTAAAACAAGACAATCCGCGCCTGATTTATGCCTCATTGACAGGTTTTGGTCAAACAGGCCCCGATGCTAAGCGCCCCGGTTATGATTATATTATCCAAGGGCTATCAGGATTGATGAGTATCACGGGTCCTCGTGATGGCGAACCGCATAAGGTCGGCGTGGCTGTCGTGGATTTGTTTGCAGGCTTACAGCTGACCATTGGTATTCAAGCAGCATTATTAGCGCGTCAAAATACTGGGCTCGGGCAATATGTCGATGTGGCATTACTAGACAGTGCGCTAGCAATGCTAGCCAACGTTGGGATGAATCATTTGGCCTCAAATGATGTGCCGCCAAGACTGGGTAATCAACATCCCAATATTGTACCCTATCAAGTATTTTCAGGGCAGGGTGAAGCGCATTTTATTTTAGCCTGCGGTAATGACAGTCAGTTTGCCAAACTTTGTGATGTACTGGCTGTTGACTGGCATACCGATAGCCGCTTTACGACCAATCCACAACGCGTTATTAATCGCCAGCTGTTGTGCAGTGAGCTTGCTAAAAAATTCTCTGAGAAACCTCGCTCTTATTGGTTAGAGGTTTTGGATGCGGCCGGTATTCCGAGCGGGGCGATTCATAATGTCGCTGAGGCACTGGCGATGCCGCAGGCTCAAGCACGTGAAATGATTGTTGATTTCGCTGCACAAGGTAGCCCAGTCCGAGCACTTGGCAATCCAATTAAGCTATCAGCATCGCCGGTTACTTATCGTACGCCGCCGCCACAATTGAGCGAGCACACGGATAGCACGCTTGCTGATTTGGGTTATGACAGCGACATGATAGCTAAGCTCAAAGCAGATGGGATTGTTTAGCTTGTTTATACCTTTTAGCACCGAATCATGAAGATTAGTAAGTAACTTAGTAAATAACAAAGCTATGCTGAATGTTCAGTAGTAAAACCGAGGCGCTGCTCAATCTGTTCGGCGAGTTCGATTAATACGGTACTGACCTCAGCGCGTTTAGATTCATACTCTGCTTGTAGAAAGCTGATTGCCATACCTGCAATGGCATTGCCTGACGCATTACGGATATAAGTACCTAAGCAGTACATACCATCGCGCAGTTGCCCATCATCTAATGAGATGCGGCTACTGTGAATGGCATTTAGCTCGTCAGCTAAATCGATAAAGTTACTGACCCCATTGGGAGTAAGTGGTTTAGGGAAGTTGTCATTATATAAAGATTTTATGGTGTGAATGGGTAGAGTTGAGAGCATGGCTTTACCAGTTGCTGAAAAGACCGCCGGTACACGTACACCAGCACGGAAAGTAAAGCCAAGTGGTGCAGGGGCTTCATGACACGCTAAAAATACGACCTCGCCTAAATCTAACTTAGATAGAGTGACGGTATGTTGTAGCAAGATAGGGTATTGCACGATAAGGTCTTTAAATAGTTGAATAACACCCTGCTGCTGCTCATATTTTCCTGCCCAATATAGTAGGTATGAACCTAAATAAAAACGGTTATCACTATCTTTATAGATGACATGTTTTACCAATAAGCTCTGTAATATATTATGCGTCGAGCTTCGAGGCAGACTTAACTCCTTGGCTATATAAGCAGCCGTCAATGGCTGCTGACTTGCCGTAATTAAATCTAAAATTTGAAAGGTTTTGTCTAATGCAGGAACGGCAGTTGTGCTCATAAGTTACCTATGAAAATGTAAGAGATACAAGTTTTCCGAATAACACTCAAAAAAACAGTTGCAAAAAGTGTGGCATCATTCCTATAATGGTGTCTCGTATATAGAACCTGTGTTCAGTATACTGAACAATATATAAGTTATCAATAGATATGAATGACTGAATATTTCAGTTTTAACGATTATTTTAAACGCTATTTATTATTTTCTATTTTAACGAAATTTGCTAAATAGCTTCATTAATAATCAACCCTAAAAGAACGATAAACATGGAGTGTTACGATGCAAAATACGACACAAAATACTAAGCAAAAAAACCCGTTAAACCTCTCAAACCCTGCCTTAATCAAAGAGCAGTGCTTTATTAATGACGGCTGGTACGCTGCCAACGACAATTGCACTATTGAGGTGAGCAACCCATTCACAGGTGATGTGATTGGCTCTGTACCAAGTCTGACCAAAGATGATGTCAATGAAGCGGTCGCTTACTCTTATGATGCTCAAACCGCTTGGGCAGCAAAAACATCGCAAGAACGTAGCGTTCTGCTGCAAAAGTGGGCGGATCTTATTGATGATAATAAAGAAGATTTAGCCATTATTATGACTGCCGAGCAGGGCAAGCCTTTGGTCGAGTCACGTGGTGAGATTGGCTACGCCAATAGTTTTATCCGCTGGTTTGCAGAAGAAAGTAAGCGCGTCTACGGCGATGTCATCCCTGCTACCAACTCGCAATTGCGTTATGTCATTTTAAAACAACCTGTTGGTGTCTGTGCAGCCATTACTCCATGGAACTTTCCAGCAGCAATGATTACTCGTAAAGCGGCACCTGCATTGGCAGCTGGCTGTACGATTATCATTAAACCTGCCTCTGAAACACCGTTTTCTGCTCTAGCATTGGGCGTACTAGCAGAGCATGCGGGTATCCCAGCAGGCGTCATTCAAGTAGTCACTGGTAAATCCTCAGTGATTGGCGATATCTTAACGGGTGATTCTCGTATCCAAAAACTATCATTTACTGGCTCAACTGAAGTTGGTCGTACTTTGATGGCGCAATGTGCCCCAACGATTAAAAAGCTGTCTTTAGAGCTTGGTGGTAACGCCCCTTTTATCGTATTTGATGATGCTGATCTCGAAAAAGCCGCTGATGGCTTAATCGCCTCCAAATATCGTAACGCTGGCCAAACCTGCGTTTGTGCCAACCGCGTCTATATTCAAGACAGTATCAAAGATAAATTCTTAGGTATTTTTGTCAAAAAAGTCGAAGAGCTTAAAGTTGGTGATGGTATGGATGAGAGCGTCGATATTGGACCGCTCATCAATCAAGATGGATTAGAAAAGGTACAGGCATTATTAAAAGATGCGCTTGATAAAGGCGCAAAAATCATCACAGGTGGTGATATGAATGACGCCTCCGCGCTGAGCTTTAATCCAACCGTTATTACTAATCTAAATGACGATATGGATATTGCTAGCGAAGAGATATTTGGTCCTATCGCCACCATATTTACCTTCTCCAGTGAAGAGGAGGTCATTCGTGATGCCAATGACACCATTTATGGTCTTGCCGCTTATTTCTATAGTGGGGATTTTGCACGCGCTTGGCGAGTAACAGAAGGACTTGAGTACGGTATGGTTGGTCACAATACGGGTCTGATTTCTACTGAAGTTGCACCGTTTGGTGGCGTTAAACAATCAGGTTTTGGTCGTGAAGGTTCAAAGTATGGCATCGAAGAATATGTCGTGACCAAGTATTGGTGTTCTGATGTTAGTTAACTTTATGGTTGAGACTTATTTACCTCAATGTCAATAATTTAAGTGCTTGGTATCTATTCCAGGTAGGTGCCAACTATATATAGCATTTAGCTACATTTAGTATTTATCTTATAACCGCCACTGACTAACGCAATATTGGTATTTGCTTAACATTGGCACTTACGTAAAAAAGAAAGAAAAGGATATTCTTATGACTACTAATCAATCATTGCTCGAGCGCCGTAAAGCGGTTCTACCAACTGGACTTGGGGTTGCTTTTCCTATCTTTGCAGAAAAAGCAAAAAACTCCGAAGTCTGGGATATTGAAGGCAATCGTTATATCGATTTTGTCGGTGGTATCTCAGTCCTAAATACTGGTCACAGCCATCCTAAAATTACTCAACGTGTGCACGAGCAGCTTGATAAATTTACGCATACTGCCGCGCAAATGATCAACTATGAATGCTATGTTGAGCTTGCCGAAAAGCTCTGTGAAAAATCACCTATTAGCGGTAAGAAAAAAGCGTTCTTTTTGACCACTGGTGCAGAAGCAGTTGAAAACTGTATCAAAATTGCACGTGCTAAAACCGGTCGCCCAGGTGTCATCTCGTTTGTTGGCGGCTGGCATGGCCGTACCTTAATGTGCATGAGCTTGACCGGTAAAGTGTTGCCTTACAAAAAGAACTTTGGTCCGATGCCAGGTCCTGTCTTTCATGCGTTATTCCCTGCTGAAGAATTAAACGTTACCGAGGCACAAGCTTTGCATAGCCTTGAAATGATTTTTCAAGCAGATATCGATCCAAGTGAAGTGGCAGCGATGATAATTGAGCCAGTTCAAGGCGAAGGTGGCTTCCATCAAGTAACTCCATCCTTTGCTAAAGCTTTGCGTGGTATCTGCGATGAGCATGGCATCGTGCTGATTTTTGATGAAGTACAGTGTGGTTTTGCGCGTACGGGTACTTTGTTTGCCAGTGAGCAGTTAGGTGTTGAGCCTGATTTAATGACTAGCGCAAAAAGCTTGGCTGGCGGTTATCCTATATCTGCTGTTATCGGTCGTGCTGATATTATGGATGCGCCGCAAGTTGGCGGCTTGGGTGGTACGTACTCTGGTAACCCATTGTCTTGTGTGGCTGCATTGGCAGTGATGGAAGTGATTGAGGAAGAAAACCTAATAGAGCGCAGTGTTGAGATTGGCGACAAGATTGCGTCTTTTCTAAAGGATTTAAATCTAAATAGTATCGGTCATATTCGCCATAAAGGTGCAATGCTTGCGTTTGAGCTAATCGATAGTAATGGTCAGCCAGACACGGAGATGACTGCTAATCTAAAGGTAAAGGCTTTTGAGCAAGGCTTGCTGCTAGCGTCTTGCGGTATGTATGGTAATGCCATTCGTGTGATGGTGCCATTAACGGTAGAAGATGAAGTGCTGCAAGAAGGTCTTGATATCATCAAAGGCATATTAGTAGCCTAAATATTTTGTCAGCCTATTGATTGCACTGGATAGATTAAACGTTAATGGTAGCAGCATACAGGTCGCCTTCAGAGTGTTTACTCTGGCCATGCTTTACAACGGCGCCTTGCAAGTCAAGACGCCGTTGCTGTCTCTGCTAGGCAAATCTTATAAATACAGTTAAACCTATCGTCTGATGGGTATGGAAAGATAAAGACAAAGGGCAAGACCCTACTAAATAAAGAATAATTAGTATCAGTGTAATTGAAAAAGGACTGACACGGATGACACACGGACAAGGAGCAAATTATGTCTGAGCTAAAAAAATCGCTAGGTATGTTTGATATTATTGCCTTAGCATTCGGCGCTATGGTCGGTTGGGGGTGGGTGGTTCTGGCAGGTGATTGGATCATTGCTGCAGGAACATGGGGTTCCATGTTAGCGTTCATGATTGGTGGTTTGGCTGTCATTATGATTGGCGTTAACTATGCTGAGCTGGCCTCATCTATGCCAGTGACGGGTGGTGAGCATACCTATACACATCGAGCACTAGGAGTCACAGTCTCTTTTATTTGTTCATGGAGTATTTTGTTTGGTTACTTCTCCGTCGTTGCTTTTGAAGCTGTGGCATTGCCTACCGTGGTTGAGTATTTTATTCCTAATTATAACCAAGGTTATCTGTGGACGATTGCTGGATGGGATGTTTACGCCACTTGGGTCGGGGTGGGTATGCTTGGCTCAGTGATTGTGACTTGGCTCAATATTCGCGGGATGGAAGTCAGTGCTTGGTTCCAAAAAACAGCGGTACTGGGTATTTTATTCGTCGGTACGTTATTATTCATTGGGGCGGTGCTCTATAGTTCTGAGACTTCAACAGCAGTTCAAGCGCCAGCATTTATCGGTGGTATTGGTGGCATGATGACGGTGATTGTCATGGTACCTTTTATGTTTGTCGGCTTTGACGTTATTCCTCAAGCCGCAGAAGAGATTGACCTTACCCGTCCTAATATTGGTAAGTTTTTGATTGTCTCTATTATTATTGCTGTCATGTGGTATGTCGGTGTGGCGTGGAGTGTCGGTCGCACATTACCGCTGATACAAGCGCAAGGCTCTACCTTAGCCACTGCAGATGCCATGACAAATGCGTGGCAAGGTAAATGGGCTGGTATTTTACTGGTCATTGGCGGTGTGCTTGGTATTTTATCTAGTTGGAATGCGTTTTTAATTGGTGGTAGTCGTCTACTATATGCAATGTCAAAAGCTCATATGCTACCAGCATTTTTGGGTAAATTGCATCCGAAATACAAGACACCAAAGAATGCTATTTTATTAATTGGTGGTCTTGCTACTCTAGCACCATTATTTGGGCGTAAAATGCTGGTATGGATTGTTGATGCTGGTGGTTTTGGGATTGTCATTGCTTATACGTGTGTTGCGATCTCTTTCTTAGTCCTGCGCTACCGTGAGCCGGATATGGTACGTCCATTTAAAGTACCAGCTGGCAAGCTAGTAGGTATGTTTACCATTGTACTAGGCTTTGGTTTGCTCATATTATACATGCCAGGTATGCCTTCAGCGCTTAGTGCCATTGAGTGGTGGATATTCTTTGGTTGGACAGCACTTGGGATTGGCTTATATAGCTATGCCATCATCAAATATCCTGGTATCAGTGAATCTATCATGGCGGAAGAGTTACGAGAGTTAAAAATCGTGAATCAACTATGGTTAAAAGACAACCCACCTAAATAGATAACAGACTTTACTTAGTTAATAAGAAAGCCTAACGTTGAACGCTAGGCTTTTTTTATATAGTCAGTGAAAAGCAATGTCGTCACGTTTTTAACAGTATCGCGCACTCATCCCCCTACCTCTAAGGTAGGGGGATGAGTGCGTATTTGAGTTTTAGAGTATATGTAGTGGCTCAAACATTGGGATTGCTTCAGGATTAACTGACTTTATCGTCTTATCGGACGGTAGCAAAGTGGCTAATCCTAAGTTTCTCACAAAGTTGGCCCGTGCATAGAAAATACTGGATAAAAGTAGATAATTTTCTAAAGCAGATCAGTGCAAATTAAACGACTGCCGCTACTATCAAAAGCAAAAAAACAAAGTCGCCAAGATTTACGAGAAAATAACGAATAGTCGCAAAGACTTTCTACACAAACTCTCATTCAATATCATCAAAAACCACGATGTTATTGCCATAGAGGACTTGAATGTCAAAGCCATATCAGACAGCTCATGGTCAACGTTTACCACCATGCTGAGCTATAAAAGTAATTGGTATGGTAAAGAGCTTGTTAAAATAGGCCGATGGTATCTGTTCTCTAAGACCTGCTCAAACCCTGATATTAAGAGCGTCACCTAAGAAAACCAGTAAATGAGTAGAGGTGGCTCACGCTATACTATGTATAGTTCTATAAGGATTTTCCATTGTTCATAAGGTTTGTTCGTTATATAGATACTTTTAGTATACTGGTAATTTTGCTCCCTCATTAACAGACTTATTCGCACCTAACAAATTATGAGCTGCCCTATAAAGTAAGTTTTTATGGTATTATAGTCATTGAAAAACTACGTCTCTGAATGGAAATTGCTGACTAATACTAAGCTTAGTTCTCAGCTCCTGCGACACAGTCACATTACTATCGCTGATATCAATTATAGAGTAGGCGGCCTCAGTCATGTGCGGTTCAATAAGCCCTGTGGTTTCGGTGTCGAGTATGTATGTGCTCATAATTGGTCTTGGTCGTTTTGACTTGATATAGATAGTTCCATTATATCTCTAATGGTCTATTAACCATAGAAAAACCAGACTATTTTAAATGTCTAGCTTTTCTATAGTTAATATTTTTTGCATATCAACTTTATTTAACTGCTGAAAAGTTAGTTATGGTGTACCAGCATGACCAACTTTAACCTGTGTAGAGAGCATACGACCTTTAGTCTCAGCGGTACGTAATGCTTCATCCCAATCAGGTGCTGCACACATAAACAAGGTCTTACCATCTTGTCCGCCAAGAGCCACTGCAAAAATACCATCAGGTGCAGTATCAACGACTTCTACAATTTCCCCGCCCTCTTTAATACGAACAGCTCGCTGGTTCAAATCCCGATATTAACAGCGTCACCTAAGTAAACTATCAAATGAGTAGAAGTTGCTAACCCTATGCTATGTATGGCTTTATAAAACTTTACATTGTTTATAAGGTTTATTTGTTATATAGATTCGGGTGGTGTATCAAAAAGTATGCTGATTAAAATTTAAACAATTCTTGAAGCTTTTAAAGCGCTGTAGGATTATAGAACGTAGCATAGATTTCTTATTGACCTTTATCGTCAGCATACTTTTTAGAACACCACTACCTCTGCGTATAACTGAGAAAAATATGAAGCATATTACCTATATTCATGAATATCCAGAGTTGAGCTTCAAAGCAAGTTAAGCAACCAGACACGCAGCCACAAAAAAGCCCCACTATAAAGATATAGTAGGGCGTTTATTCATCATTTGCCGTGATAAAACATGCCAGCATAGGCCGGTCAGCAGGGTAACTTAACCACCAATATCTCTCATGCGAAGCTCAGACTCGACACCGTTTGGGACATGGCATAAATCCCTGTAAGGCGCGAATTTATCAGCAAAATCAGACCTCAACGCTTCACTTTGCGCTTTATATTCAGGCTCTCCGACGGGCAACTCACCAGCCCTTGCATAGAACTGGTCATATAAATCAACACAGGTTTTAATCGTAGCAGTGATTTCATCTGCCTTGGCCTTATCAAGCCTAGTAAAGCTCGTAGTAGAGCTACCGCTTTGCCCGTTTAGAGTTTGGCCATCGTCTGACAGGCTTAGCTCCATTGTGTCACCTCTTTCACTTTCCGCTAATAACTTGCTGTCACTAGGTTTTAACATCACTTGTGTATTTTCACTAAAGTCATTAATGGAAAGATCGAAGTTAACGTCAGGATTTATCATGTAATTATCACCGTCTTTATATATCTCAGAAACCTTAGTGTGACGAATTCTAGAGGCAGCATTGCTATGCCAGTAACCAATATAGTCAGAATAGGTGTCTCCTGAATTTACTTGGCTTACTTGCTCTTCGCTTGTGCTCTCATTGCCTGAAGAGCTTGTGTTCTCGTCGTTTGAAGAACATGCTGTTAACATGCTGACAAGAAGGACTGATAGCAATAGACGCATAAGTTTTAACTCCGTTAAACTCTATATCTTGTATTAAATAATTGTTTTGGTGGTTTGAGATTATGATTATCATAACATAGCAAATACTCAGAACAGAAACTTTTATATTAAAATGAGGTGGTGTATCAAAAAGTATGCTGAGGAAATAAAAGAAGGAGTGACAGCCAAAGCAAGATGATATATTTGAGGTTATGAAGACACAAATACAGATCAATTGCCCCAACTGTCCCAGTCTTTCGATCAATGGTATAAAAAGCTATGGTAAGCAGAACTACCAATGTAAGGACTGCAAACGACAATTCATTGGTGACCATGCCTTACCCTATCATGGCTGTTATTCTAAAATAGAAGGCAGCATACGGCTAATGACGGTTAGAGGTCGTGGTGTTAGAGATATTGCTGTTATAGCCTCAGTTAGTACTGGTAAAGTGCTCAGCACTATAGGCTCATCCATTTATAAGATTGCGCCTAAAAAGTACTACTATTAACGCTTAGAGGTTGATGAGTTCTGGACTTATGTGTATCGAAAGAAGCGTAAAGTCTGGCTTATTTAGGCTTATGACCGCGCTACAAACGAGATAGTTGCTTATGTTTGGGGCAAACGTGACTTGCGTACAGCCAGAAAGCTACGTTCCCACCTGGGACCGCTTAAAGTGAGCTATAGCTCTATTAGTATGGACAATTGGAACAGCTTCATAACTGACTTTAAATCAGATCATAAATGAATTGGAAAACAATATACTGTAGGTATAGAAGGCAATAATTGCCGCCTTAGATATCGATTACGTCGAGCCGTTCGAAAGACTTGTTGCTTCTCTAAAAAGCTCGACAATCACTCAACAGTGTTTGATTTGGTATTTTTTTATATCAATTATGGATACGTCTGATGTCAGCATATTTTTTAGAACACCACCAAAAAATGGACTTATCTCCTAAAACATAAAATTAGTTGATATAATCCTGAAGTAATTGCTACTATCATCTATTTTGAATAGATATCCCGATAAACAGGACGTTAATATGAAAAACTTAAACCTTATAGGTATTGCTGTTATTTCAGTATTATCCTTGGCTGCTTGTGGTGAAGAGGGAAAGAAAGTTCTAAGCACTCAGCATTACATTGACAATCCAAGTGAAATCAAAAAAATAAAGGATAAATGCAAAGCAGAACGCGATAAAGGGTATACAGTTGAGGGCGCGCTTAAGGAAAACTGCAGGAATGCTGGTAAAGCACGAAATAAATTGGTTGGAGCCGCATTAGGTTAAACAGACGTACCAATCATCTCTATAGCTAGAAAATAAATAACGTGTGACAATCATAGTTTTTTGAGCCTTTCATAAAAAGCGTGTAACTGCTTATAATCCACTAACAGGAGAATAAGCAAACCCCAATATTACTCCTGATTATTTCGTAAAACGTTAAGATACTGTTAAGTAGCATGAGAAGGCGCTTGGTAGCGCTTTATTCTGCTAGGTTATGTTAAGTACATCATTCTTCGTTATATTAAAGCTGATAAAAACGTACCAAAAAAATACTGGTATTGTCACCTAGGCAAAGTATCGGATAGAAAAGATTTAGCGTTAAACGGTCGCTTTGACAGTAAAGGCACTTATCAAGAAATTGCCAAATAACCACAGTCAGACTTTAAACGCTTAAATCAGTTCATTCAGTTTCTGCTTTATATTAAAATAAGAGTTTAAAATAGCGATAGTATTTCAAATAAAGAGATGGTGGCTATGCCAAATGAAAATATCAATTCATATGAGACTAAAGCTGAAGAGCAAAGGTATATTACTAGTATGCTACCGTCTCAGCTATTAATAAAAGGCATACCGGAAGGCAAGGGCTTAGCAAGTCAACTCACTAAAAAACTTTCTAAGATACATAGAAAACGACAAGCTCAATTAGCGAGTATATTTGATGATTTAGCCACTACACAGCAAAAAGGTAGTATTACTAAGGAAGATATAAAACTTGTAGAGGATGAGTCGCTCAGTCACCCTTATGAGTCTTTATTGCGTTCTTTTGGCGCTGAGACAGCTCATGTTCTACTTGAGCATACTAAGGTTATAGACTCATGTCTAAACCAAGAGCTTAGTGATCAACTAATTGTAAAATTCAAAACCTATTTGTCCAATACGTTCAACTATGAGGATGACACTCTCAACGCTGACATGCCAGCAAGCGAGTTCTATCTACATGTAGCTTTGAGTTTCGTTGCTCATCTTGATGCCTGTATTCACCATGCGGCCTATTCAAAGGCTATTGCACCTATTAGTTTAGGCTGGCTGTTTATGCAAAAATTAAATCCAGATAAATGGCATTATGACTCAACTAGTAAAAAGCATAGTTTAATCAATAAAAACGGCAGTCCGTTTACTTGTACCTCGCGCTCTTTTATTCATTTATTACTAACTGTCTTCTATTTTCAGAAGCACAAGACAATGCCTACAAGTTTGTATGGTATTCGGGACAAAATTGATTGGAAGGTAGAAGATGAAGAAGGCAGGCTAGATGAGTTCATTTATAAAAAAAGCGAGCGAGACAGTAAGAGAAACTGGCTTAGTCTTGAAGACGTCTTTTGGCTAGTCGGTATGGAAAATTCTGCAAGGGACGAGCCTAATAAAGTGCTGATAAATTGGCAACAATCATTTGTTAAGTATATAAAGACTGAAGATATAAGCGACCTAAAAGGGCTACCGCCTAGTGCTGAAGCTATCATCTGGTTCATCTATGCTTTTTTTCAGAACATCTATGAGCAAACAGCTAAGCAGAATAAAATGAATAAAGAACAAAGCTGCGTTATCTATGATGATTATTATGACTTATGGGAGTCTATGACTGTCTATTATGAGTCTAAGATAAGTGAAGGCATAAAAGCTGAACGTATCAAGTGGCCAGAGTATCTAGAAAATCAAGCCACACGTGCTGAGCGCATGGCCTGAGATAAATCTTTTGGTGGTGTGTCAAAAAGTATGCTGATTAAAATTTGAACAATTTTGAAGCCTTGAAAAGCCCTATAGAATCAGAGAACTTAGCATAGATTTCTTATTGACTTTTATCGCCAGCATACTTTTTAGAACACCACCAATCTTTTAACTAAATTATGCTAAGGTTTAGAGTTGTTACTTCTTTTTTTTACCAGACACTTGACCTTCTTTCATACTAGGTTTATTTTCTGGGTATTGAGGGCGTGGCTTACTGTTATTATTTTTAGACATGATATAGTCAGTTCAAAATAAAACTGTTATGGCCAGGACAAATATCATAAAATAATT
>NZ_RRYW01000159.1 GCF_014861365.1 Psychrobacter sp. FME6
TCAATTACGAGCCGCTTAATTTAGTTTATGGTGACAACTAGCTTGAAAAACTCCGTAATGAAGGGAAAAAATAATGCGATTACTATCCTTTAAAGCAATCACATTAGCGGTTATCGTGGCGATAATTTTTATCTTATTTCAATACACACAACAAGAGAATAAAGCTATGCCCACACCACAAAATGTCACCCTTCACTTTGGTCAACAAGGAGTTGAAGATTTTACGACTTACACAGGTGGCAATGTAGACGTCCAACCTGCTGGGATGAGTTTTTTTGATTTGGATTGGACGCCTCCTAACCTAGGTACCGTGAGTATTGCTCATGGAGGTCATACTTTAACGATAGATAATGCATTTTCCGTATTGGGAAACTCTAAAAACAACAATGTAAGTAAAGGTATTATAGGTATAAGTATTAACTCCGGCTTAAATAAAGCAGAATTTGTGGAACCAAAGGAAGCTTACTTAGCTTATAAAGAGCTACTGACACGAATTAATCAAAGCGGGTGGCAACAATACTATACAAATTCAGAACCTCGTATCTCAGAACTAGATAACCTAAAGTTCATTAATGAGCACCGTGAAGTTATTGACTCAAGTTATATCCTAACTTATGAAGAGTGGCTGAACGTATTTAAAAATGATGCTCATCAAGATCTAAATTTTAATTTATATCTTGATGGTATCATTTTATGGGTATGGCTTAGAAAAGCAGATGAAAATGAAAAGGAAGAAGAGCAGTATATGTTAAGGTTTTCTTTCGAAACGGCTGGATATGTTGATCGTAACGTTCTAGAAAGTGGCTTTGATTTAAACGGAGCTGCTCTAAGAGCAGCTCATGAAAAAAACGTAGAGGAAGACTTAGGTATTAGATCTACAAGAGAGTCTGAACTAATAGAAGAAGGCTATCGTATTAAAAAAAATTATGAAACACCTGATTCTTGGAAGTATATGCAATAGTTGAATCTAACTATTGGCTTAGGATCAATCTTACAAGACTCAAAGACTAAGAGTGTTCACCCATAGAGCAGATGACCAAACCCTGATGCAGTCTATCGGTGATAGCGAGCATCTAATCAATTCTGGCAGTCTGTTGTCATCGTCTCGCCCTAGCTTATTTGCTACGGATAATGAACAAGCGGTTGAGAGTGGTTATCGCAATACTGATAATGGCTTGTCTGAGTGGGTGACTGATCATCGTACAGAACAAGCGTACTCACAGCTCAACGTCGATGATGGACAAGTCAGCGCCAGTCTAAAAATGGGTATTATCAATCCATCAGACACAACCAAACGTCAAGGCATCAATGCGGCTACTAACGCCCAAATTAATATCAAATCAGGTGAAGCACTTGTCCTCTCCACTCAACCGCAAACCCATGAACAATCTGGACAGCATAATTATCAACAGCATACCCCGACTCTGACTCAAACTGGTCTTGGTGGTCAGCATCTAGCAGATCGACTAACGCAACTGGCAACAGGACTTGGTAGACAAGTGAATGATCATAACGCGATTAAGACGCAACTTGAGACTATTGCAGAAGAACAGCAAACTACAACTCATCAGCAAACACCTTACACGCTGATCGATAGCTCAGCAGACACAAGCTATGTCGGTACTGATACCCTGATTCACAGAAGTATGGGTGAGATGATTAGTACTACGCAGCAAGATATGATGATCAGTAGTGGAGAAAGTCATCATCAAGTCAGTAGTGAGTCGCTAAATATCATAGCCGATGGTCAGTTTAGTATGACTAATGCTAAGGACAATATCACCCTTTCTGCCCATACGGGTAAGCTTGAAGCCACGGCTAAGCAGGATGTAAACATCGCCTCCTCGACTAAAGAGGTTGAGGTGGTGGCCGCCAATAAGATTACGCTGACGGCAGGTGGTGCGAGTATCACTTTAGATGGCGCTAATATCACCATCACTGCTAAGCAGTTTACGGAGAAGGCAGGGAAACATAGTAAGGCTGGTGGTGGGATGGATGGGTTGGGGTTAGAAAAACTACCCAGTAAGATGCTTGAAACAGACAACAGTTTAAGAGTTATATATGATGAAGATACTCAGCTACCTATAAAAAACTGCCATTACAGGATTACAAAACCAGATCGTAGTTTTGAAACAGGTATCACGGACAAAACAGGTAAAACTCATATAATCGAAGGTTACAATATTGAAGAACTAGAAATCGAGGTAAAATTCTAATGGCAAACACCACTGATAACTGGCAAAGAATCGGACAGTCATCAACTAGTCCAAAAAGTAATACTAATAGAGCAGTAGTAAGTACAAAAGTACCAAAAACTGAAAATATCGTATTTATCGGTTCTGAGTATGATTACGATAGCTTTTGGTTGAAAAATATGTTCATCGCATCTGCTTATCCTTTTATAAAAGATAGAAAGAAATTTAGAGTATGTGACAAAGTGACAATCGCTTATGTAGACTACGGCTATACACGTCTAGAGAAGCTAGCAATTGAAGGATTAAAAGAAGAAATTAACTTCCCTTGTGATATTAGATTTACTCCTATTTATATGCAGTCGCAAGTTATAGATATTTTCAATGAGCAGAGAGCAACTTACAAAATACAAGATTTAGCATTCTTCTGTCATAGCCTCAATAGTGTAATTGCACTAAATTATTACAGCTCACCTCCTATAAATCTTACCACTTCTCAAATTAAATCATTAAATCCTAATATATTTCTTTCTAATGGCACAGCTTATTCATACGCCTGTAGAACCGGAATTTCGAAAAGTGATGACGAGTTTACCAAGCTGTCTTCAGCAGAACCAAGCTTAAGTTTTGCACAAAATTTTTCTACGCATAATGGTATAAATTTTCATGCTTTTTATAAACGTTCTCTATACCGCAATATATTATTCATGCCTAAAGAATCTTCTTCTATCTCTAAAGAACTTAGAAAAAAAAGAAGTAATAATGGAGACTTAAGCTCATTTAATTTATTAACTAATTATGAAGCTCTAAAGCATGTAGGATTAGGTCATACCGTAGTAATAAAATCTCCTATTAAGATGCCTAACTTCTTTGATCTTATGCCTAGAGGAAATGTAGGTGAAGGAGTAGAAGACTATTCTCTCTGGAGAAAAGGAGGTGGCATGAACCTCCCATCTACAGCAGAAACTCCTTTAGGTCTACCTACGGGTATTCATATATTCAAACCTAAATAGCTGATATTATCTATGAAAAAAGTTATCATAATATTTTCTATATCTACTCTTCTCCTTCTTACATTACTAGGAATTAATATGAATGCTAACTCAATGTCTTCGTTTAGCACTAATCAGTTTAATAAAGAAGTTTATAAAATAATTAATGCAGAGAATAAATTACACAAGCAGAAGTACTTTGAAAGCCTCAATCATACTAATTCTTTACAGCATCCCATCATTTTGAAAGGAGTAAATCCTCCTAGAAACTCAAGTCTATATATCTACTCAAGAATTAATGATTCTTTTATATATGCTGGTTCATTTTCTAAAGTTATAGAGACTAATATTAGTGATGTCTTTTATTCTGAAATAAATGACTCTTTAGCTTTCTATATTTACGACGATGAAACATTAACAGGCTATACAGCTGAACAAGAGAAATTTTATCCTATAGTCAGTTCAAAATAAAACTGTTATGGCCAGGACAAATATCATAAAATAATT
>NZ_RRYW01000160.1 GCF_014861365.1 Psychrobacter sp. FME6
TCATAATACCGCTTTTCAAATTCAAAAGGTGACACATATCCAATCGTGCTATGCAAACGGGTTTTGTTAAACCAGTCCACCCATTCAAGGGTTGCCAATTCAACATCGTTCACGCCATGCCATTGTTCTTTTAGATACTCAATCACCTCAGACTTATAAAGCCCGTTAACCGTCTCAGCCAATGCGTTGTCATAAGAGTCGCCTGTTGTACCAACAGAGGCGATCACGCCAGAGTCAGCCATCTTATCAGTGTAGCGAATGGATAAGTACTGAACCCCTCGATCACTGTGATGAATCACATCTTTGGGATGGTTTCTATCTGCTATTGCTTGATTTAAAGCCGCCATCACCATATTCGTGTTCATACGATTAGATACCTTCCAACCAACGATAGCACGGGCAAACACATCAATAATAAAAGCGGTATAGACCCAGCCGCTTGTCGTCTTGATATAGGTGAAATCTGCAACCCACAGCTGGTTAGGACGATAAGCGCTAAAGTTACGATTGACTAAGTCATCAGCGCGCTTTTGGTCGTCACGGCTGTTGGTGGTAATCTTGCCTTTGCCACGCCAGACGCCTTGTAGGCCATACTGCTTCATTAATCGCTCTACGGTACACCGAGCAACCTTTAACCCGTCAGCTTTCATCTGCTGCCAGACTTTACGCACACCATAACGGCATTTACTGTCCTGCCAAATACGTTTAATCTCGCTGAGATAATAGTCGTCATGCTGACTGCGCAGTGAACGCTTGTGTGGGTTGTCGCTTAAGTCTTGAGCACGATAATAGGTTGATGGGGCAATCGGTAATACTCTACAGATCAGCTCGACCCCATAATTATTCTTATGATCGTCGATGAATTGAATCATGATTTTAGTCAGCGGTCGAGCTCCGCCTGGGCGAAAAAAGCGGCAGCCTTACGTATGATCTCATTAGCTTGCTTGAGCTCTTTATTCTCGCGTTCAAGCTCTTTAATACGTTGCTCTTGGCTTTGAGCTTGCACTGAAGCAGGAATGGTTTGATCGATGTGCTTTTTATGCCAAGACCGCAGAGTTTCAGGCGTGCAGCCAATCTTAGGGGCAATGGCTTGAATAGCTGACCAGGTAGAGGGATAGTCATTTGCTGCTTCAGTCAGCATGCGAACGGCGCGGTCTTTAATCTCAGGAGTGTAGTTTCGTGTTTTCATTGTCGTATTCTCTCAGAATGTTAAGTCTCCGACAATCCCGGGGCGGTTCAATGACAATATCGACTCACTGAATAAGTGATTGTTGTATATTAACTATTCTAAATTTTTCTCTGGACTCTTATAGTATATAGCCGAGTGGGCTATATACTACTTAAGTTAGCCTAAGTGAATTTATGCTGATTTTGGAGCCTTGAGCAGATTTCAAGGAACACTCACCCTAAAGCGATTATGAGTAGATAAAATACTCACAATCGCTTTAGTGCATTCCTTGGATTTGATGTGATTAGTCATGCCGACTTCATCGCCCATCGCGTCATCAAGACCGTATCACTGTATCAAGCTACGGTTGTTAAGATTACGGCTGATAGCACCGCCTAGACACGCTCTTAACCGCTACTGTGCTGTCATACGCTAGCAAGGGCCTAAACCCAATATACCGCTACGATATGCACGAGTAACCACTCATTGCGTTGCTCTGATCCTTTGTCTAGTCACCCCTGTAGGGAGCTCACCCTTATGTCAAACGCAGTCGTCACCGAGGCCTGCCACCCATTTGACGGGTAACAATTACAGAGAGAGCTGCACGAGGATGTAACGAGCGAATAAGTATACGGTAGGTATATTGATATTGAGCAGACTTTAAGATAAAATGCACTTAAACGGGCATTTAATGCTGTTCAAATAACGCACTTCAGATGCTTATTTGTTCGTTACAGCGTGTTGACGCACACTGTAACCGTTAATTACATTAAAAACTAAATGCCTCTAGGAGTCAACTCCCAGAGGCATTTTTTTGTTTGTCATATAGATTAGGTTTTTAATATCTAGGGCATTTTTAAATTACTTAGGCTAAAGCAGAAAATAAACATAGAAGCCGTAGACCCGTTACTAAGAAGCGTCAAATCATCGCAAGTCTCTTAAAGGTTGACCATAGCTATTCTGAAATACAAATCGTGGCTAAGTACTCGCGTCAGTTGATTGCTGAGATGTCTCAAGAATTAAAGAACGTTTCTGGACATTAACTAACTACCTATCACTATGAAAAAGTGCCTAATTATAAATCAGGCACTTTTTGAGCTGTTATACCTTTGCTTAGTAATGATAACGGCACTGGACGATAATGATCGCATCATCTTGAATTTCATAAACCAGCCGATGCTCTTGATCAATTCGACGAGACCAGTAGCCTGCAAGGTCATGTTTGAGTGGTTCAGGTTTGCCAATACCCTTAAATGGGTCACGTTTGATGGCTTTAATCAGCTTACCGATCTGTTTGACTTTCTCTTTACTGGTTCTTTGCCAGTACTCATAGTCCTCCCACGCGTCTTCCGTCCAAGATAGTATCAAGCGTCTACCTCATCATCAAAAGTGAGTGGCATATCTTTGGCATCAATCTCACGTTCAATCAAGCGACCAGCTTTAGCATCAGCAATAGAGCGTCTGAGACGCTTGGCATTGGTAGGGCTGCTTAAAAGATGCAGTGTTTCCTCATACGAGTTAAACTCTTCTAAACTCATTAATACCGTCGGTTTAGCATTTTGTCTTGTAATTAATATCGGGCCTTTATCAGTGTCTACCTTATCGATATACTTTGCTAAGCTCTTTCTAAAATCAGTGTAGTTCACAACGTCCATAATAATTACTCCACGTTTAATTATGTTGGTTATATGACCTATCATTATAGGTTGAATGTTATACTAGTATATACTATACCTGTACTTATATCTGTACTTATATTAGTAAGAAGCAAAGGGATAATTTGATATGTCTTCATGTATCTTTTTAAAACGTACATATGAAAGCTGACATATTGATCTTAGTTTAAATTTCTTGGCACGTTTGCCGCCTTATATTGTCGAAAGAAACAAATTTTACTCATATACTCATATACTCATATACTCATATACTCATACCATTTTGCAGAAAAGCAATTATGAATGCAATATAATGGTTATTATCAAGCCTTACTGCATTAAATCGATTTTTATATGGCGTTGTGATGCCTTTAAATAAAGATCAAAGGGCGTAGTTTTATTTTTTTATTGTCGTATTCTCTCAGGATGTTGAGTCTCCGACAATCTCAGGGCGGTTCACTAAGCATAATTTTACTGGTGTACGGGTGGAAATCAATGATCCCGATACGCCTGTATACTTTTTTTGGACAGCTAACCAAGGTGATTCAGATTTATGGATAGCAAGGATATCAAGTCTTATTAATGGGTAGGATATGTGGTTAAGTTATTACCCCACTTATCATGAAAGATTATTAATTTCAGTATTCTAAATAATTTCTAATAGGGCGTTTTTGGAAATCAGAAGCGTCTTTTTTTAGCCGATTAATCATCTCAAACTCCCATCCTTGCGCTGTTTGTCCAGCTGGGCTAGTGGGTGTGACTAAATGATTGTAGTCAGTTATAAAAGCAGGATTGCGAACGATACGTCCTAGGAGACCATCCCGAATTCTGTGTAACTGCCGTTTAGATTAAATGCTTGCTGATACG
>NZ_RRYW01000161.1 GCF_014861365.1 Psychrobacter sp. FME6
GTTTACCCACCCATTCGAATACGTTTACCCACCCATTCGAATACGTTTACCCACCTTTTAAATACTTTTATTAATTAATTGTATTTATAATTACTTTTGTATATAGTTTGTATTTAAATATATAAGTGAGCTTACAGCATGAAAAATACTGATCCTGTAATGAAGTCCAACGCACTAAATGAGGCGTACTATGACATCAATTTGGTAGCTCAGCGTGTCGTCATGTTAGCTATCATAGAGGCGAGACAGCAAGGTACGATAATCAAGGCTGGCGGTATGCTGCGTATTACAGCGTCAGACTATCAGAAACATTTTGAGTGTGACAAGACCACATCATACAGCTCGTTGAAATCAGCTTGTAAAAGTCTTTATCAAGCAGAATTTTTGTGGGCTGATAAAGATGAAAAAAATCGGACAAGAAATCATGAATCTCGATTTGTGCAGCGTGCAACGTATTGTGAGGGTGGTGCGTACGTAGAAATCATGTTTAGCAACGATATTATACCGCTCATTACGAGACTTGAGACTCAATACACAGAGTATGAAATTAAACAGATTGTGGATTTACAGAGCTCCTATGCCCTGCGACTTTTTGAACTACTTATGCAGTGGAAAAAAGTTGGCGTCACACCAGTTATAAAGCTCAAAAATTTACGAAGTCGTCTAGGTGTTGCAGAAGATCAATACGATACGATGAGTAATTTTAAAAAGAGAGTTTTAGACTTTGCTGTTAAAGAAATTAATGAAAATACTGATGTTACGGTTGCCTATGAGCAGCAAAAAGAGGGGCGTAGAATTATTGGGTTTGTGTTCAAGTTTAAGACTAAAAAACCATCTAAAGAAGCTCTCAGAGCTCCTGAACGTGATGAAAATACAGCGGATATGTTCACTACTGAAGGGCTAAGCGACAAGCAATTAGGGCGTATTGTTCGAAATCCTACGTTTATGGCGGAATACAATCATTTAGTAACCCCGACTAGCCCAGCTGGACAGTCACAACAAGGGTGGGAGTTTGAGATGGTTAATCGGCTTAAAAAAGACGCATCACAGTTTACAAAGCGTCCGATCAGAGAATATTTAGATTACTAATTATAGGGAGTTAGAAAAAATGCAAAAAATAGCGGCATATCTCGAACGCGCATCGGCAGATGAGATGCTCGCAATAGCAGATGACATGGCCAAAAATGCGCCTCATTTGTTAGCCGGCAATATTGATATGTCGGATAGAGAGAGAGCCAAAACATTAATAAAAATGCAAATTAATATGCTTGCTACTACTGCATTTCACTACGACTCAATAACAACGTTCGAGCAGTTATTCGGATTTGCTCAGGGGTTGATTATGGGGTGCAGTATGAGCGGATTACTCACCAAACAGGAAGAAATCGATTTTCAAAAAAATGTGGCGGATAAACGTACAGAATTTTATAAATGTAGTGAATAACCCTGCTGCTAATTTTTGTGAATAATCAAATGTTCTATATTTTATGCATAAGTTTTGCTTATTAATGGATAGTTTTGCTTATTAATGAGTGTTTCTGCCTTTTAAAAACCAGTTTTATAGCCCTCTCCTTCCATTTTTTAGCCCTCTGCAAGAGTCCTCGAAGAGCGCAGTTTCGAGAAATCACCTAATTAGCCTACTTCGTGCTAATATGTGATTGTCTCAAACAGCGTTGGGGAAACCCCAAACCCCAAAAACCCGAGGTGCAAAAATGGCAATCTTCAGAGCCGAAACCAAATCTCTCAGTCGTGGAAAAAGTCATAATTTAGTAGCAGCGATCTCATATCGTGCTGGTATAAAACTCACCGATAACAACACCATAAATCCCAAAGCCCGATCTTACGATTACACCAAAAAAACCGATGTAGTTCACAGTGAAATACTACTTCCTAAAAATCTGAGTGAGCAATTGGACGAGTCCGACATTGAGTTGGATTTTCAGCGCATCGCTGATTTAGTCGAGATTGGAGAAACTACCAAGCGCGGCAAAATGAAAAGTAGCGCGCGTCTTGCTCGTGAATGGGTATTGTGCGGAGTGCCTGAACTAACACGCGCCGAGAATATCGAACTGTTTGAGCAATTTGCTCAGCAGCAGAGTGAGGAACAAGGCGTTCTCAGCATGGTTTTTGTTCATGATCCCACCGCAGGTGATGACATGGCCACCACCAAAGCAGCAGCAGAGGGCAAAAGTATGGCTGCGCCTGATCCGCGAAACATTCACGCCCACATACTGCTACTGACCCGAAAGCTAGACGTATCAAGCGATAGCTTGTTATCGCTAGGCGAAAAATCAGACAGCGAGCTGTCTAACGATGAACGTACGCGCCCTGTCGTCCCAAAAAAACTCGTTGGCACAATTGATCCTGAGACAGGCAAAAAAATCCAGCAGGGGCGCGGATTATGTTCAAACAGTGAATGGCTCAAAAACACCCGTAAACAATGGGCAGATATTCTTAATGAACGACTGGAACAGAAAGGGATTCAGCCAGTTACCCATAAGAGTTACAAGGATCTAGGGCTCACATTCAAACCTACCAAACATTTAGGAAAAAATGCCAGTATCGCAGAGCGCATGGGCGTTCAAACAGAAATAGGAAAATATAATGAGTCAGTCAACAGATACAACCACAACCAACTTGAGCAGACAGCAAATAGCGGAATTACTAGCAGCCAACAACAAATTGCGCGCAGCCAACGATGGATTGATGCAATCAGTACTGGAGATGCATACATTCAACGACAAATTGAGCAAGAAACTCAGCAAGAAAAGCACGTTAATAGCCGCATTGGACAGGGCGTTAGAAGAAGAGCAGAACGCCAACGCCCAAACCCCTATGAGCAGCAGCTCAAAACAAGCGCTGATAACCGAAAACAGCGAGCTACAGAACTTCGCGAACGAACAATCATTTTTGATAGAGCGTCAGAACGAGCGGATAGAAATGCTCGATACAGAAAACCAAGAATTAACGGAGTTATTGGTGAGGTTGACAGACTAACCATGAAAACAGCTCTACTGTTCTCCAGTCGTAGAAATGAGTCATCATCTTATACGGATAGACAAAAAGATATTTTAGAGCAATTCGCTAATGAAAACAGCCTAGTAACAGGGGATTTCAGAGAGGATATTAGAGTTACTACAACGTTTTTCAGTGATGCAGATAATGCTCAAACTCATAAACATATCGTTAAATTGATCAATGACCCTGAGAGAGAGGAGCAAAACCACTCTAAAACGTCCAAATTTGAGGCTGAGAGCGATTTAAACAAATCAACTAGGGATTATGTAGATAATGAGTCTAAAACGTCAAATACGGCAGATTTGAGCGTTTCTATAGCACCTAGACGATATAGACGACCGTAGTAATTCTTTTTTTCTTGTTTTCAGTGCGTCATACGTTTGATTAGCAAATGAGATGATTTTTACCGTAAAACTGTATTAATTCTTTAGTAGTCTTTTTCTTCTTTTCTTAATCATTAATAACTAAAAAGGTTTTTAATGTTTTTAAATGCTTTTAATGCTTTTAGACACGCTGTATCCATTGCTACAAAAGGGATTCATTGCCCATTCGAATACGTTTACCCACCCATTCGAATACGTTTACCCACCCATTCGAAT
>NZ_RRYW01000162.1 GCF_014861365.1 Psychrobacter sp. FME6
GCACAGTCATCATGGGTTAAATGAGTACCGTAAGTTACGGTTTATTAAAGACTTTTTAGGGTCGAAGTCACTCAAATAGCATGAATTATGTCCATTAGCGACTACCTTCTAATTTTTAGCATGAATTTTGTCCATTACACCCATAGAAGCGATAAAGGTATGCAAAAAAAGGCTTGCTTAGCAATCGCTAAACAAGCCTTTTTTGTCTTTTATTACTGTAGTCTAGCGCTTTCATTTACTCTGGCAGAGGTGGCATGCGCTCAACGGGTGTCACCGACAGTGGGTTTTGCGGTACGCTGTCATTATTATTTTGGCTATTAGTGGCGTTTGTCGCTTGTGGGGTGCTTGAATCCTCAACAGGCTCAGGCGCTTCAGGTTTGCGCTGCTGAGTTTGGGTTTTAACAGGTTTTACCGATGTACTGCTATCTGTATCTTCATCGTCACTGGTCACGATACCATCGTCAGTCATGTTGATGATTTTTTGCTTTTGTTTTTGAGATTTAGAGCGATTATTAATGGATACCCACTGGTTAGGTACGCCCTTTAATTGAGCTTTCATAAAGTCCATCCATACGGGTAGGGCTGCAACACCGCCATACTCACGGCGACCGAGAGTCGAGGGCTGATCAAAACCCATCCATACGATAGTTGCATTGGTGGGATGAAAGCCTGCAAACCATGCATCCTTAGCCTCATTGGTGGTACCTGTTTTGCCGCCAATATCATTACGGCCTAAGGCCTTTGCTCTTACTGCCGTACCACGCTGTACGACATCACGTAGGATGTCTGCCATCTCAAAAGCGACTCTAGGCTTTAAGATTCGCGGTGCTTGTTCGGCCATCGCATATTGTACGGCTGGGGCTTTTAGACGATCTGACTGTGGACTGGCATCGTAAACGCTTACGTTACTCGCTTCAATATCTTCCTCAGTAGTTTCTGCATTTTCTGAGTCTTTGTTTTTAGTAGTTGCTTTATCAGTATTAGTACTGTTTTCAGCTTCTATTCTTGCATCGTAATCTTCGACTAGCTTTTTATTAAGGTCTTCTAGTTGTTCGTTGAAGCATAGGGCGCATGCTTGGCGCGGATTGGCTTGAAATAATAGTTCGTTTTTATAATTATAAATTTGTTCAATAAAATATGGTTGTACACGGTGACCACCATTTGCAAAAGTCGCGTAAGCCGTTGCCATTTGTAAGGGGGTTGCCTGTCCTGCACCCAGTGCTAACGATAGCGTTGTTGGTAGTTTTTCTTTATCGAGGCCAAATTCATCTAATAAATTGCGTGCATCAGAGATACCAATCGCCCGTAGCAGACGGATAGAAACCAAGTTACGCGATAAGTAAAGGCCGCGACGTAAGGTGATATCACCTAAAAAACGCTGATCAGAGTTTTTAGGCTTCCAGTCACCTACTTGAATCGGACGATCTGAGACGATGCTATCTGGGCGATAGCCTTTTTCTAAGGCAGCCGTGTAGATAAGCGGCTTAATCGTTGATCCTGGTTGACGCCAGCCCTGCAAAGCTCGGTTAAATTTACTATGATTGAAATCAAAACCACCGACTAAGGCATTGACAGCACCTGTCTCTGGATTTAATGAAACCAGACTGCCTTGTACTTTAGGGATTTGTCCCAGCTGCCAATTGCCATTAGCGGTAGGTATCACCCGAATAATATCGTTTTTGCTCACGATTTGACTGGCGTTGCTGGGGAAATAACCGATACGATCGGCAGAAATATATTTACGGGCCCAGCTCATCCCAGACCAGTTGACCGTTATATTTTCACCAGATGGCATTGTTGCTTCAAAACTACGATTATTGACCTTAATGACTTTGGCGGGAGACATATTGCTATAACGACGGAAGTCTTCTAAAGGCTCGTCATTGGCTTCTGCTCCACGCCAGCCATGACGATGCTCATAAGCAACCAAACCCGTTAGTATCGCAGCTTCTGCATCTGTTTGTGCTTTACTATCGACAGTAAGGCGCACGCGCCAACCACCATGCATTACTTGCTCGCCATAGCGGCCAACCAAAGTAGAGCGTGTCATTTCTGCCAAATACGGCATATTAACGTCAAGCTTTTCTTTATAAAGGTTGATGCCTATCGGTGAATTGACTGCTTCATCATGTTGCGTTTGTGTAATATAACCCAGTTCATGCATACGTCCAATGATCCAGTTACGGCGAGTCAGTGCACGACTAGGGTTGGCAACAGGGTTGTACTTAGATGGTGCCTTTGGCAATCCTGCCAACATGGCCATCTCAGCAATCGTCAGGTTTTCTAGTGATTTACTATAGTACTTTTTGGCGGCAGCACGAATACCATACGCGCCTTCGCCCAAGTAAATTTTATTGACATAAAGGGTGAGGATATCGTTCTTACTCAGTTCGTCTTCAATCTTACGTGCCAAAAACAACTCAGTCAGTTTACGGTTTAACGTACGCTCGGGGCTTAAGAAATAGTTCTTAGCGACTTGCATGGTGATGGTTGAACCACCTGTCTGGCTATCATCGTCCGTTACTACTTCGGTAACAGCGCGACCAAGACCTTTAATACTGATGCCACTGTGCTGAAAAAAGGAAGCATCTTCTGCTGCCAAAAAAGCATGGGTTAAGTCTTCAGGAATGTCTTCAAAAGTAATAGGTAGCGATAAACGATTGCCGTACTGACCGATTAATTTATCGTCACTACTATAAATCTGTAACGGCATTTCTAATTTTGCAGTTTTAATCTCTTGAGTACTGGGCAAAGTTGGAGATAAATACATCGCCATACCATAAAAGCCAATCGGTACAGCAAGTGCTAAAACAACCGCCAATGCTAGACAAGCGATAAAAAGACTCACCAAAAAGTGAATCAAACGAACAGTAGCATTTTTTTTGGCCATAATAATACTTATTCATTAAGATTTGAAAAAGATAAGATATTATACCTTGAACAAAATAGGCAGGTCATAATAAATGTGTAAGTTAGCCTTAATAGGTAATTTAAATGCTTGAATCTATCTGTTAAGTAAAGTATTGTATTCAATTATTACAAATAACTATCAAATTGTACACTTAATATAAGGTATGGAGTTTGTGAGGCTATTTACTTCTAAAAGTCGACATTTGATTGGTGTGGATATTTGTGCCACCTCAGTAAAGTTGGTTGACATACAGCGCCAACAAGGTATGTTCCACCTAAAATCTTATGGTATTGAGAGACTGCCAGAAGGTGTGGTCGTCGATAAACTCTTAGTAGACACAGAAGCTGTTGGTAATATTATTACCAGCTTAGCTCGGCGCTGCCAAGTTGCTGATGCTGATGCTGCCACTGCGGTTTCAGGATCAGCGGTTATTACCAAAATCATCGATATGGATATGGTGCTGAGCGATGTTGAGCGCGAAGCTCAAATACGTTTGGATGCCGATCAGTATATACCTTATGCATTAGAAGATGTGGTGGTGTTCTAAAAAGTATGCTGGCATCAGACGTAGCCATAATTGATGTAAAAG
>NZ_RRYW01000163.1 GCF_014861365.1 Psychrobacter sp. FME6
ATCATAAGAATAATTATGGGGTCGAGCTGATCTGTAGAGTATTACCGATTGCCCCATCAACCTATCACCGTGCTAAAGACTTGGAGAGCTACCCTGAAAAACGCTCACTGCGCAGTCAACATGACGACTTTTACATCAGCGAGATTAAACGTATCTGGCAGGACAGCAAATGCCGTTACGGTGCGCGTAAAGTATGGCAGCAGATGAAAGCTGACGGGTTAAAGGTTGCTCGTTGTACCATAGAGCGTTTAATGAGACAGCATGGCCTACAAGGTGTCTGGCGCGGTAAGGGTAAAATAACAACTCACAGCCGTGATGATCAAAAGCGTGCTGATGACTTGGTTAATCGTAACTTTAGCGCTCATCGCCCTAACCAGCTCTGGGTGGCAGACTTTACTTATATCAAGACGATAAGCGGCTGGGTGTATACCGCTTTTATTATTGATGTGTTTGCTCGCGCTATTGTGGGCTGGAAAGTATCTAATCGTATGAACACAGATATGGTGATGGCGGCGTTAAATCAAGCAATAGCAGATAGAAACTATCCCAAAGATGTGATTCATCACAGTGATCGAGGGGTTCAGTATTTATCCATTCGCTATACTGATAAAATGGCTACATGCGGTGTTATAGCTTCTGTCGGTACGACAGGCGATTCATACGATAATGCATTAGCTGAAACGGTCAACGGGCTTTATAAGTCTGAGGTGATTCATTATTTAAAACAGAACTGGACTGGTGTGAACGATGTTGAACTAGCAACCCTTGAATGGGTGGATTGGTTTAATAGAACACGATTGGATATGTGTCACCCTTTGAGTTTGAAAAGCGGTATTATGATAATTTAACCCTGTCAGGCATCGCTGCCTGACTCAAGTAAATCACTCTCCGATAAAGTCGGGGCGGTTCAGTACCAAGAAGGCCGTTATCTCTGCTACATTTATCTGGCATGCTCTTAATCGACGCCGGCCACTAGCGATGATTTGCGTTTCAAACTCTGGCTTGAATGATTGGTAAAGGTCGTCAATGTAGCAGTATGGTTCGGTTAAGTTGTCCATGTAAGAAGTCCTTTTTGCATAAGTTGGTCTAGGTAAATTTACTTTAGCAATTGTGGACTTCTTTTTTGGCGCTCCCTTATCCCGAACTGGGGTCATTTAGCAAACCTTTGATTCACTACTATCTAGCAGGATAAAACGTCTCTGCACCAGGGCCTACTGGCAGACCAAATACAAACACCCAGACGCAAAATAAAATAATCCAACCAACTAAGAACGCAATTGAATAAGGTAACATCATCGCCATAAGTGTGCCAACACCAGTATTTCTCTTATAACGAATAGCAACTGCCATAATGAGACCAAAATAGCTCATCATAGGGGTAATGATATTAGTAGTCGAATCTCCAATACGGTATGCGGCCTGTATCATCTCAGGCGCATAGCCAGTTAGCATTAGCATGGGGACAAATATTGGTGCTGTCACGGCCCATTGCGCAGATGCCGAACCAAGCATCAAGTTAACCACCGCACATATCAAGATAAAACCGATCAATAAGAAAGGACCTGTTAAACCAATATCGTTTAGGAAAGTTGCACCAGATACTGCCATTACAGAACCAAGGTTTGACCAATTAAAGAAGGCGGTAAACTGCGCTGCAAAAAAGACTAAGACGATATAAATACTGAGCGAGCTCATCGCATGGCTCATCGCATCTACTACATCTTGGTTGTTTTTTATGCTACCAGTAATCTTTCCATATATATAACCAGGTATGGCAAAGAACACAAAAATGAAGACAACGATACCCTTTAAAAACGGCGAACCTGACAACAGACCTGTCTCAGCATTACGCAGGATGCCGTCAGCAGGTACCACGGTCCAAGCCAATAATAAACAGAATACCAGCATGCTAATACCAGCCCAAAAAAGTCCTTTTTTCTCAATAGTAGATACGCGCTCAGCTTTGGTATCTAATACTGAGGGATCATCGGCGTCAGTAGGATTGTACTTACCAAGGCTTGGCTCGACGATTTTCTCGGTCACAAGATAACCCAAACCACTAACCAAAAAAGTACTCACCATCATAAAGTACCAGTTGGCTTCTGCTCCAACAGTGTAAGCTGGATCGATGATACGTGCCGCTTCTTGAGTAATCCCTGATAATAAAGGATCAACTGTGCCAAGTAATAGATTAGCGCTATAGCCACCAGATACCCCAGCAAATGCCGCCGCGATACCAGCTAATGGATGTCGACCAAGAGAGTGAAATATGACCGCAGCAAGTGGTATCAAAACCACATAACCAAGCTCAGCGGCCGTGTTTGACATAATACCTGCGAACACAATAGTAAAGGTAACCATTTTCTTTGGCGCGTTTAACACTAGCCCACGTAGTGCGGCTGATATCATTCCAGAGCGCTCAGCGATACCAACACCAAGTAGTGCTACCAGCACCGTACCAAGTGGCACAAAACCAGTAAAGTTGGTCACCAAGTTTTCAACAATACGAGCTAAGCCCTCGCCGTTTAATAAATTGACGACCTCAATAGTTCCATCAGCGCTACGGCCGCTTGCACCCTCTGGTCGTGGATCGATTACCGATATACCAAAGTAAGACAGGACTGCTGAAAGAACCAGTAAAAATACTGACATCCATACAAACAAAATAACAGGATGCGGTAGTAAATTACCGAGCCACTCTACTCCTTTTAAAAACCGCTGCATGCGCGAGTCTTGCTCTGCTGCATCAAAATTATTATGTGGCGGATTGCCATTTGGCGAGTTACTTCCTTGCATAGCCGATTATCTCCTTCAAGATTAAGTACTTTTGATGCGCTTAAAGTGTATGAAAACACCGATAAAAGGTTATGATTGGAACATAATTGGAAAACAGAAACAAATAATTTTGTCTCATAAAACAAATTGTTTAGAATTTTGAGTAATAAGTAACCCCAGTTCAGAAGAAGGGAGCGCCAAAAAAGACAAAAACAAGAAGTTCACAATTGCTAAAGTAGGTTTACCAAGACCAACTTATGCAAACAGGATTTCTTCCATGAACAACTTAACCGAACTATAATGCCTCTTGGTCAGTCATCAAAGCGCTTGAGCGCAAAAATAAAGAGCTCAAATAAGCCAACGAAACTATAAGGAACGCGGGCGCTTTTATGCCTAGGAGGAAATGGGCGGACCGCCCAAGTGATGGTTGATTTTATTAATGATCATAAGTTGTAATATGAGTTCGGGCCAATATTAAAGTACTACCGCCTGCTCCGTCACCCTATCACTTCACTATACCTAAAACATAAAACCTTTAAATGATAATCTATCTATCATTAGACTTTTTTATATTACTTAGATTAACACACCAAGTGCAACGCTAATTAATATTATAGAACGCCTGCATAGGCGTTTTAAACCCTAATCGTTTTCTTGGTCTGTTGTTTAGTTTATTCTCAATGTCCTGTATCTCATTATCAGAGACTTGTCTAAAGTCACAACCC
>NZ_RRYW01000164.1 GCF_014861365.1 Psychrobacter sp. FME6
TACAAAGGGTACGAGCAAGAGATTTATGGCATTTGTCTCATCGATTGATTCGTAAGATTCTGTCTCATAATCTATGCTTTGTACTCAACAAAAAACTTGGTAACCCGCCTCTTCAGTTTGAATTGCTTATTTCAAGTTGAGAGTGGGGTATATAGAACTAAAAATATAGAAAGCACATTAATCTGATGTTTCTTAAAGACTGAATGAACGAACATTACTTACAATCCTACTGCGTATTGTTACTTTTCCTGCATTGGTTTTCACTCGTTAACCTCACTATACTTATGCCTACTGACAGTTCAGATGAAATTTTACTGTTTAAGTAGATCGGTAGGTGGTAGTAGAATTTAAATAATAAGCTATCCTTTCATCTACGGTTTAATATTGGTTTTGTTCGACTTTACTTTTATCATTTACAGCGAGGATGTTTATTATGAAAAAACTGCTAACCACCACCGTGATGGCCGCTTCATTGTCGGCGTTAACCCTAACCGGCTGTACTAGTACGACCAGTACTGGCGCCGTTGGTGTTGATCGCCAACAACTACTGCTAGTTTCTAGCGAGCAGGTACAGCAACTATCGGCGCAAAGTTATAATAAAAATATTCAAGAAGCCAAGTCGCGTGGAGTGCTTGATAACAATAAAGCTCAGCTAAACCGTCTCAAAAAGATATCTAACCGCCTGATCGGTCAAGTTGGGGTGTATCGCCCTGATGCGGCAAAATGGCAGTGGGAAGTACACACCATTAAGTCTAATGAGCTAAATGCTTTCGTTATGCCAGGTGGTAAGATTATGTTTTATTCAGGCATCATCGATCGGTTGAACTTGACCGATGATGAGATCGCGGCAATTATGGGCCATGAAATGTCTCACGCCCTACGCGAGCACTCACGTGAACGTCTTTCGCGTGAATATGCCACTCAAACCGGTATTGGTGTCGCCGCTAGTATCTTTGGTTTATCACAAGGTCAAGCCGACCTTGCAAACGTCGCTGGCGATTTGGGCCTAAGCCGTCCACACAGTCGTACCCAAGAAGCCGAAGCCGACCAAATTGGTCTTGAGCTAATGGCACGCGCAGGATACAACCCACAAGCCGCTGTTAGCTTATGGCAAAAAATGCAGCGCGCCAGCCAAGGTGAGCCGCCACAATTCTTAAGTACTCACCCAACCAGCGGTAACCGCATTGCACAAATACAATCTTTGCTGCCAAAAGTGATGCCGTTATACCAAAAAGCACGTCGTTAATGGCTAATTTTTAGTGAAGCACTGATAAGATTAAGTACTAATAGCAGAGCACAGATTCCATATTGTGTTCTGCTTTTTTATGCTTTAAAGATGTACTTTAGTACTAGATTAATTCAACGCTGTATAACACAGCTTAGATATGAAGGTCTGTTATAATGACCGCAACTTGCCATCAATAAATGGCTAAGACCATTTGATACATTCATAAAGATTTTAAAGCATAAAACTATAAAGGATTGTTATGACCACTACACCTACCGCCGACGCCCTTAATAATCAGCTACAAGATTTACAACCGCAGCATATCGAACTGACTAATGAATCAATGAATCACGCGGGTTACTTTGAAGGCAAAGAAAGCCACTTTAAACTGGTTATTGTTAGTGACACCTTTGAAGGCAAAAGATTGGTTGCGCGTCATCAGCTGGTATATGGTCTGGCAAATTCATTATTGACCTCACAAGGCGGTCAAATTCATGCTTTGGCTATCCATGCCTATACACCCACAGAGTGGCAAGGTCAAAGCCCTGATAGCCCGTTATGCGCTGGACAAAACCAAGGTTAAGTAGCTATATTTTAGGCAGCTAAAATTAAAGACAATCAATAAGCTAAATAACTGCATCTTTAGAGGAAATGATATTCGATGAAACATTTACATATGCTTATGGCAGTACTAATCATTGTGCTGTTTGTATACCAAAGCTATTTGGTTTTAAGCAGCAACAGACAAGCGCCACGGGCAGTGAAAATAGCGACCCATGTTATTTACGCTTTAGTTATCGTGTCAGGGGCAGTCATGCTGATGCAACTAATGAGCGCCAATGCACCTGTACAATGGGTGTTTGCCAAGATTATCTTACTCGTTGCGGCCATTAGCTCGAGTATAAAAGCCTTTAACAATGATGCGACGCCTACCCAAAGGAAAACAGGCATCCTCATTGCCGCTGTGGCGTATATTGGTATCGTGATACTCGCCTTTGCCAAGCCTGCAAACCTATTTTGATAAGCACCTATTTTGATAAATATAGAGTATTTTAATGATATCAATTTCTCGGTTGTTAACCTTAAAAAAGACTGAGTCATCGCTATATTTTTAATATCTTAATCTCGTTACTTTTGCTATCTTAAATGTATACAAATACAACCACTTAGCCTAATGGAGCCATTATGAAAACTCTCACTGCCGCCACATTACTAGCAACAGCTGGCATTTTCGGTCTCTCAGGCTGTGCTTCTACGGGTAATATTACCCCGCAATACGTAGCACCAAGTACTTATCAAAGCTATGATTGCCAAGCGCTTAACCAAGAATATACCCGTGTCAATCGTTATGTAAATGCGGCGCGCAACGAGCAATCCACTCTATCTGCTTCAGGTGTCGGGGTTGGCGTTTCTGCAGGGCGTTGGGGGATTTCTCCTAATATCAGCTTTGGTGTGGGTAAAAGCAACAACACCAAAGCTCGCGATGCGAAGTTATCACGTCTGTACGGCGAGCGTGATGCGATTATTCAGTCTGCTCGTATCCAGCGTTGCAGCTTTGCCAATGGCGTCAAAATTTATGGTGAGTAGTCACGGATACTTAATTTAGCATTATTAACTTAATGAGATCATTTAACTATGAATAGCCTTCATACGCACTATGACACTTTGATGGTATCTAGAAATGCATCTCCGGAAGTCATACGAGCTGCTTTTAAGTCTTTATCGCAAAAGTACCATCCCGATAGAAATAACCATCCAAATGCTGATCAAATCATGCAGCAATTTAATGAAGCCTATGCCGCATTGTCCAACCCTATAGAACGCAGTAAGTACGACAGATCGTTGGCTGAGTATGAAAGTAAACTGAATGAAGAGTCTCTATATGATTCTGCTAGAAAAGACTACGGTTCAGAACGACAAAACAAAGTAGTTGTCATTAATATTCCAGATTCGATATCACTTAGTGGCACAAAAGAAAAAATTCATGATTTTGTATCTAGTAAACCTAGTTCAGCAACGTCTAACTCAAAGGGATTAAAGTTATTTTTGAATTTTATAACCGTAATTATGATAATAATAATTATTGGATTTTTTATCTTATTTGCTATTGAGATTGTGACCTAGGGGCTGTATAGAATTCAAATCAGCGGCAGCCAGATAAAGACACAAGCGAGAA
>NZ_RRYW01000165.1 GCF_014861365.1 Psychrobacter sp. FME6
GAAGGAACAGGACTATTTTTTGCCACTTCATAGCCAAAACTATCGCGCTTAGAATAACTAAACTTACTATTTTTGGCGTCGAATTGCCTAAAAAATAGTCTCTGTCAGTTCCTTAGCTGAATTCTATACAGCCCCTAGTATAACTGTGAAATATCACTATATTGTAACGCTTATAATATAAGCAAAAATTTTAGGGCTCAATATCGACAGCATCGACCGTAGCATTGAAAGACCACGCCGCCTCTAAACCCTTATCATCGTAGGTTATGGTCTGGTTTACTTTTTGACGATTGAGCACATCAGCCGTTATATGCGATGTGCTATGTCCAAGCCATGTGACATTATTAAATGTGGTCGCTTGCTCAAGGACACTACCAGACTTAGATGTATTATAGGACTGTACTGAACACAGCAATTCCCACATTTGCCAAAGGCGCTGATGCGTATCGGCATTTAAGATAATCCGTGATTTTGCAGCGTCAGTTTGTTGAACGGGTAATTGGCTATTCGACGTGAGGGTCTGCCCAGATACCGGTAATGATTTGAGCGGATCAGCCGCATTGTATGTTAGCACGCGTAAGGGTAAGCGGCTATCGATCACCACCGTACAGTCCCACACGCTGGCGTCGCCCACTTTACTCCAACCCGTCAGCGCTTGTATGGACAACTCACCATTGGTTAACTGCCAGCGTTTGCCTTGCTCACAACGTTGCACGCTTATGTCTGCCTTACTGGTAGATGAGCTGGCGACTTTATACGCTCGCTGCAATGCAGGCCAACGATCTGAACGCCCTGCTTGCCAATATTGACTAATGGGTAAACGCTGATTTAACTGCGCCACGGTCATGGGTAATAATTCAGAATTTTTGAGTTTAAAATTAGAGTCATGGTTCTGGTTATCATTACCAGCGAGCGTATCCGTCAAACCAGCACTACTGCTCTGTACGATGATGCCTTGTAACCTATCAACGGATAAGCTGCCTAATTGCTGTTCCAACATTATAGAAAACTGCGCGGCCGTTAGACGACTTGGCATGGTCCTTGTGGAGCTATCTCTGTGATCGGTTAACAGTAGCCAACTGACATTTTCCTTGTTTGTATTTGTCGCTGACGACGGATTATCATGACTTTTAATAGTGGCTTTATTATTAACAGGATATTGCAACAAAGCGGCACTTATATATCGATCGCCCGTTGGCAAAATATATAAAGTCGGTGTCGCTGCTAGCGACTGCTGATTGGCATATACCGTCATCATCAATAAGGTTAACGGTGGAAGTGCCAGCCAACGGTTGACAAACCCTCGGGGTAATAACCACGGCAATATACTCAGCAAGGCCATGAACAATATGGCGATGTTTACTGGTGTATAAAGCCATGCTTCTGACAATGCGGGTAATGAGGTCAACCACGTCATCAGCTTATGCAAGCCGGCGACGAGTGCACTGACAAGCTGCCAAATACTATCAGCGATAGTAGGTGATAAAAGATAACAAAGTCCTGCCAATAGATTAAGCGGCACGATGACCCAACCAAACAATCCAATGGCAAATAAGTTAATAACCAGACCCCACGATACTCGTAACATACAATACTGGTGACACTTACTCCAACCCTTGATACATCTACATATAAATAGATTTTGCTCATGTCCATAGTAAAGCAGATTTTGTATGGACATAAATCAATGAATGTCACCAGTTCTTAGCTTGTAATAGTCATATATTATTATCGACTTTATAAGACATTCACTTTGTATGGAGTGCCTATGAATTATATTTAAGCTATAAGGGTATTTAGTATTTTCACCACATTTAAGCTATTAAAAAGAAATATATTGAACCGCCTCGACTATATCGGAGACTGTTTATTTAAGTCAGGCAGCAATGCCTGACAGATTAAGATTATCATAATACCGCCTTTCAAACTCAAAGAGTGACACATATCCAATCGTGCTATGCAGTCGTGTTTTGTTAAACCACTCTACCTATTCAAGGGTTGCCAATTCAATATCATTCGCGCCATGCCATTGTTCTTTTAGATATTCAATCACCTCAGACTTATACAGTCCATTGACCGTCTCAGCTAAAACATTGTCGTATGAATGCCATCCGCTTTTATCTGCTTCCAAACCTTATGAGTGCCATAGCAGCATTTACTGTCCTGCCAGATGCGTCTTGACTTCACCGATGTAAAAGCCGTCATGCTGACTGCGTAGTGAATACTTTTCAGAATGATTAGCTAAATATTTTTCACGATGATAGGTTGATGGGGCAATCGGTAAGACTCTACAGATCAGTTCGATCCCATAAAGGAACGTATTGTCATCAATAAATTGAATCATCACTTCGGTTT
Organism: Psychrobacter sp. FME6; assembly: GCF_014861365.1. Classification (GTDB taxonomy): domain Bacteria; phylum Pseudomonadota; class Gammaproteobacteria; order Pseudomonadales; family Moraxellaceae; genus Psychrobacter. Next base: position 2,356 of record NZ_RRYW01000165.1, read on the forward strand.
GCGGTCGAGCTCCGCTTGGGCGAAACAACCGCAGCCTTGGGGATGATCTCATTGGTTTGCTTAAGCTTTTTATTATCACGTTCAAGCTCTTTAATGCTTTGCTTTTGGCTTTGAGCTTGGACATTTGCAGGAATGATTTGGTTTAGGTGCTTCTTATGCCAGGATCGCAAGGTTTCAGGCGTGCAGCCGATCTTAGGGGCAATGGCTTGAATGAAGGATAGTCGCCTACTGCTTCAATCAGCATACGAACGGCGCGTTCTTTAATCTCGGGGCGGTTCAGTATTGTTTTAGGCTCTGTTTTAATAATGTGTTGATATAACACATTATTAAATGGTAAAACAACCCTACAAGCTATGATTTATAAGGGTTTAACTATGTCAACCACAACAAATAATATTGACATTCTCAAACAGCTTTTTAACAACCTCTCTGAGCAAGAAAAAGAGAGGTTTTTAGGTGATATTTCAAGACTAAGTAATATTGAAAAAGTCATTCAGCCTAAAGAGGTATCTTGCTGCCCTCACTGCAACTCTACTCATTTTGTCAAAAACGGCACTAAATGCAACAACCAACGCTACTTGTGTCGTGACTGTAAAAAATCCTTTGTTGAGCAGACAGGTACAATATTATATAACTCACCCCACTCTCAACTTGAAATAAGCAATTCAAACTGAAGTGGCGGGTTACCAAGTTTTTTGTTGAGTACAAAGCATAGATTATGTGACAGAATTTTACGAATCAATCGATGAGACAAATGCCATAAATCTCTTGCTCGCACCCTTTGTATATTAAATCGTTCGGTGGTGTGTCAGAAAGTATGCTGAAGAAATAAAGGAGGGTGACAGCCAAAGCAAGATGATATATTTGAGGTTATGAAGACACAAATAGATATCAGCTGCCCCGACTGTCACAGTCCCAGTTTAAAGAAAAACGGTATAAAAAGCTATGGCAAGCAGAACTATCAGTGTAAGGACTGCAAACGTCAATTCATTGGTGACCATGCCTTAACTTATCATGGCTGTC
>NZ_RRYW01000166.1 GCF_014861365.1 Psychrobacter sp. FME6
TTCTCGCTTGTGTCTTTATCTGGCTGCCGCTGATTTGAATTCTATACAGCCCCTAGTAAGTCCGAAAATCTTGAGGGCAATTTCTTCTTCGTACACACTATAGTGTCTACAAAACCTTATTATAAATATAATCATTGTACTCAGTTTATAAGATGCGCCTACAGAAGGTGCTACTTCGTACAGAAAAAAGGCTACTTCAAGAATAGTTCTCAGTACATGGTAATAATCAATTTTTTCTTCATATAAAACTTCGTTTGTATCGATTAACCGCTTAATGCGATTTGTTAAAGATGATATAACAAATGATGAGATTTCATCGTATCCAACATTATTATGAACACATAAAACCTTAATAGACTCAATAAATGATTTCGCAAGTCGCGAAGACCTATAGATTTTCTTTGGTTTTAATTTTCTTAATCTATCAACTTCTAAGAACTTATCAAAAAAGTTGTTCGATAAATTGCTAATTTCATGTATTAATCTAGATTTGCTACTTGCGAAGGGTCGGGTAATAATTGAATATTTACTTACATTTGTATGTAGATTAAAACTGATTAAACTATCTGAATAGATCGCATAGACTTTTTCAGCTATTTCTTGATTATCTGCAAAGATATAAACGTCATCCACATATCGTTTAAACACGTAATTAATATCAAATTTTAAGTCAATGTCTTCTGATTTAAGTTTTTCTATAGCCAATAAATCAATTTTCTGGAAAATAATTTCAGAAAAAACTCTACTTACTTCGGGGCCTATAGGTATACCATTAGTTTCATTGTCATTACCATGCCGAATGAGTGTATCAAAAGCATCACCAAATGCATTTTTATTTAAGTTATCCTTAGTAAAATTTTTATCTTTAGTTGCCCATGCGATTGAGTGAGTATAAATACTATCAAAACACTTAGAGACATCTAGACTCATTTGCACTCTAAATCTTTTCTCTAATCTAAAATACTCAGAAGAATTGAAGAACTTATATAGACGGTCATACCCGTTATATGAAAAAAATGATGGCATGTGTTTTACAAGAGAATCTTTTTCAACTGAAGAGACTTGATCCTCCTTATATTGATATAGGTTTTCCCACAGTCCTTTTGTATAAAAAGTGCTTGCGATACCTTTTGGAGATCTGATAGACGCTGGACTAATCGAACAATAATAAAGGATTAGACTTGCGTATTTTTCATAAAATAATTTTGCTTGATACTGTGAGGTAGGATGTAATAAAGCTAATCTTCTAAAACTAACACTGTCTTTACATATTTTATAAAGGTAGGGTTTAGTCGGCTTTATTGGCCTATTTTTCTTATTGCCTGTAGGTTTTTCACCGTAAACTATCAATTTAATTAGTTTTTTCTCAAATTCTGGAAAGTTATCAATATGTTTTATTCGTTCATATAGCCCATCGTTTGAGAATATTATTGGAGTCTCATAAGGTAGTGTTTCTGTTAAAAGCACTCTCGTATAATCACTCTTTTCTATAAATCTTGTAGATGACATCTTGTTATTCCTAATGATCCCAACAACGTTTTATTTGACCAACTCTCTCGGGACGAAAAGTGACAAAAGCTACATCTTTATGGCCTTTAACAAAGCTATTAGCTAGTATTCTACTCCTTAACCTTGAATTTAATTTAGTACTCAGTAAAGTACCTAGTCTTCCTTTTTGTCCAAGTACTAAAGCCTTAATAAAGCCGTCCAAATTCTTTAAATTTGACATATTACCTTGTATAGCAGGATAGTTATAGTAAATACCAGAAAGCTTAGTTCTGTCTAAATGTTGATTATAGATCTTGAAATTTTTAGTTAAAAACCTTAGCCTGTCAATAAGCAACTCTGTGTTACCATTTTTTGCAAAATCATAGAATGCCCGTGACAAACGTTTTTTATATTTCTTAACTTTCTTGTCAGCTATATCAATATCAATAATCCTGTGTTTATCTTTATTAGTTCTTTTTTTAATACTAATTTTATATCCTAGGTATTCAAAACTATATCTAAACTCATCAGTTTGCTTTCTAGTTATAGGGCTTTTACCGATTATCGGAGATTCTTGAGACTTCAATTCGTTAAATTGTAAGCCTTTAGGTAGGTTTTTTTTAGCCAAAACCCTAAATATTTGGCTATTTTCATTAGCTGAGGTAATAATTATGATGTCATCTACGTATCTTGCATAAAAAAATGTATCAGGGTGAGCAGAGACTTTACTATCAAAATCACACATTATTAATTCCGTAAGAACGGAGCTTAAAGATAAGCCTCGAGGAGACCCAGTACCACCTAAAGCCTTGTGTTTTTTTAAGATAGAACAAAGTAAACTTTTGCTTTGAGGACTTAAATTAGGAATTTGGTTTATAAATTTTTCTACTTCTTTATTATCAAAAGACTCAAAAAACTTTATGATATCCCACCTATAAATCCTATATGGAACATCCTCCATTAATAATAACTTCAAATTTTCTATGATACTCGCCCGATTAGGCGCTTTTTTACCGCTAATGCTATTAAGATTTGATGTTAGATTTCTTTCTATTAGACGATGATGATGCCTATCTATTTTATATACTTGATTTCCATGTAGCTTGAAACATGATAAAGGATTAACAACATCTGAAAATTCTTTCTTGATGCTATCAATTGCATCATGAAGCAATTTTTCACGATATATATCTTGATCTGCCATAGATATATTTTGAAAGTCACTTTTACGAATAACCTTGTTTAATCTGTAAGTACTAAATGCTTGATATTCCATGTTTGTCACTTAAATCATTATGTTTAATGTTGAAGGCTCTTTAAATAGAACATAAAAAATCTACTTTTTAATTTTTCAGAATCTACATTCACGTATGTAATGAATAAAACCAAACGGATAGTTTACTTAGCTATTGTGTTCTAACGCCTTCTTAATAATATCCTTCACCAGATCATCTTGGAACTGGGTGCTAAAGCTCACACTAAGCCCATCTGACTCCATCTGATTAAATAAACGCTCAGCATGCTTGATCTTGCGATTTTCCTCTGCTCTAAGGTTATCAGACGACGAAGTGTCTTTGGTCTCAATGATTAAATTGAGCGTTTGACCTTTGTCAGTCTCAACGAGACCATCCCACATTCTGTGTAACTGCCCTTTAGATTAAATGCCTGCTGATACG
>NZ_RRYW01000167.1 GCF_014861365.1 Psychrobacter sp. FME6
CTGGTAATCGTTTAATTGATTTATTTTATAACATTTTTGTGGTCATCTGACTATAGCTACTGTAATAATGATGCCATCCAGCAATATCTTGAAATAACCAGAAATTACCTTGTCCAAACCAGTCTGAAGCCGTTACTATTAGGTCTTTAGGAAGACTAGCTAACCCAACAATAGGATCTTCTAATGTACAAGCTACAGTTTTGCTCGCAAATGCACCGAGTGCCATCCAGTAGAATCTACCTTGCTTTGATGAGTCACCAATTTTTCTATTCCCATCTCGCTCAATCTCTAAATATAATCTAGCATAAGTACCTGCAATACGTCTTGCTCTCACTTTCTTATTCTTAATATAGCTATAAGTATTATTGTCAGTTGGACTTGATAAACGTTGTAAGCAAAATTTCTGTGAGATTGACCATAAATCCGTACATGAACACGTTTTTGGTGTACAGCTGTTTAGTTGTGTGGTAGTTTTATTACTCATCAGAACTCTCTTTTATTTCATTATTTATAAATTTAGGCCAAGTTAGATCCACCTTAAACGTATCTTCTTGATCGCCTGAGTCTACTCGAGGCGTTTTACCATCTCTATCTGACTCTGCCTTTATATTGATATTTTTCCCAGTTAATAGGTATTGTATATCGGGTAACGCATTACCCATAGGATCAACAAACTGAATTTGCTCATCAAAGAACTCTTTTTTTAGCAGCTTATCGAAAGGCAGCCCCGCCAATCCCAGCCCATCAACTCCACCCCCAGTCTTAGAATGCTTACCACCTTTCTCCGTAAACTGCTTAGCCGATATCGTAATATTTGCGCCATCGAGAGTGATACTAGCTCCACCAGCCGTCAATATAATCTTATTCGTCGCTACCACTTCAACTTCTTTAGTCGAAGAGGCGATATTCACATCTTGCTTAGCTGTGGCTTCCAGTTTTCCTGTATGGGCGGAGAGGGTGATGTTGTCCTTAGCATTAGTCATGCTAAATTGACCATCAGCTATGATGTTCAACGACTCACTACTAATCTGATTATGACTATCGCCACTGCTAATATTTATATCTTGCTGAGTAGTGCTAATCATCTCACCCATAGTTCTATGAATCAGCGTATCGGTACTGACATAACTTATATCTGCTGCGCTATCGATAAGCGTGAATGGTGTGGTTTGATGAGTCTTGGTTTGCTGTTCTTCTGCGATGCTCTTTAATTGAGCTTTGATTTGGCTGTGACCATTTACATTACGCCCTAACCCTGTTGCCAGTTGCGTAAGTCGCTCAGCTAGATGCTGACCACCAAGAGCAGTTTGGGTCAGAGTCGGGGTATGGTGCTGGTAGTTATGTTGTCCAGATTGTGCGTGGGTTTGTGGCTGAGTGGAGAGGACGAGGGCTTCGCCTGATTTGATATTAACTTGGGCGTTAGTAGCCGCATTGATTCCTTGACGTTTGGCGGTGTCTGATGGATTGATAATGCCCATTTTTAGGCTGGCGGATATCCCAGCACTGTCTACTTTTAGCTGAGAGTAAGCTTGTTCTGTACGGTGATCAGTAATCCATTCTGATAGGCCGTTATCCGTGTTGCGATAACCACTCTCAATCGCTTGTTCGTTGTCAGTAGTAAATAGGCTGGGGCGAGTCGATGACAATAGACTGCCCGTATTGATCAGATGCTCGCCGTCACCGATAGACTGCATCAGGGTTTGATCATCTGCTCTATGGGTGAAGTGGGTGCCATAGTTAGCACCCGCTTGTGCTTCTAATCGACTGATAGGCTGGGCTGGACTATCCAGTAAGTAGTTTTTGGTCGGAGTCATATGGTTACGACTGTCTGTGTCGCTTTGGCTATCCGTAATCCCTGTCATCGGTGGTAGGGCGTGTCTGCTATATAGAGGACCAACCCATGAGATATCAGCGGTAATGAGGCGCAGCTGCGTTAAATGAATGCCAGATTCTAATTTTGACGCATGACGCTGTTGATGGCGTGAGCTTTGGGTTAGCCCTGTCACATGTGCCAGACTATTGCGTGCTAGATGCACGATATGGGTAGTGCGGTAGTGCTGATTGAGTGCACCGTGATCAGCAAGAATAAAGGTATCAGCAACGTTTAGGTCAGTAGCATGGGCAAGGGCATGATAGACGCTATACTGACTTTGATGACTGTCTGCTACGATAGCCGCTTCATCTATGGTTTCAGTATCAGTTACTGGCGCAAAAGCAGCGGGCGTGTCTAATGTGAGTGTGTGGTTATTGGCATGGCTTTCTTCATCAGCATTACTGCTCATCGCAACGTCAGCGGACTGGGTTGGCTGTGCGACGCTGGCGCTATTAAAGCGCTGCATCGTTACTGAGTTTGGCTGGGTGATGACCTGCTCACTTAATGCCAATACGGGCGCATGGACACGGTCATGCAATACCTGCTGGTAACGCAGTGCGCCAATATTTAAGCTGATACCATCGCTATCGCTTGGACTATGCGATGTAATAATGAGCTTTGGTGGACTGTGCTCGTCCGTTTGCTCATGGCGTAAGTAAGCCGTCAGTCCTTGACGCGAGAGCCGCTCGCAAATATGTGTCCAGTCGCTTATTTGCCACTGAGTCATACGTGCTGGGGTCCAGTCATTTGGGCTATTGTTATGCTTTCGTTAATATCTTATCACCCTTGCTCACCATCGAACTGCCAAATCACCTCACCCCATTGATTATTAGGATAGTCTGGCATGATGTCGCCTTTTTTAAAGTAAGCACGACTGTCAGATTTTGCTTGCGTGAACCAGTAGCCTGATTTAGGGCAGGGCTGATTGGCAGGGCAACGCCCTTTTACTTGACTGGTGATTTCGGGTTTGTTGGGTTTGGTTTGATTCTCATAATAAGGCGTCATGTCTTCGCCTGCCTTTTGGCGCTTAATAAACTCATCGTAAGTAATTTTGTAAGGGTCAATAGAAACAAACTTGCTGGTATCGATGCCTGTTTTTTCTAATACAAGGGGGAGGGTATAGTCGGGTTGGTCTTGTTGAACGTCTAAGCCTATCTCTAAAGCTTGAGTTTCAGCGTATAACCTAGACGTAGGTAAGTCTGGATAAGCCTTTGTAAAGACTG
>NZ_RRYW01000168.1 GCF_014861365.1 Psychrobacter sp. FME6
CTTTTACATCAATTATGGCTACGTCTGATGCCAGCATACTTTTTAGAACACCACCTAAAATAGTAATGCTATATAGTCGGTTCTAAAACAGATACGTTATGATATGTATATATAACCAATCTAAATAGCGTATAATAGCCCGTTCAAATTTCTACATTGAGAAATGTAAAAAACCAACCCGATTCAAGGATATCGTTATGAAAGATGAAAAACTCCAAAAAGCCCTCGCTCGTATGGGTCTTGGCTCACGTCGTCAGATGGAAGAAGTGATTAAGGCAGGTCGCGTATCTGTCAATAACGGCCCAGCTACCATCGGTGATCGCGTCGAACAAGGCGACGAGATTCGCGTTGATGGCCGCCAGATCAAATACACTGCCGAAAATGAGAAACGCCGCCGCGTCTTGGCTTACTATAAGCCTGAAGGCGAAGTTTGCTCTGCTAAGGACCCAGAAGGTCGTCCAACCGTTTTTGAGCGTCTACCAAAACTGACTCATGACCGCTGGGTAATGGTTGGTCGCTTGGATATCAACTCTACGGGGCTATTACTATTCACCAACGATGGTGAGATGGCGCATCGCTTGATGCATCCGTCTAGCGAAGTCACGCGTGAATATGCGGTACGTGTACTTGGCGAAGTCACCTCTGATATCGCGCGTACGTTGACTGCTGGTGTCATGCTAGAAGACGGTATGGCACAGTTTGAAGACATCAAAGAAGGTGGCGGCGAAGGTGTCAATAAGTGGTATCACGTCAAACTAAAAGAGGGCCGTAACCGCGAAGTACGTCGTTTATTCGAGTCGCAAGGCCTTAAAGTTAGCCGTCTATTACGCACGCGCTATGGGTCGATTGCGCTGCCAAAAGAGCTACGCACAGGTCGTTTCTTAGAGCTGGATAAAAAAGACATTAACACCCTAACGGATTTAGTGAGCTTGCGTCCACGTCACGGTACGGGTCTACACGGCGCTGCCAAAGAGAAACAAGAACGTATTAAAAACAAGCCGCTAAAAGCACGTCGCAGTGACAGCCGTAACGATAATAACCGTAGCGATAGTCGTAATAATGATAGTAACCGTAGTAGCAGCGCTAAACCTAAGAGTAGCGCTAGCCCTGCCAGCCGTGGTACGCGTAATAGTCGTGACCGCAACGATAAGCGTTAATAAGTTTAAGCATAAAAAAATGGCCGTTGATAAACTATCAATGGCCATTTTTTTGTTTTGGAATTAATCAGAAAGCTAAGTATCGTCGCTTCAACTTAAAAAATACAGCACACTAATACAGCCCCTAGTTAAAATACTTTAAAAACGCTACGATACTGCTGGTATAGTTTTTTTGTAGCCTCTGTCTGCGTAGGCACAGCAAGCAAGAAAAAACGGTACCGGCAGTACATGATGTATCGATTTTACGTTTCACTGACTATAGTTTTACTATAATCAGCGGTGCGCGTGGCGCACCCTACGAAACCCATCACCAGAAATCTAGCCGCTTTTTTATGGGAACACGCCCTAGCTATCGTGGCTCTCAATATAACTGTCCATTACTCGTAATTCTTGCAGCTGCTGCGCCTCCATTTGCGCTAACAGTTTATCCAAACGTTGCTCGATATTGTTAAGTACCTTTTGTAATAACTCATTGGCCTCAGATTTTTCTCCATTCTTTGCCTCATTCACATGGTTGGCATTTATATTAATGTTGGTTAAATGGTAATAACTGGCGAGCATTTCAGGCAACCGAGTATGCAGCATTTTATGCAATACAAATTGTTGTTCAGTGACTGCGGGCGTCTTACTCTGGTCTGGCAATACTTTTTGATAGGCTTGATAGCTATTCACTTTTTCATCGATACGTTGCAGTTGATGCAGCTGGTTATCTGACAGGTCTTTAAGGTGTTTTTTATTCAATGTCAGCTGCTGCCATTGTATATGCGATAACGATAACGGTGCTTTAGCGTCCTGATAAACGAGGACGCCAGGTGTAATACCCACCGCCTGATGAAAGGCGTACCAGCCTTTTCTTCCTAGATACAAGACCGTCACTGTCGACACGACACCAACGCCTATTAAGATACTCATATCGGCTCACTTTTATCGTTTTATTGTTCAAACATTGCAGCATACGATTGACGGTTTGTTATTGGTAGTCCGTTATTTATAACTTAACATTCTCAGTATTAGCGTCATCACCCGCTGGGTTTTTAATGACTTTAACCTCAGCCGCACTACTATTTAGTTGCTGTAGTTCAGAGTTACTGCTTGGGTTATCAAAACGCTGCTGCAAATAACGATTGGTCGCAAGTAGCTTTTGCCCATCCTGATGATACGAGGCATTTAGTAAATCATCAAACTGGGTATTAATCGTCCCCAATACCTCTAGCAGTGCTTCTTTACCAGTCACATCAGAGTGCTTAATTTTCGTATTATCAGCAAGCGCCCCATTCCCCACATCTAAGTCATGCAAACGGCGGTAATCAGTGACTGCTTGTGGCACGTGCTTGTCCATCAAGTTTTGAATCATAATATAGGTTTCGTTGACAGTATCTTTGTCATCTATCTTGCCATCGTTATTGGTATCACCATAAATGACTCGCAGCTTCTCACCTTTTTGATTAATCTGATCGAGTGCTGTTCTCACTTCTGTTGGTAAGCTTTTTTCAGGGATATAACCCAACTGCGGCATTGCTTTATATTCAAGCATTTTGGGTGCGGTGACTTTTTTGATACCACGATAACCCAGATATAACCCAGCTGCTGGTAGCACCCCATATAGAACAAACATTACGAGCATCGCCGTGATTTGGGTCATGAGACTGTCCTTATGATTTAACAGAATAGTTGGGCAAGGTTATTATTATTTTATATAGAGTCGGTGAACAGTCAAACTAGTACATCTGTATTAGCATGCTATTGGTACCTTTTATATTTAAGACTGACCATAGCTCTTACTATTAAACAAAAAAATAAGGCTATATTAAAGCCTTATATTGTTATGTATTGAGCCGATTGTGTTTAGGGCATTGAGCTATGCTGACAAAACCGTACAAGTAAACTTGGTAAACTAAGCGTATTA
>NZ_RRYW01000016.1 GCF_014861365.1 Psychrobacter sp. FME6
TGCCGCCTTGTCTCTTGTCCCTCCAGATATAGCGATAGATGCTCATGTGACTAATACCACCATGAACGCCGGCTATTTGTTCAGGACTCCAGCTGTCTTTTAGCTTATCTGTGACCCAATCCCATACGTCAGCGATGATGCTGGGCGCATTGTTTGACCGTCTGTCACAAGCCTTGTTATTAGCATTCTTTGCTCGGTAACCGCGCAGGCCTTTATTACGCCTAAGCTCTCTTGATATGGTGCTGGGACTTCTGTTTAACGCCCTCGCTATAAATTTAATACTATGTTTTGCCCCTTTAAGGGCATAAATCTGGTATCGTTCACCTAGGCTTAGATGTGTATAGTTCATGGTTGCAATCTCACTTTGGTCGGTGGATAAAAACTTTGATGCTAGCGCATCTAGGTCTTTTTTTCACCTCACATTTGGTATTGCACTTCATGTGTTAATCTAAGAAACTATTAATAATCTAGTATAAATACAACTGACTACCTTACTTGCCCCCTCATTCAGCTTTTTTAGCTCTTATCATAATAAATAAAAAGCAGATACTGATTATGGCATCTGCTTTTTATTGACTTGATTTTAAGAGAAGATAACAAGTCAGCATATAAGGATTATGCAGCTCCGACTTTAGCTCTTACATTCTATAAAGCACTTTAACCACATGCCAGCCAAACTTAGTTTTTACTAAATGCGGGGTGAAGAGCTCGCCATTGAAGCAGACTTTATCAAATGCCGGTACCATGGTCGCCTTTTTGAAACTCCCCTAAGCTACCGCCTTTTTTAGCTGATGGGCAGGTTGAGTGTTTTTTAGCCAGCACATCAAACTGGGCGCCTTTTTTAAGCTTGACAATAATGTCGTCAGCCAGTTCTTTGTCTTTTACTAAAATGTGTAATGCGCTAGCGGTACGAGCCATAATGTGAACCTTTCATGAAATATCGATTATCGCGGCATTATATCACTACTTACACAGAGCTAGTCTATTAAGCTGATACATACATTTATAGACTACTTAAAATAGCCCTCTCAAATTTGCACAGAACAGTACTATGACCCCTATTTCATTATTATGTGCACGTACGCGAGCATATTTTCTATAGAAAAACCTATGAACACATTGATAAATAAGGCGTACAAACAATTTTTTATAGCTAACTATGTACTGTAATCATAGATAAAAACAACATTTAGAGTATTTTAAGGCAATAATTGCATCGCCTACGCTTTATTAGTTTATTATGGTATATTTATCCCCAAGGTAGCCTTGGGGATGATTATACCTTAAGCCTATTTATTTAAAGGGTTTTATGATTATAATATAATAATCAGTGTCCAATATGGTGTCCAATTATATTTCAATATTCGCAAAAAGTACTCTTCATAAGCTATGACGACTGCGAGAAGTATACTTGTAACTTGAGTATTAAATTAATAGATAAATATGCTTAATTTATCGTACCTACAACGTCCACGGATATAGATAATGGCTGTCAATAATATAAACGATATCAATGTTCTTGAATGTCGAGATAAAGATTACTCTGTCAGTATTTCTGGCATTGCGGGTTTAAGCGTACGCATTTACCCCAATGGTAAAAAGGAATACTACCTCCGTTATCCTCATCCGCATATTGAAGGTAAACGCCCTAGAATGATGCTTGGCCGAGTGGATGAGATTGGTCTGAATGAAGTTAAGTATAAAGCTGACTCTATACTGGCAATGGTTGCTAAGGGTGTTGATCCTAAGGCGACAAGCCAACAAGAAAAAGTAAATAAATATGCTCACTTAAAAAATGCAACGTTTGCCGAGATAGTTCGAGCTTGGAGAGACAATAAAATGGCCAGTCGTCGCACAGCCAAGTCTAATAAACTCTCGTTTAGTGAATCGACGCTAGAATATTGGGATTTATGCTTAGGATATATGTGTCGTGAAATTGGCGACTTAAGAATGAATGATATTACTAGTGAGATTATATTAAATGTCTGTGAGGCCATTCAAAATAATGAAAATCAAGCGGCCTTCGTTGGTGCAAGCACAAGGCTTTATACTGAAAAAGTATTCTCATTTGCTGTCGCAAGAGGACTATGTGATAGAAATGTGGCTGTTGATACGCGCGGTGAGCTTGCACCTGCCAATTCAGGTAATCACCTGCCAGCCATTACCAAGCCTGAGCAGTTTGCAGTATTATTACGAGATATGGAGTCGTTTAAAGGAGCAAGTGTGATTACTTTAGAGGCAATGAATTTACTACCGTATGTCTTTGTGCGTAGTATCGATTTGCGTTCTATGCGCTGGCAAGATATAGATTGGGATAACAAGCTATGGGAGTTTTCTCCTACTAAAGGCGAAGGTCGTGAAGATATGGTATCGCACTTGGTTGCACCATTGGCTTCTCAGGTTATTACGCGCTTACTAGAAATGCAATCAATTACCGGTCATAAAGAATACGTATTTGCATCGATGCGTGCCTCAAGTAATACTTATATTAGTAAAGCCACGCTAGTACAAATATTTCATAGGCTGGGATATAAGGATATTCAATGCGCTCATGGCTTTCGAGCATCCGCTAAAACCTTACTGATGGAGCAACCTGAACTGCGTTATTCAGATATCGTGACTGAGCTGCAATTAGGCCATAGAGTAAAGGACACGCATGGCGGTGCCTATAATCGATTAGATGAAATAGATACTAGGGTGCAAATGATGCAAGATTGGGCAAACTATATAGATAAGCTCCGGAGTTGCTCCAAAGAGCAATTATAAAGCTCAAGCGGATAACTCTTCTTATCAAATAGCAAAATCTGTTCATAATAGCGCTTTTGTAGCTCCTGCAGCGCGTTTAATCAATAGCTCAACTGGAGCATCAGGGCTCAGTGTTCCAAAGGCTAGCCCGTGTTCGCTTGCGAGCCGTGAAAGACAGAATGCTTTTGCAATTTCCGTATTATCACTTAATAGTAAGATTGAAGCCTGGAGCATTAATGCTAAGCGTTCAATCACGTAGCGACTGCGAAACTCTAAGGTTTCAATGTCATCGAAACGTTCGGATAAAAGACTCAGCTCGTTATCGTAATGAGGGTTCTTGCCAGCGGCTTTCTGCAGTTCCGCAAATAGAGCGTCACGAGTTTCTGGCTCCTTTTTTAAAGCTCGAAGCACATCAAGACATTGCACATTACCACTACCCTCCCAGATTGAGTTTAACGGCGCCTGTCGATAGAGACGCGGCATAATATTCTCTTCAACGTAACCATTTCCTCCTAAGCACTCCTGCGCTTCATTGATAAGAACTGGCGCACGCTTGCATATCCAGTACTTACCAATCGCAGTCGCGATACGAGCAAGGGCGGCTTCATGGGGATCTTTTTCTATCATGCCGACTGCGCGTGCGATACGCATCGTAAGCGCCAATGCCGCCTCCGACTCTAACGCTAAGTCAGCAAGCACATTACGCATAATGGGTTGGTCGATTAATAATTTACCAAAGGCCTCACGCTGGCTGGTGTGGTGAATAGCTTGCACAATCGCTTGGCGCATTTGTGCTGAGGAGCCAGTCATACAGTCCAGCCGAGTCAGTGCTACCATCTCAATAATTGTCGGAATACCACGACCTTCTAAGCCCACCAACTCACCAAACGCGGCTTGAAATTCGACTTCCGAAGAGGCGTTCGACCAGTCACCCAGCTTGTCTTTTAGACGTTGAATACGAACGGCATTTTTCGTACCATCAGGACGAAAACGTGGCACTAAGAAACAACTGAGGCCATTTTCAGTCTGTGCCAATACTAAATGGGCGTCACACATCGGGGCTGAAAAAAACCACTTGTGACCAATAAGCTCATAGGTTCCGTCCTCTTGCAGCAGTGCTCGCGTTGTATTGCGGCGTAGGTCGGATCCGCCTTGCTTTTCAGTCATGCCCATACCCATAGTACAACCCAGCTTTTCTTCCATGGGTAGACTACGCGGATCATAGTCCTGCGATAAGAGTTTAGGCAGCCATTTTTCTGCTAGCTCTGGTGAATGCCTTAGGGCAGGAATCGCTGCGTAGCTCATAGACATCGGACAACCAAACCCTGCATCAGCTTGCGAACCAAGATACATCACAGCGGCTCGAGCTACATGAGGGTTTTTATGACTTTCATTACGCCACGCAAAATTACTCATGCCATATTTCATGCCAGCAGTCATCAGCTCATGATAGGCTGGATGAAAATCCACCTCATCTATACGCCGTCCATAACTATCAAAATCTCGTAACTTAGGCGGGTTTTCATTGGCTAAAAACCCGCTAGCAATCATATCACCGCCTGTACGAGCACCGAATTCACTCAGGTGTTCCTCTGCCCACCCTGCTCCTTCTCTCGTTACAGCTTCGATAAGGGCAGCATCTGTTTCCCAAGCGTTGTAGTTAGCTAAGGCAAAGGGTTGATTATTTACTTCATGAGTATTAAATTGATTTATCATTGACATAATTGTTATCTTCCTCGATTTTGACTAACCTCTACTATTTTACAATAGCTAGTATTACATAATAAAAATTATTTCGTCAAGGTGTGTAATATGAATAAACCCAGTCCCCGACTTCTCCTCCTCCGTTTATTAACGGTAGCGGACAACAGTACTCTTACCGCTACTGAAGCTATTTTGGCAGGCTCAGTGTTTGGCATGACAGAGAACAGTATTCGCGTAACCATGGCGCGTTTAACCCAAGCAGAGCTCGCTGAGGCAATCGGGCCTGCTACTTATCAATTGGGGCCAGAAGCACAAAAATTAGGCGATGATGTCGCCTCATGGCATACCTCCGATAGAAAGACCATAAAATCAGACGGCTCATGGATAGCCGTGGCCACGGGTGGTCTACCTCGCAGTAACCGCACAATACTACGCGCACGTGACCGGGCTTTATCGTTATTAGGGTTTCGCGAGCTAGACAAAGGACTCTATATACGCCCGAATAATCTACAGGGCGGTATAGATAGCGTTCGTAAACGTCTATTGAATCTAGGGTTAGGAGCAGAAGCCATCGTATTTAAGGCTTGCGATTTTGATTCTATTCGCCAAAAAAAAGCCTTAGGACTTTGGTCTGACATGCAATTAGAGAGATATTATGAAGACATGTCTTATCAACTGAACAATTGGTTAAAACATATGGATAATTTGAGCCATGACGCGGCTTTACGAGAAGTGTTTACGCTTGGAGATGCAGGTATCCGCAGTGTGATCTTCGATCCATTATTGCCCGAGCCCCTAGTAAATGAGGCGGCACGGCAACAATATTTCAATACGGTGCGGCGCTTTAATGATGAAGGTCGTCGGCTTTGGCTTGATTTTTTTGACGCAAATATCGCAAAATAGATGAATCTTCTTAAGATTTAGTAGGCTTATACGTAAGTGCTGAACTGTAGGTGGTTGCTTATGAATGATTACTTATAAATAATTACTTGGGATTCTAATTCAAAAGCTCTATTGATTTTCATCACGATATAACACCTGCTTAGCTTCTACTCTAAAGTCCTCATTGCTGATGGTTCGGTTCATTGCCATAGCTTGGGTATTTAAGTGGGTATTTAAGTTTGCTGCTTGCATGTCTAGACTTTCTGGATCGCGACGTATTATGTTCTGCGCCTCTTGCCTAAAGTCATTTTCGCTCATGGTAGAACCACTCTTCACAGAGTTTACTGCTGGGTCACCATTTTTTTCTTGCGAGAGTGTAGCGTCGGCTACTAGCGCAATATTGCTTTGATTGGTAGATGCAACATTATTAACAGAAGATACTGGGTGACTCGCCAGCACTATTTGATCGCTCGTCGAAAAGGTTGAAAAAACACCATCGAATATAAAGACGCTTGCCAAGAATAAAGTACAAAGGATGCCTAGCACGCCAACAAACTCTATATTATTCGCTGATCTGCCCTTTGCGAATTTTGCTGATTGCGTCACTGTAGTCTCAATACTGTCTGAGTGTTTCATAGAACAATACCCAATCAATCCATGTCATCAGCAGTATATAACTGCATCCTCTATGTCATGATACGAGCACTCTGGTGTTATGCAATGGTTTTTGGTATGAGCGCTATGATTGACTGATAAGCGGTAAGAAAACTGGTTTTAGACAGTAAAAGTCAGCTTGTCATAGGACAACAGCCGCTTACTCCCTTACTATAATAAAGCCAGATTAATCATCAGTTTCACGATATAGCGTACTTTGCGACTCTTGTCTAAAGTCCTCATAAGTGATGGATGCGTCAGCTGGTTTATCATTGGATGGTTGCGGTGCTGGTTGTGCCTCTGAACCAATAACCTCACCTTGATATTGAGCTGCAGTAGCGTCAGCAGCAGGCTGAGTATCTTGCTCAATGGTTTCTACCACTTCAGCCTCTCTACTGGCATCGGAATTATTCTCTGCTATTACTGGTATTTCTGCACCATTCGCTATATCAGTCTTCGTTGAAGTCGACAGCACACCGGTAAAAACAAGCATCATGACGATGGCAGCGATCAGTAATGAGCCAAAAACCATACCAATGACGAGCGGTTTTTTGCTACTCGCTTGCTTGTCTTTGGATTTTATCGACTTCTTATTTGATATTTTTTCGTTTATGACTTCTTCGTTTATGAATTCATGGTTTTCAGGCTCTTTATTTTCAATTTCTTCTGAACCACAATCCAAAGACTCGTCGGGGTTGGTTATTGTGACGTGCTTTGTCGTTAAATCTTCATCTTCGTCAGAAAAATCTAAGTTGATACCTTTGTCGTTATAGACCTCTAGGGTTTCACCCTCTTGTACTTGAGTAGCAAATAACGCTAGCTCTGCTGCGCTTAATGGCTCATATGAGGACAGTTTATTGGCATCTTTTACTGGTTTTAATTCATTTGCTGTGGTGTCTTTTGACTCATCATCGTCATCAACACCGTCGACATTTTCAACACGTGTGATAAAACGCTCATAGATGTTATCTTTACGCATGCGCTTTCGTGGCTTAGTATTAGCAATTTTGGCTAAATTTGCCTCTAAATCTGAATTATGGCTATTTTTTTTATCACTCATGAAGTAATACCAAACCAGTTTGTACCACGAAAAAGAAGATGACTGCTAGAATTAAGGATAAAGGTTTTGTTGTTTGCTAAAGTGTAACACTATCGTTAACAAACAATATAGTGGGTCGCTTCATTTGCTTCAAGCACAATTTTATGGTTACCCCTATTATTGGTATAAAATAGCCAAAAATGCTCTTTGAAAAAACAACCATAAGCATCGATGACATTATATATAAGTGAGCATAAAATATGGATTTAAAACAGCTCAAGGCTTTTATTGCTATCGCAGATTTGCGTAGTTTCAGCGCCGCTGCTACCAAAACGGGATTGTCACAGCCGAGTCTGAGTCGCTTGCTCAAACAGCTCGAGACCGATATGGGCGTAGAATTAATCAATCGCTACAATAGACCATTACATCTCACCGAAGCTGGGGCATTCTTTTACGATAAAATCAGCGCTATACTGACAGAGATTGATACCGTCACCAGTATGACCCAGCGATTGTCTGCGCCCAGCAGCGCATTAAACATTGGTTTTGTACCGTCTGTCCTGTACGGGCTATTGCCAGAAGTCATCGCTAGTTTAAAACAATCCAACCCTGATATTGAGGTCAACCTAAAGGATATCAGCTCCTACCAGCAAATAGATGCGCTAAAATCTGGTGATATTGATGTTGGTTTTGGGCGTTTTGCCCACCAAGACCCTTGGATTCAGCAAATACTATTGCGCCATGAGCGTTATGTGGTCGCGCTGCCTAAAGCACACCCATTAGCCCATGTACGCGAGCAACGCTTGATAGATTTGGCAAATAACCGCCTGATTTTATACCATCAAACGCATTTGCCGATAGCCACGCCAGCAATAACCACGTCCATACCGAAACCAACATCGACCAATAAACTGCCTGCCCATACAAAAAGAACCAACTCAACAGGCCAGCCTCTATCGTTTAGTACGCTTAACGAGCCTGTCACCGAGCCTTTGCTGCATTTATTTGCACAATACGGTATCGCGCCACTGATGACTACCACGGTGAGTGACTTACAAGTAGCATTGGGACTAGTCGCTGCTGGTGAAGGGGTTACGCTTGTACCTGCCAGCCTACAAACGGTGCGTACAGAACAAATCAGCTATCAACGCTTGGTACACGAAAACGTGACCTCCCCTATTTATTTACATACCCTCAAAGACTTTGTCCACCCTAAAATCCCTGACTTACTCACTGCTACTTATCAGGTGTATGAACAGCGCGGTATCACCTATCGAAAGCAAAAATTTGCCTCAAAGCTATAAATTATCAGCTATCGGCTGCGGATTATGGTATAAAGAACCGCCAAAAAATACTCAGTACTAACTCTTGATATTAATAATTAATTATGCTAACTATCAAGAATGGCTATGCAAACAAATAGTAATAATAATTAGAATAATCATTCTCCTGAATAGCATCGGTGTGCTAAAGTCGATACAAGATGAATCGTTTTGTATTTAACGTTATAAAATAGGCGTTATATATATTGTATAAAGCGATTTTCTAACGATCATTGGCAGACTGACACAGGTAAGTGATGATTTGCCGTTTTAACCATTTCGAGGTATTCATGTCCACACAACCACTCAACAACCCAAGCGCCACCGACGATACCGTCGCTCCGCAGCAAGAAGGCTTTAGCTGGCGAATTTTTGGTCCCGGTATCTTAATGGCGACAGCTGCTATCGGTGGCTCACATCTGATTTCATCGACACAGGCGGGCGCACTATATGGCTGGCAGCTGGCGATTATGATTATTTTAGCCAATATCTTTAAATACCCGTTCTTTCGATTTGGTACCGATTACGTCTACGACACTGGCGAGAGCTTAATCGCAGGCTATGCCAAACGCTCGAAAGCCTATCTATGGATTTATTTCATCCTATCCGTCTTATCGGCGGTCATTAGTACGGGCGCGGTATCTTTGATTGCGGCAGTTATCCTAGGCTTTATGTTGCCTGCTTCCCTCGGTTTGTCCACCATGACATTGGCTTTGATTATCGTTGCGGTCTCGTGGTTCTTCCTGATTGCTGGTCATTATAAGCTGCTTGATGGCGTGACTAAGTGGATTATGATTGCCCTTACCACTGCAACAGTAGCAGCAGTGATTATTGCCGCTGGTAAGCCGACGGTTATGGCAACCGATTTTGTCGCCGCCTCGCCTTGGAATTTGGCGACCTTAGGTTTTATCGTAGCATTGATGGGCTGGATGCCAGCACCGCTTGAGTTTGCGGCGATTACCTCGATGTGGACATCCGCTAAAGTCAAAGCCGAACACACCACGCACCGTCAGGGATTGCTTGATTTCAATGTGGGTTACTCGGTCTCTGGTGTCTTGGCGTTGTTCTTCTTATCGTTAGGCGTGTTTGTCCAGTATGGCTCAGGACAAGAGATTGAGATTGCAGGCGCCGCTTATATCAATCAGCTGATTAATATGTATACCAGTACCATCGGTGAATGGTCACGACTACTGGTCGCCTTCGTCGCCTTTATGTGTATGTTTGGCACCACCATTACTTGTGCCGATGGTTATGGCCGTGCCAATGCTGAGTGCTGGCGCTTACTTAAAGGTGACGATGAGATCAATAAAAAGCAAATCGCCTTTTGGACCACTTATGCCATCGGTGGTGGTTTGGTGATTATCACTTTCTTTACCGGACAATTGGGCTCGATGCTAAAATTCGCCATGATATCGGCGTTCGTTTCGGCACCCATCTTTGGTTGGCTCAACTATACCTTGGTCAAAAACCATAAAAAACTGTCAGTAGGTATGAATGCATTGTCTATCGCTGGTTTGATATTCTTAGCTGGTTTTGCACTGTTGTTCTTAGCCAATCTTGCGGGTCTCTTTGGTTAGCTAGCTTAGGTATACATTCAGCTTTATACAAATCTACTTGATGCAAAAAAGCCCTTTTAGCGAAGCTATGAGGGCTTTTTTGTGCAATGGTTTAATCATTTGATGGTAGTAATTGTAAATAAATGTAAATATCTAGCGAGTGATTGGTGGTTGGTTTAAGCGATATGAATACTAATCTCAGTAAACCTCTAGATAATGGATAGTACTATTCATATATCGAATATGTTTATTAAAAATTAACTTTTAATTAAATTCACCTAACTAAAAGTATTGAAAGACCGCTTTGCAAGCATGGATAATTGGGTATAATCAATCACAACGATTCAATCAAATATAATATCCATAACATCGATAAGATTACCCTCCACGTAAGGATTATGACATGACCTCATCAGCAGGCGCTCGCTTTCGCAGTGCAATGAAACAAAAAAACGATAACAACCAGCCGCTACAGATTGCTGGCGCGATTAACGCTTACACCGCTATGATGGCAACCCAAGTTGGTCACCAAGCGCTATATCTCTCTGGTGCTGGCGTGGCGAATGCCTCATTTGGTCTGCCTGACTTGGGTATGACTAGCCTTGATAACGTCCTAGAAGATGCGCGCCGTATTACTGATGCCGTTGATACGCCGCTATTGGTGGATATCGATACGGGTTTTGGTGGCGCGTTTAACATCGCTCAGACCGTCAAGAAAATGGAAAAAGCAGGTGTGGCAGCAGTACATATCGAGGACCAAGTCGCACAAAAACGCTGTGGCCACCGTCCCAATAAAGAAATCGTTAGTATCTCAGAAATGGTCGACCGCCTAAAAGCAGCACTTGATGCCAAAACCGATAAAGACTTTGTGGTTATGGCTCGTACTGACGCGCTGTCTGTCGAAGGTCTTGACGCAGCGGTTGAGCGCGCAGTTGCCTTTCAAGAAGCTGGCGCCGATATGATTTTTGCCGAAGCATTGACTGATATTGAGATGTACCGTAAATTTACCGATGTGCTGAATATACCGGTACTCGCCAACATGACAGAGTTTGGTCAAACTGACCTTTATACCACAGAGCAATTACACGGTGTGGGTGTCGATATGGTGCTATACCCGCTATCAGCATTCCGTGCGATGAATAAAGCGGCATTAAACGTCTATCAACATCTACTCGATGACGGCACGCAGGACAAAGTTGTCGATACCATGCAAACCCGTATGGAGCTATACGACTTCTTAAACTACCACGAATTCGAGCAAACGTTAGATAAACTGTTTGCTGATAATAAGTAGACTTAAGCAAGCAATACAGTGATTTAAGAAACGATTTATTAAAATTGGCTATCTAATAAACTTTACTACTAAAGCTACCAACAAAAGGAATTTAATCATGGCAGCAAAAAAAGAACTTTCAGGTGCAGGACTACGCGGTCAAGTCGCTGGCAAGACCGCTCTATCAACCGTTGGTAAATCAGGCTCAGGTCTGACTTACCGCGGTTATGATGTCTCAGAGCTTGCGGACAAATGTATCTTTGAAGAAGTGGCTTACTTACTACTTTATGGCAACTTGCCAACCCAAAGCGAACTTGATGCCTATCAAGCCAAGCTCAAAAAATTACGTGGTCTACCACAAGCACTAAAAGATGTACTTGAGCGTATCCCTGCTGACTCACACCCGATGGATGTGCTGCGTACGGGCAACTCAATGCTCGGTAACCTTGAAACGGAAACCGACTTTGAGCAAGAGAATGACAAAGCGGATCGTATGCTAGCGGTATTCCCATCAATTATTAACTACTGGTATCGCTTTACTCATGACAATGAGCGTATCGAAACTGAAACTGATGATGAGACTATCGGCGGTCATTTCTTGCATCTGCTTAAAGGCGAGAAGCCAAACGAGCTACATACTAAAGTCATGAACGTGTCACTTATCTTGTACGCTGAGCACGAGTTTAATGCGTCAACCTTTACCGCGCGCGTGTGTGCCTCTACCCTGTCTGACATCCATTCGTGTATTACTGGCGCGATTGGCACCTTGCGCGGTCCTTTACATGGCGGTGCTAATGAAGCAGCGATGGATATGATTGAAGGCTTTAGCTCACCCGATGAAGCTGAAAAAGAGATGATGGCGATGCTGGCACGTAAAGACAAAATTATGGGCTTTGGTCATGCTATCTACAGCGACTCAGACCCACGTAACGTGGTCATCAAAGGTTGGGCTGAAAAACTGGCCAACGATGTTGGTGATGAAGTGTTATACCCAGTATCAGTACGCTGTGAAGAAGTTATGTGGCGTGAAAAGAAACTGTTCTGTAACGCAGATTTCTTCCATGCTTCAGCGTATCACTTCATGGGCATTCCAACCAAGTTATTCACACCAATCTTTGTGTGTTCACGTCTGACAGGCTGGGCGTCACACGTCTTTGAGCAACGTGGTAATAACCGTATTATTCGACCAAGTGCCGAATATATCGGTGAAGAATTGCGTTCAGTACCAGAGATGAGTGCGCGTTAATTTGTAGCGCTTTCCTCTTCGCTCGAATAAATAAACTTGTAGGGTACGCATGGCGCACCCTACAACTACTCATTAAATGACTGTCAATCAAGGGCTGTTATGTTTAATACAAAAAATCTATCGTTTGCACTAATTGGTACCGGACTCCTATCAATATCTTTGGGTTCAACCTACGCCAGTGCGGCTACAGATTTAACTCCATTATTTAGTGTTTATGAAGAGGCATGCGGTTATATAGATAGCGACAAATCAACGAAGGCTGCCAATACTTATAACACTTTCAAAAATAGCTTTATTACCCACGAAGAATCGACAACCAATGGTGTTTATGACGGTACAGTATTTTCTTTAAAAGAAAACTATGTCATTCCAGCGCCTTACAAAAACGCCATTTCATCCATCACCATGGAAAAAGGCGATGACTATAGTAGTGATAGCGTCACTTACACCGTGAAATTCAATAATGCGACTTATAGAAACAAGCCTATATCGCACCTTGATATTTATGTCGTGCCCAACTCAGACATGTTCTACGATGCCTTATATCTAAAAACATCAATGCAAGGTTTAAAGCCGCATTTTAAATATGAGCAGCTTGATGATGAAAAAATTGGTGCTCATTTAGATCCTGCCAAGAAACTTATTTTATGCGACGGTATTGTCGGTAGTTATAAATAACATCAATGATAACCGCATATTAAAGTAATACTGTCATACAAAAACCATTCCAACCAGCCAACTGCCAAAGGTGACTTATGGACAACGCCCTAGTACAACCGATGAATGACAAGTTTAAAAAACCCTTACCTGATACCGAGCTTTATTACTTCGATACCCGTGAAGCGGTAGAAAGCATCGAAGCGGGCGCGTATGACAAGCTACCGTTTAGCTCAAAAGTTCTATGTGAAAACTTGGTTCGCCGTTGCCCACCAGAGGATTTAACCGCGGCATTGACCCAACATATACAAGGTAGGCAAGACTTAGATTTCCCTTGGTATCCTGCCCGCGTTGTTTGTCATGACATCTTAGGCCAGACTGCCTTTGTTGACTTAGCAGGACTGCGTGATGCCATCGCTGAACAAGGCGGTGATCCTTCTAAGGTTAACCCTATCGTCCCAACTCAGCTCATCGTTGACCATTCATTGGCAGTGGAACACGCAGGCTTTGAAGAAAACGCTTTTGAGAAAAACCGTGCTATCGAAGAACGCCGTAACGATGACCGCTTTCACTTTATCAACTGGTGCGAATATGCCTTTGATAACGTCAACGTCGTACCGCCAGGTAACGGCATTATGCATCAAATCAACCTAGAAAAAATGTCGCCCGTGGTACAGGTAGTAAAAGGTAAAGACGGTCATGAAGTGGCTTTTGCTGACACGTTAGTTGGTACAGATAGCCATACGCCAATGGTTGACGCCCTAGGCGTGATATCTATCGGTGTTGGCGGTCTGGAAGCCGAAAGCGTCATGCTAGGCAATCCATCGTACATGCGTTTGCCAGATTTCGTTGGCGTTAAGCTAACGGGTAAACTGCAAAAAGGCGTTACTGGTACCGATTTGGTACTCGCTATGACCGAGTTTTTACGTGATGAAGGCGTGGTTTCTACTTATATTGAATTCTTCGGTGACGGCGCACGAAATTTAACCGTTGGCGACCGTGCCTCTATCTCTAATATGACGCCTGAATATGGTGCGACGGCAGCGATGTTCTATATCGATGAGCAAACCATCGACTATCTACGCCTCACTGGTCGTTCTGAGGCTCAAATTAAGCTGGTCGAGCAATACGCCAAACAAACTGGCCTATGGGCTGATGGCATGGAAAACGCCGAGTATGCGCGCGTACTTGAGTTTGATTTATCGGCAGTGGTACGTAACCTTGCCGGCCCTTCTCGACCGCATGCCCGTGTCTCAACCACGGACTTGGTCAAAGAAGGTATTGCCCACGGCGCTGATGAGAAAATGCCCGAACCAAAAGATGGCTTGATGCCAGATGGCGCGGTTATTATCGCCGCGATTACCAGCTGTACCAACACCTCGAACCCACGCAATATGGTTGCTGCTGGCTTGGTTGCTCGTAACGCTAATGAGAAAGGCTTATTACGCAAACCTTGGGTCAAATCCTCTTTAGCACCTGGTTCTAAAACGGTCAAAATGTATCTAGAAGAAGCCGGACTGATGCCTGAGCTACAGGAAATTGGCTTTGACGTGGTCGGCTTTGCTTGTACCACCTGTAATGGTATGAGTGGCGCGCTCGATCCTGATATCGAAAAAGAAATCGTTGATAATGATTTATTCACCACCGCGGTACTATCAGGTAACCGTAACTTTGATGGTCGTATCCATCCATATGCCAAGCAAGCGTTCTTAGCGTCACCACCATTGGTTATCGCTTATGCGATCGCTGGTAATATCCGTTTCGATATCGAAAAAGATGTATTAGGCCAAGATAAAGACGGCAATGATGTTTATTTAAAAGATATCTGGTTCGATGATGATGAAGTCGATGCTATCGTTGCCAAAGCGGTGAAGCCTGAGCAATTCAATGCTGTCTATATTCCGATGTTTGATGAAGCCAAAAAGGACGCTGGAAAGGCTCTGAGCCCATTATACAACTGGCGAGAAATGACCACTTATATCCGTCGTCCGCCGTATTGGGAAGGCAAAATGGCCGCAATGAATAAGCTAAAAGGCATGCGCCCGTTAGCAGTATTGGGCGATAACATTACCACCGACCATATGTCACCTTCCAATGCTATTTTGGGTGATTCGGCTGCTGGCGAGTATCTAGATACCATGGGGCTGCCTGCTGAAGATTATAATTCGTATGCGACCCATCGCGGTGATCACTTAACTGCACAACGCGCGACTTTTGCCAATCCTAAGTTATTAAATGAGATGGTACGTGACGAAAAAGGTGAAGTTATCCAAGGCTCATTAGCTAGGGTTGAACCACAAGGTCAGGTCATGCGCATGTGGGAAGCGATTGAAACCTATATGAACCGCGAGCAGCCGCTTATCATCATCGCTGGTGACGGCTATGGCCAAGGCTCAAGCCGTGACTGGGCTGCCAAGGGTGTGCGTTTAGCGGGCGTGGAAGTTGTCGTCGCTGAAGATTTTGAACGTATCCACCGTCAAAACCTAGTCGGCATGGGCGCCCTACCGCTACAGTTCGAAGAAGGTACGACTCGCCATACGCTAAATATTGATGGTTCAGAAACCTTTGATGTCACTGGCGAAGTCTCTGCTGGTGGGCTGATGACATTAGTGATTAACCGTGCTGACGGCAGCAAGACTGAAACCCCGATTATCTGCCGCTTAGATACCGCTGATGAGGTCAAAATGTATAACGCGGGTGGTATGCTCCAGCGCTTTGCCAAAGAGTTCATCGATGGCACGCTAGATATTGCTTAAGCATCATGATTATTGATTAATAAGTGAGCCGATGCTGTAGGTTTATATGGTGTCGGCTTTTTTATACTTATTGATATACTTTAATAAATAGCATAACATGTACTATTAATTGTACAAGTATCGGAGTATGTCATGAGAGTAATTAGTTTTTCAGAAGCTAGAAAGCATCTCAAATCGGTTTTAGACACAGTAAATGATGATGCAAATGCAACTATCGTTACTCGTCGTGATGCTGATGATGCCGTAGTCATGTCACTTGATTACTATAATAGCCTGATGGAGACCGTTTACTTATTAAAGTCGCCTGCTAATGCTGCTCATTTAGCAAAATCTATGGCTCAATATCAGGCTGGTAAAACGGTAGTTCGCGGTCTAATTGAACCTACAGACGAAAATTTTAATAAAAACGCTGAAGACGCCTAATATTAAGGGCTACAATTGTAAGTAGAAAGTTATGAGTGAGCAATTGGCTTGGACAGATGAAACTTGGAAAGATTATATATATTGGCAAACCCAAGATAGAAAAACTATAAAACGTATTAATAAACTTCTTACAGAATGTATGCGTAATCCGTTTGAAGGTATAGGTAAGCCTGAACCCTTAAAAGAGAACTTATCAGGATTGTGGTCTCGACGAATTGATGATACTCATCGGCTAGTATATAAAGTTGAAGATGATTATTTGACGGTTATTTCGTGTCGATATCATTATTAGGCTTAGTTTCTAAATTAAATCCTAATCTAACTAAGCTCAAAAGGCTCAACCTTACCAGCGTCCACCTCTGCTTGAGCGACTAGTAATTGACGCACAAACTCATAAGATAAATCAGGATTGTCTTGCATAATCTGCTTAATTTTAGCTGAGCTTTCGTTCAGCTTTTTATCTATTTCCATCATGTTCTCTATTGTTAGCTACTATACATATCTATTTATATTACCAATAAAAGTACAAACATATACTAACTGTAGTTAAAACATTTTAAAAACGCTACGGTACTGCTTGTATGGTTTTTTTGCAGCCTCTGTCTGCGTAGGCACAGCAAGCAAGGAAAAACTATACCAGCAGTATGTGGTGTATCGATATTACTTTTCATAGACTCTATCTCAAGGATTGCCAATAATGACTCAAACAACCTCAAACCAACCAAAATTCGCCCCGCAAATCTCAGTCTCCGCTACCTATATGCGCGGCGGTACTTCAAAAGGCACCTTTTTTAAACTGTCCGACTTACCGGAGCGTTGCCAAGTCGCTGGCGAGTCGCGTGATAATTTTCTATTGCGGGTTATTGGTAGCCCTGACCCTTATGGTAAACAAATTGACGGTTTAGGCAATGGCAGCTCTAGCACCTCTAAGACGGTTATCTTATCTGAAGCGAAACAAGCAGACCACGATGTCAACTATCTGTTTGGGCAGGTCAATATTGCAAAGCCGATGATTGATTGGGCGGGTAACTGTGGTAATTTAACCGCAGCGGTTGGTGCTTGTGCGATTAATATGGGTCTGGTTGCCGCTGATAAAGTTGCTCGTAGCATCAGTGCGGGTACGAACAGTGGCATTTGCGAAGTGCGTATTTGGCAACAGAATATCGGTAAAACCATTATCGCCCATGTGCCTGTCTATACCGACGCGCAAGGCAAGGTACAAGTACAAGAAACAGGCGACTTTGAGTTAGATGGTGTGACCTTCCCTGCTGCTGAGGTCAAAATCGAGTTTATTGATCCCGTTGATGCCTCTAGCGCTATGTTTCCCACCAACAATCTAGTCGATGATTTCGATGTATCAGGCTGTGGTCTAGCTACTGATAGCGTAAAAGCGACCTTTATCAGTGCGGGTATCCCAACGATCTTTATGAAAGCAGAAGACTTGGGTTTTACCGGCACAGAACTACAAGGTGATATCAATAGTGATAGCGAGCTACTTGCCAAACTTGAAAATATCCGCGCCAAAGGCGGCGTGGCGATGGGCTTGTTTAAAGATGTCAGTGAGGCGCAAAGCAGTCAGCATATTCCTAAAATTGCTTGGGTTGGCCCTGCGCAAAGCTATAGCGCCTCTAGTGGCAAAGCCGTTGATGTCAATGAGATTGATTTAGTCGTACGGGCGATGAGTATGGGTCAATTGCATCATGCCATGATGGGTACAGCAGCGGTCGCGATAGCCGCAGCAGCGACGACGCAAGGTACACTGGTCAATGAGGCAGCAGGTGGCGGTGAGTTAGGTGAAGTACGTTTTGGCCATCCCTCTGGAACGCTTTTGGTAGGTGGAAAAACAGAACAAGTCGATGGTCGCTGGCAAGCTAAAAAAGTCTCCATGAGTCGTTCAGCGCGTCGTATTATGGTTGGTGAGGTGTTTGTGCCAGCGGATGCTTTTTAACCGTTAACTTTAGTCTCACCATATATCAATAACATCCCGCCTATGGTAACTAAGGCTAAACCAGCGATTTTATAAATATCTATCGTTTTAACCTCTAAGCCAAACAAGCCAGTTTGGCTTAGAATCAGGGCAAAATACATTTGCCCAAGAAATACCCAAAGCAGGGTATTGCCTGCGCCTATCTTTGGCGCAGCAATAAATATGAATAAGATATAAAAGCTGCCCAGAAATCCTGGTAACCACATCCACCACGTCGCATTTTCAATCATTGGCGGTTTGATACCACCACTCATCACATACGACAGTACTAAAGAAGCTATTGCACCTCCTAAGTATAAATAAAAGGTGGATTGTATTTGAGAGGCTTGTGTACTTTCTCGAAAAGCATTGACAATAGCCAGTTGCAGCGGAACAATCGCACCACCTAAAAGGCTGATTAAGACGTATGGAAGAATTTTCAAATGACTGCCCCAAAAAATAAATAGTGTATATATAAACATTATCAATAATAAATTTTACCTTAATTAGGGCATAATAAGTTTCACCAATTAAATACTCAAACTGTTGGGTTTAATACATGCCAACCACTTCTAATCTCAGAAAACCCCCACTCGATAAGAAACCGCCGGTCGCAAAAAAAGAGCGCAGGGCATTGTTATGGGATATTCTCAAAAAGCTTGCGGTATTTGCTAAGCCCTATCGGCTATTAATCGTTGCTACCTTGATATTGACGGTGCTGGGTTCGTTTACCGCGCAGGTCAACGCCTTTGTGCTGCGCTATACCGTCGATACCTTGACCGAAATCGCTACCCTTGCCGACCCGTGGGAAGCTGGTATACGCATGCTCGGTATCATCAGCGCTGTTTTATTGACTAAAGAGATACTATCGATATTTATCTCATTTGGGCAGCGATTTTTCGGTGAAAAGATTCGTATCAATCTATCGCGTGATTTATCACAAAAAATCATCGAACGTATCTTGACCTATCGCATGGCGTTTTACACCAGTAGCGAAAACGATAGTGGTAAATTGCAAACCCGTATCGATTATGGTGTGAGTAGCCTTACCAGCTTGGTGCAAAACTTCTTTATCGATATGCTGCCGCTATTTGCCAGTGCCATCGTCTCACTGATTATTATGTTTTCGACCAATTTTTGGATAGGCTTGGTTGGTCTGGTTATCATACCGATTTACTTTTTTATTAGCCAAAAACAAGCGCGGCGTTTGCAAGGTTTTCGGCGGCAGATGCGCGGCTTTCGAGAAGCCAAAAGCGGGCTGGTTATCTCGCTGATTAATTCAATCAGCGTGGTTAAATCTTTTGTCCGTGAGCCTATCGAGGCGAAAAAGCACTTAACCATTCAAAAAGACATGACTGATAATCAGCTGCGTATTCGTAGCATTGGTTTTATTTATGATGCGGTAAAAACCTTTATTGAACAAATCGGTGTGGTAGCGATTATCTTACTGACCGCCTACTTTGTGCTAAACGGTCAGATGACCATTGGGATGATCTTATTTCATGTCATGCTGTTTCAAAACGTCGCTGCGCCTATCCGTCAATTGCATCGTATTTATGACCAAATTAACAATGCCCTGACTTACGCTGAAGGTTTTTTTGAGATTTTAGAGGCTGACGAACAAGTTGAAAAAATATCAGGTTTGAGTAGTAAACACTTAAAAGGTCATATTGAGCTCAAAAATGTCGATTTTACCTATCCGAATGGCACCCAAGCGCTAAAGGATGTCAGCTTCACTATTAAACCCAATCGTATTACCGCGCTGGTGGGTCTAAGTGGTGCTGGCAAGAGTACGATTATCAATCTATTGGTGAGGTTTTACGAGCCAGATGCTGGCATGATATGCCTAGATGGGCACAATCTGGCCGACTATGATACTCATGAGCTGCGTCAGAATATCGGCTTAGTGCTACAAAGCAATCATATCTTTTCAGGTACCATCAGTGAAAACATCCGTTATGGGGATATGAATGCGAGCGATGAAGATATTATCATTGCTGCCAAAAAAGCCTCGATTCATGAGCAAGTCGTGGCGTTATCAGAAGGCTATGAAAGTACCGCTAAATCACTATCGGGTGGTCAACAGCAACGTATTGCGCTGGCACGAATGTTCTTAAAAGACCCACCGATTGTGTTTTTGGATGAACCAACCGCCAGCCTTGATGCCATTGCCAGTCAACAGGTGAAAAAGAGCCTAGATTTGATTAAAAAAGACCGTACGGTGATTATGGTCTCGCATAACATTGCCCAGATCATCGATGCTGATGATTTGGTGGTGATAGAAAATGGGCGTGTGGTCGAGACAGGTACTCACGAGGATTTATATGAGCAGCGCGGTAAATACTTTGAGATATTTAGTGCCATGTCTGATAGCTTAAATTTGGATAAAATCAGTCAAACCTTAAATAGTTAATACAGAGCGAAATCGTTATAATGCTCACACTATTACCTTGATTGTCCTTTAAATTGTTAGAAGCTACTGAATTATGACCTGTAATTTCTCTATAAAAACTTTTGATGAGCTGACCACAGTTGATCTGTATCATATTTTAAAAGCGCGCTCGCAAGTATTTGTGGTTGAGCAAAACTGCCCATATCAAGATATGGATGAGCTAGACTTTGATTGCTTGCATCTTATCGCCCATCAGAACGAAGCGTTGGTGGGCTATTGCCGCATCATTCCACCTGAATTTAATCAATTAAAATCCAATCTATCGGTCGCTGACCCTGCCATCAAGTCCAATCATACTTCTATGCCTGCCATTGGTCGCGTGCTGGTACTATCAGAGCACAGAGGCGACGGCCTAGCACGGCAGATGATGACGCAAGCCATTGCCCACTGCCGTAAAAAGTACGGCAAAAAGCGACCGATTATCATCTCTGCACAAACCTACTTGCTCAGCTTTTATGAATCCTTGGGGTTTATACCCGAAGGGGATTATTATCTCGAAGATGGCATTGAGCATGTAAAGATGGTTTTATACGTGATTAAAAAAACCAAGGTTAAGAAAGAAAGTGCAAATACCGCCTCTACAACGACCAAAATATTAAGTTTTTTGCTATTTATAATGGCGGCTTTATTTGTGTTAGGTTTGCTGTATTTAATGATTTAAGCGGCGTGCAAGGTTTTAATTCTTAACATAATTCAATTTGGTTGTTCCATATTGAGTATGCTACTTTTAAATGATGACCGAGATAGTTGGTCAATGAAGCAGCAAACCCAAGGAAGAGGAGACAACCATGTCAACCATATTAGATGGTTCAAATGACCAAAATGCGACGGTAGAGAGCAATGTCCGTCCAGAGTACGACGTTGAGATTCAAAAAATCGCCGATTATGTGCTCAGTTACTCTATAGATAATGACTCCCCAGATAGTGAGGAAGCTTGGAGTACGGCGCGTTACTGCCTGATGGATACCCTCGGCTGTGGACTACTCGCGCTACGTTTTCCTGAATGTACCAAGCATTTAGGTCCTGATTGCGCCGATCAAATCACCCCTAATGGTGCGCGTGTTCCGGGCACCTCCTACCGACTAGATCCTATCAAAGCCGCCTTTGATATCGGCTGTATGGTACGCTGGCTTGATTATAATGATACCTGGCTTGCGGCTGAATGGGGTCATCCCTCAGACAACTTGGGTGGTATCCTAGCGGTCGCAGACTATATCAGTCAGCAAAATATCAGCCAAGGCGATGCTGCGCTTACCATGAAGGAGGTGTTAGAAGCCATGATTATGGCGCACGAGATTCAAGGGGTGCTGGCATTAGACAATTCATTCAACCGTGTCGGGCTGGATCACGTGTTTTTGGTGAAACTGGCCTCAACCGCTGTCGTTGCAAAACTATACAAGCTGCCCCGTGAGCGTATTATGGCGGCCCTCTCACAAGCGATTGTCGACGGACAAGCACTACGTACCTACCGTCATGCACCCAATGCTGGTAGCCGTAAGTCATGGGCCGCAGGAGATGCGACCAGTCGTGCGGTACGCTTAGTCGATATTACTCGGCGCGGGGAAATGGGTATCCCTGGGGCTTTAACCGCCTCGCAGTGGGGGTTTTATGACGTGCTATTTAGCCACACCAATAAAGACCTAGCTCTCAAGCCCGAGGATGAACGCAAATTTACCTTCCAGCGCGAATTTGGTAGTTATGTGATGGAAAATATCTTATTTAAATTAAGTTTCCCTGCTGAGTTTCATGCGCAGACTGCATGCGAGGCTGCGGTTATTCTACATCCACGAATTGATGACAGAATTGATGAGATTGAAAAAATTGTTTTGACCACCCATGATTCAGCCATTCGGATCATCTCCAAGGAAGGGGCTCTGGCCAATCCTGCTGATCGCGATCATTGTTTACAGTATATGGTTGCGGTGCCTTTACTCACGGGTGATTTGATGGCGGAGAATTATGAAGACGATTACCACGCTCAGCATCATATTATGATTGATGGCTTACGCCGAAAGATGGTGGTAGAGGAAGACGAAAGTTATTCAAAAGATTACCACGATCCAAGTAAGCGCTCGATTGCCAATGCCATTCAGGTATTCTTTAAGGATGGTAGTAGTACCGATAAGGTGGCTGTCGAATATCCTATCGGTCATAAACGCCGCCGTGAAGAAGGCATCCCTGTGTTAGAAGCCAAGTTTCGAGCGAGTCTGGCAACACGGTTTATAGACAGTCGTTGCGCGGATATTTTTGCCCTTTGTAGCGACCAAGCGCGCTTAGAGCAAACACCGGTCAATGAATTTATGGATTTGTTTGTGGTGAACTAGGTATTTTAACCACTATCTGATTATCCAATAAAAGGGCGTGTCATTAATTTAACGACACGCCCTTTTCTTATCTATTCTATTAACAGTAACGGCTTCTAAAAACCCTACCAAGGTATTGACTCCCCTGCCCAATCCACAAAACTGCCTGATTGTTCTGCGGTCATTTTGCTTAACACGTCCAATAAGCAGTCGGCACTAAAGGCTGGCGAGAATAAATTTTCGTTAGCCACGTTACCCTGAAAAGGTGCTGATAATTGTGTGTTGACGGTTCCAGGTTGCATGACGACCACGCACACATCTTTAAGTGACCTACTCCATTCGATGCTGAGGTTTTTCATACCCATATTAAGCGCCGCTTTACTCATACGATAGCTATACCAACCGCCCAGCTGATTGTCGCTGATACTACCAACGCGTGCCGATATCGTCGCAAAAATTGCTGGCTGGTTATTAGTTCGTTTAGCGTTAGCCAAAAGTGGCTTTAAATGCTTCGCAATGAGCAGACTAGCCAAGGCGTTCACTTGCATATTCTGTAAGAAAAAATCAGCCTCAACTTGTTTAAGTGCTTTTTCTGGTTGCGATTGCTCAGTATGCAACAGCCCCACACAGTTAATCACCCAGTCTATATGAGTGGTTTGCTGCTTGATGATGTCAGCTGCTTGTTTGATATTCTGCTCATCACAGATATTCATGGGTAACCAATGTAAGTTTTCCGCTTCATAATCAGGAAGGCTTTTATGGTAAGTGGCAAAGACCTGAATGCCGTTTTTTGCACTATCACTTTGATCGCCATCTTTATCACCATCTTTATCACTACTGGCATCAGAAATACCACTCAATAATTGCTCGATCATGGCCTTGCCGATGCCGCCTGTACCGCCAATAATTAGATAGTTTTTAGGGCTCATAAGAAACTCCTCCTTTTTTATTAAAATAGATTTCAGATTGCTTTTTTATATCTTGACTGAGTTTTTATGTTTTTACCATGATATCGGTGTGTCATTTGTCGAACAATATTTAATATCTTTAATAAAACACAAGATGAAAGACAATAAAAAAGCCACCGTCGAAGGTGGCTTTTTATACGTTAATATATTTTATTCTAGAGTTTGTAGCGTTGTGACTTTCTAAACACTCTAAACAATTAGTTTAGTGAGGAGGCGGTTGCTCAGTATCAACTGTTTCAACAGCCACAACAGGTACCTCATTATGGTCTATATCAAACAATTTACCTTCACTAAAGTAATCACCTTCAGTTAAATCGATGATCACTGCAGGGCGTACAGAGCGATCTTGGGTACCAGCGACAAATACCGACTGGTTCTCTGAGTTACCAACCTTTAAATGGTTGAATAGTAAGTTTAGAGCAATGGCCATAATAGCAGCAGAGCTGATGCCTGAATGGAAAATAGTGGCAAACCAGTCTGGAAATTGGTCATAAAACGCTGGTGCAGCGATAGGCAGCATACCAAAGCCGATAGAGGTCGCCACAATGATTAGATTCATGTTGTTTTCATAGCTGACCTGTGCAAGGGTACGAATACCACTGGCAGCAACCGTACCGAATAATACGATACCCGCGCCGCCTAATACTGCAGTCGGAACGGTAGCAATAACGCGGCCCATGATTGGCATCAAGCCTAACACGACTAAGATAATACCGGCAAAAGCCACTACAAAACGGCTTTTAACACCCGTAACTGCAACCAGACCAACGTTTTGCGCAAAGGCACTTTGGGTAAATGAACCAAAAATTGGCGCAACGATACTGGCAGCCATATCAGCGCGAAGACCATCGCCTAAACGTTTTGAGTCCACTTCGGTATCGATAATATCGCCAACCGCTAAAATATCTGCTGAGGTTTCGACTAAAATAACCAATACGACGATGAACATGGAGATGATGGCTGCAAGCTCAAATTTAGGAGCGCCAAAATGGAATGGGCTTGGGAATGCGAAGATATCGCCAGTCAAGATGCCAGAGAAATCAACCAAACCAAACGCCCAAGCAGCAAAAGTACCGATAACCATAGCGAGCAGAATCGATAAACGGCTGATAGCGGCGTTACCAAGCTTACTTAATAGCAATACCACTGCCAATGTAAACGCGGCAAGGCCGATATTGGTCATACTACCAAAGCTTGGCAAGTTGCTATTACCGCCCATTGCCCAGCGTGCAGCTACTGGCATCAAGGTTAAACCAATGGTTGTGATGACCGTACCAGTGACCAGTGGCGGAAAGAATCTAATAATTTGGGAGAAAATGGGCGTGATTAAAAACCCAAGAGCAGCAGCTGCTATTACCGCACCAAATACTGCTGGTAGCCCACCCCCCGAGGTTACGATTGCTACAATAGTTGCAACACTTGCAAAAGATACACCTTGTACCAAAGGCAGCTGACAACCAAAGAAAGGTACACCCATGGTCTGCAATAAGGTTGCCAGACCACCAATAAATAAAGAAGCGGCAATCAACAAACCAATTTCAGAAGGTCCTAGACCGGCGGCCTGACCAACAATTAGTGGAACAGCAATAATGCCGCCATACATAGTAAGGACGTGTTGAAAGCCATAAGCAATATTTGCTACAAGACCCAGGTTTTCATCTTCTGGGCGCGCAAGTGTTGATTGAGAAGTAGATTTAATATCCATATTAAATAGTATCCTACATATTCTATTGTTAATATATTCTAGACTTGTTCTTTGACAACTTCTAGATTGGAATTCATGAGAATTACAAAAAAACTTTTATCTATCTAAGATTTCACACACACAGCCCACGAAAAGGAGTATCAACCTCCCTTTCAATTAATCTCAATCAGTTTTAAGCTATAACTTTACGTTATATAGCGCTAGGTATTAGCTGAGTTTGACATTAGAATGTACATGAGTGTTTGAGCTAGATATTTAGAGTAAATTGCTGGTTCGATTTTAGCATACCGCGTATTTATCATAACTGCCAGTGATTATTGACCATATGGTCAGGATTTTTTGTCATTGGAAAGTATTTACCCAATATTAGTAACGATAATAACACCTATTTTTACACTATAATTGTTTATATGGACATCTAATCATGCTAGCACCCCAAGATCAGTTGACTGAGCTGGTACGTACGCTTGAGACTCAGCAGCATGTTTTTGCTACTGACCCACTTCTCATCACTGAAAAGCTGCAAGGGGAAGACGGCAAACCTCTGCAAAAGTTGCACCGCCGTGCCTCACGCATCGATAGTAATGGTGCGCTGGCACGAGTACTCGGTAAGATTGATGGTCGTATTAAAGGCATCATGGCGGTCATGAGCGTGGTCTGGTGTGTATCTGGTTTTTTGGGGTTGTTTACCCTTTTACAGACCAATGTCGTTAATTTCTTTTATGTGTTGGTCTGCTTATTAGGTTTTCATACGATCATGCTGTTAGGCTGGCTGGTGATGACTTTGATTAATCAAGGGAAGCATTCATCAAATTGGTTTGCCAGTTTTGTGAGCCCCAGTTATCTAATCCGTGGAAAAGATGATGTGACTAAGGCAGCAGTCGATTTATACGAACGTCAATTACAACACAGTGGGATGCGCTGGTATTTGGGACGATTTAGCCACCAGTTATGGCTTGCTACATTGACTGGTATGCTGCTGGCGATTATTTTTTTATTGATTGTGCGTCAGTATAGCTTTAGCTGGGAGTCCACATTATTATCAGATCAGGCGCTAATTACCCTCACCCAAGTACTCGGCTGGTTGCCAAGCATAGTTGGGTTTACGGTGCCAGACAGTACTGCTATCGTACAGAGCCGCTTGGTGACGGATGCGATGCCGTTAACTGTCGCGCGGCAATGGGCAGGCTTGTTGGTAGGTAGCTTGCTGATGTACGGCATTGTACCGCGAGCGATTGCTTGGGCGTTTTGTGCATTGATGTTCCGTCGTAAAAAAATGCGTTTGGATATCAAACTACCTTATTATCAAAAGATTTTAAATTTTTGGCAGCGTCATGTGGTTGATGCTGATGATTTTAATGAAGCACCTGCGCCTATCGCACCCAAAGCGACTGTCAGCGTCGGCAAGAAACTGGTAGCGTTACTTGAATATCCATCAGAGCAGAATAACTGGTGGCAGTTGGGTCTTGATACCGAGATGAATAACCATAGCGAGATTGAAGACTTTGGCATCCTTGATGACCGTGATGATTTGGCACGGCTGATAACTTATTTAGAAGGTCATCCGGTACAAGTGTTACTCGGCATTCACAGCAAAGCGTTGCCTGACCGTGGCACATTGCGTAAACTCGATCAAATTGCTAGTCACGCAAAAGACGGACTTATTGTACAGCTGCTTAGTGATAACCGTATTACTAAGGATGTTATTGATAATAATATGGTTACGGATGAATTGGGTTCAGCTCAAGCACAAGAGCAGTACTTAGCGAAAAAGGATGTTCGTTATCAACAATGGCAAACCGCCCTTGCCGCCCGAAAAATCGGTTTAGTTCGCCTTAGCGACAATGCGTAATTAACAATCCTTATAGGTATTAATACCGATACTCAACCAGATTGTTTTGATAATTTGTCATAATCAGCTAAGACATTTCTTGGATATTAATAATAACGATAAGATTTTATTATGAATAACGATGATAACAATCAAAATAATGCTCGGAGCGGTAGTCATGCTGATAGCCTTTTTGCGGATAAAGCTTATCCTGCTGATGCAACAAACCCACCAATGCCTCAGAATCAAGAAAACCACCAATCAGATCAAGTCATTGTTAATAACGAGGAACTGTCTTTAAGCAAACAAGCAGCGCCCATTAATACACCCCCTCATAAAAAAACAATTGCCAGTGGCGAAGCGCTTAAATTAGCAGTCGTTGGTCATACTAATACCGGTAAAACCTCACTATTACGCACGCTACTACGCGATGTATATTTTGGTGAAGTTAAAAATGAGGCCGCAACCACACGCCATGTAGAGCAAGCCCAGCTAACGGATAGCCAAACTGGTGAGGTTCTGGTGGCGTTATATGATACACCTGGTCTAGAAGATGCATCAGGGTTGATGGATTGGCTTGAAGACAATACGGCCAGTCGCCGGGATGGTATTGAACGCCTACAACAGTTTTTGGCCGCAGATATCGCTCAAAGCAACGGTAGTGATGTTTCGTATAATAGTCGCTCGAGTAAAGATAATCCACCAGGCTATGACTCGCAGAATTACGACTATAGCCAAGAAGCCAAAGTTATCCGTCAGCTGCTGGCTAGCGATATGGCAATCTACGTCGTCGATGCGCGTGAACCAGTATTGGGCAAATATAAAGACGAGTTAGCTATCTTATCTTGGGCCGCGATACCCGTTATGCCAGTGTTTAACTTCACGGACAGTCAGGATGCCAATATCGATGAATGGCAGACCATGCTGGCAAGACGTAATCTGCACATCTCTACGCGCTTCGATTCAGTTGCTTTCGAGTTTGAGGATGAGATGCGTCTGTGGCAAAACCTTGCCACCATGTTGACTCATTCTGAGCTGCTTGAACAGTTAATGGTGCGCCGGACTGAAAACTGGGAACAGCTGTATGACGAGGCGCATATTATCATCGCTGACTTTTTGCTCAATGTGGCCGCTTTCGTCCGTGATATTAATGAAGATGACGATCCGTTGCCTGTATTAGAGCAAATGCAAGAGGCTGTTAGGCAAAGCGAACGTACAATGCAAAACAACTTATTCAATTTATATAAATTTTATGATAATGCAGTAGCAGCAACACCGCTTGAGCTAAAAGCGTACCAACAAGATCCCTTTGACCCTGAACTGCTCAAAAGTTACGGTATTCGCACGACGTCTGGTGCGGCAGCTGGTGCATTATTAGGGTTAGGTATTGATGCAGCCGCGCTAGGCACTACCTTAGGCTTGGGCGCTGCCATTGGTGGTATTGCAGGCGGGTTACTATCTAATACCAGCAGTATCGCCGATAGAATTACCGGGGTAAAACGCTTATATATTGACCCTGCTACTTTGACTCTACTGGCTACTCGGGCAATCGATTTACTAACGGCGTTACGCCACCGTGGTCATGCTGCCACCGATGCTACCCAGCTGATTTATAATGGTGAGAAAGATAAGACTAAATCGGACACTGAAGGTGAGAGTTTAGTGACGTTATGGCCTGTACATAAACTACCAAGTGAGTTAAAAAAAGCGCGTGGTAAACCGCAATGGTCATCACTCAGTAGCGGTAAGTCCGAACAAGCTCAGCTACTACGTGCAGATATGGCATGGGCGCTGGCAAGTAAGCTCCAAGCACATAAATAATAGCAACGAGTGTTCTTAATCTGAACAAAATTTTTAAATGGGCCGCAAATAAAAATACGCCCTAAGCACTTTT
Source organism: Psychrobacter sp. FME6 (assembly GCF_014861365.1). Taxonomy (GTDB): domain Bacteria; phylum Pseudomonadota; class Gammaproteobacteria; order Pseudomonadales; family Moraxellaceae; genus Psychrobacter. The sequence continues at coordinate 29,377 of NZ_RRYW01000016.1, forward strand.
GAGTGAGTTGAATATATTAAGTGGCAATTAAACCTAAGGAAAATTAATGACATACTATTTTGGATTCGTCCCTTCAGATAAGTTAAAAGAGCTAATCATTGAGGCCGAGCAAGTCATCACATCAGATGAACAAGTAGACTACTACCCTTATCGCGATGCGTTAACCCATCAAACGGCGCGTGACCTTATCGACAACTTATTGGTTGGGTTGGTTGAGATTATTCCGAACCCTGAACGCCAGGCATCTATGCGTAAAGTTGTGGCTACGGTTGAACGGGCGACAGATACATTGTTAAATATCTTACTGGGTAAAGAAAATAATGAGGAAGTACTGCCAAGCTTTCATTTCTTAAGAGATCAAGCAACTTTTACTGATAATGAAGGTGTAAAACGTGTGGGTTTTAAGTTATCTGAAGCAGATGCTCAAACCATCAATAAAGGCTTTGCTGCTATTACCCCTGAACACGTAGATATGAAGATATTCAAAACAGCGCTTGAAACAATGAATGAAGAGACCCTGACTCACTTTATCAGTCGCTATGCTGATACTCTCAAGTTAGGCATGATTAAACGTAAGTCTGTCCCAGTCGCTAAAGCTGCTATTGATAAAGGGATGGGTATGGCGCTGAATAAACTACTGCCTGACTTACCTGACAATTCATTGAATCGTTTAGCAAACTATTACCGTCCTTTCATCGTAGAAAAACCAGAATAAAACAAGAGTCTTTGGGTTTATTAGAAATGTAATGTTGGGCAAGTTTGCTAAAATTTGCTAAAATAGGCGGCACTTTTATCGAAGGCGCAACTCATGACCCAAATTAGTAACCAAGAAATCGAAAAAACCCTGCGTAACTCAGACTGCCTTATCAGCAGTATCGAAGTCGCCGCTGCTTATGAGCGCCTTGCCGCCCAGCTCAACTTACACTATGCTGGCTTGAATCCAATTGTTATGGTCGTTATGAACGGTGGACTTATTCCCGCTGGTCAATTACTGACTCATCTGACCTTCTACCATCGTATGCACTACATCCATGCGTCACGCTATCGTGATAACGAAGGTACTAATGATCTTGATTGGAAGTTTAAACCTGATGTCAGTATCGCTGGTGAACACGTATTGTTGATTGATGATATTTTTGATGAAGGCATTACTCTAAAAGCCATCGTTGAAGAGCTGGGTAAAGAAAAGCCATTATCTATTGAGTCTTGTGTACTACTTAACAAAGAACACGACCGTAAAGTTGCAGACTTTGCAGTGGATTTTGTGGGTATCAATGTCGCAGATCGTTATGTTTATGGCTGCGGTATGGATTTTCATGGTTACTTACGTCATCTGCCTGGTATCTACGCTATCAAAGAAGACAAAGTTTAAATCTACGGATTTGAATTTAAAAAAAGCATCCGTTTGGATGCTTTTTTCTTTTTTGGTGAAATGTTCATACTTTTACTCGTACAACTCTAGTATTTTTGCAGACGGCAATACGCGTGTATCGGCAACGGTAAAGAAGTAATCCAGTTGCCAATTTTGGGTTCTTATGGCGGTCTTACTAGTTGGTTTGTCCCAGCTAGGATAAACCCTTATCCCCATCTTACCTTTGGTAGAATGAGATTTAAGAATATTGTTTTTAAGTAGAATATCTTTTGGGAAAACAAACTGTCCAAGTGTATTATCATCTTTAAAGGTAGTTATAACTAATAAATCTGGTGATTCATTATACTGAAAAGGTTGGTTAGCACCTTCATCATCTTTTTCCCAGAAAGTAACAAACTGCCCTACTTTGCTAGGTGTTTGTTTGGCAACTCTAAATCGAACGGTTCTAATCGCTGATTTACAGGATAACTCAAACCTACCAGCTGCGTATTCTGAATTTTGCTTCTCCTCTACAGCCGAAGCTGCAGTCAACTGATTAGGCTTGTATATGAATTCATTTATATACTCTAGCACAGTAGAAAAAACATGCATTTTAATCCTTTTTCTATCTTTCTTTTTAAGACTTATCTATCAGTCTTTCAAACTGTAAACTTAGCCCAGTTTGACGCATCGTTGGCGTTGATAATGCGCGGGTGAATGCAGATGCTGTACTAAAAATAGAAACCTGCTTTTTAGCACGTGTTACAGCGGTATATATTAACTCTTGACTCAGCAAGCGCGCATTATTATCGTCAAAGCTGATAGCCACATGATCAAACTCTGACCCTTGCGATTTATGGATAGTCATCGCATAAGCAGTCGCAATCATCTCATCACTTAGCATATTAATATTAATACCTTGCTTTTTGTTTTCAAAAAATACTTGCAAACGTCCTTTCTCAGTTTGCAAACAAATACCAATATCGCCATTAAATAGCCCTAGTTCATAATTGTTTTGTAGAACCATCACTGGACGACCGTGATACCAAGGTGATTTTGATAGTGGTAATTTTAGTTGGGTTTTGTGCTGCTCACTTAAGTAGCTATTAATTTTATGATCGCCACAACGTCCATGATGTCCAGCCGTTAATACTCGAAACTGATTTAATATGTTTATAAGTTCAACAAAGTTATTAAGGTATTCCTTTGTTGGTATAGATTTCGCTTTTTTTATTTTTGTTAGTATTTTTTGGGTTTTTTTAAAGTATTGAAAGTATTTATTTGAGATTTCTTTTAAGAATTTATAATTGCTTAGGCTATTTTTCATCTTATCAGTTGTTATACTATTATTAATATCTTCATCCGTCGTAGTAGATGTTTCTAAATGATAAAAATCTAAGGTGTCGTCGTCTTGAAGGAGCTGCCAAACGGCTGACATATTGCGAGCGCTTATTTGGTCTTCATCGGCTTGGTTAATCAATTTGGCAAGCTTGCCTATACCTGAATCTTCTGTAAAACGCCGACTGGCTACTAAGCACTGATGTACGTCCTGTAGCACAGGTATACGGCACAAATCTGCCAGTACCGCCCCTGCATCGACTGCTGCCAGTTGGTTGGCATCACCAAGTAGTATCAACCGCGCATTGGGCTTAATAGCACTCACTAAATGATTGGCCAACTCCACCCCAAGCATAGAAGCTTCATCAACGATGATAATGTCTTCACTGAGCGGATTGTCTTTATTGTAGCGAGGGCGACCACCCCGCCCGATGCCAAGCAAGCGGTGAATGGTCTTCGCTTCTGGTAGCTGTATAGAGACGCCGGCTTGCTGTATAGCGTCCTGTAATGATTCCTGCATGCGCTGAGCAGCTTTACCCGTTGGAGCTGCCAATGCTAAATTGGCTTTTGACTCGTGGCTTTCATTGTCTTCAGCGCTCTCTGGCTGCAGTGCCATGACTAGCTGGGCTACGGTAAAGGTCTTACCGGTCCCTGGCCCACCGGTGATGATACTGAACGCCGATCGGTTTGCCATATGGATAGCATCCTGTTGTTCGGTATTTAATAGCGGGTTGAGCGTTATTGGTAATTCTATAAGAGCTTGGTCTTTGATACGCATAACATGCTGTGCCAATGCGTATTCTGCTTGCCAAGTACGATGCAGCCATAAGGTAGTTTTGGTTATGTTGTTATTTGAGGTTTTGTCCATTTGAAAAATAATTGGGCTGGCAATTTCACTTTCCTCTTTTTTAGTATTGGTAAATAGTGTGTTTTTTTCTAATAGCTGGATAAATTTGCTTAGGCTATTTTCTATTGAAGTAGAACTCTTTGCTATGTCTACCAAAGCTTTATAAAGCTCGGCGCATACTTTGTGGCGTTGTCCTAATACCTGCCTCTCATACACTGGCAATGTTGATTGACGCATTGCCGTAACCCATATTAATTCGTTTTCTAATAGCTCAGTAACCGATATATCCGGCGTCGCACTCACTAATGCCGACCATAGTGGCTGTAATAAAGGTTGCAGTAACTGTTGCTGCCAAGCAAATAAGCCAGTATCTATATTAAGTGTATTATTGCTTGCTTTATCATTAGATACATCGAGTACCAATACGGTATGCCCTTCTTCTAAGCGCTGTATCAGCACTTCAAATAATACCTCAAACAACCAGCCTTGTGCGTCTTTAGCCTGCTCAGACGTATTAAGTACCAACTGACTCTGATAAGCCACTTGCGTTTGTGCGCGTCGCTGCAATAGATACTGGCTAACAGTCGTCGCCCAGCTACTGCCGATATCATTACTCATAATATTTTGATCATTAGTCTTGTGACCCGCGTTGGTTGTTTTCTCTTGCTTGATACCGCTAGCTGTACTTTTAATGTCACTCATTATCTATCCATTTTTATCATTGTTTTAATCTGTTAATCGGCTAGACACTGGGGCTACCGAACATCTCATCCAATGCGTTGACCAGCTCAAACGGTATTTGCCACTGAATACGTCCGTAGTTCTCTCTACCTGTTGAGTCAATACCACGCAAAAATACATATTCTACAGCGCCTAAATATTGCATCTCATTGCCTTCATAGTTTTTTAGACGTAAACGTAAAAAACGATGCAATGCCACTTGATAAATGGCGGCTTGTAACCAGTAGCCTGCTTTATTCATGGCTGCACTTAGATTGTCGCCATTATAATTGCTTAGGCTATTTCCTAAATAGTTACTTTTATAATCAACTACATAAAACTTGCCAGCGCACTCGTATACAAGATCAATCTCACCACGTAAATAACGATAAATATGGTTAGAAAACTGCGGGGAAAGCTCAATGTGTTTTTCTGGCTCGTCGGGTAAATACTGTGTAAATATTTGATTGATATGTTCAGGCGTAAAATCTTCTGACAGCCCCATATTAAAGCCAAGCTCTGCAATACGCTGCCTAGCCGGTATTTCCTGCAAAGCCTGACCAGAGGCTAATAACGGTGCTGCCAACACATCTTCTACCCATGATATTAATTGATCATGGGCAACACCTAACTGACGGGCTTCATCTGACTCTGACTGAACACCATCGGCACCCAACTCTAAAGACATCGTATTGTCTGGCTGTAGGCGTTGTTGCGAAGTGGCGCTGGCATAGCTTATCGGCAACTGATACTGACGAATGCTTTGATCAATAATCACTGACCATTTGCTGTTATCTGTAAAGTCTATCCTTTCAAAAACTTCATGCAAAAATGTACCAGCATTAGCACCTTTGACAAAACGAAATCGAATGTCATCGCTGGTGATTGGATTAATAGCATTACCGCCATTCTGTGAATCCTGCTGCGACTCGCTACCATCTAGATACTTAGATGCTAAGTTCATACTATCAGTCAGGTCTAAATCATCCTCTACCCCATCATCGAAAACAGCCAATGCTTGGCTCTGCTCATTCAGCTGACGCGATAGTGCGGTAAAGCTGGTCTTAGCCCAACCTTTAAATGAGTTGCGTTGTAACTGTGCATACGCACCTTGATAATCGATGCGTAACCCCGTATCAGCAATCAAAGTAGGTTCATTAATATCGGATTTCTTAGAAGCTTTGCTATTCACAACCTCTTCGGCAGCGGGCTCAACAGCGGCATATTCTAGCCAGCCAATATAGGGCTTTAGTCTGTCTGGTAGTACAAACTTATGATCTTCACAGCTTAGCCATTGTAAGCTTGGCTTACGCTCAGCATCCGTTTTATTATAGCTGTCCTTGAGTACCATATATAACTGCTCACTGGCACGTGTAAAGGCAACGTAACCCAGCCGTCTGAGCTCTTCATAGTTTTCAGTGGTTTCAAATTGGGCGTAATAGTCTGTGGGTGTTTCACCCTTAGCAGACTTACTATGCGGCTTGCCTTTACTGGCAGATAAACAGCGCTCTGTCTTATCTGCCTCAATGTCATGAACGTCATGGTCGTATAAAAACAAATTATGATTGCTACGACCACCAGCTTTGGGACTGGCGCCATCCATACCAACGACATAGACAATTGGGAACTCAAGCCCTTTAGACTTATGAATGGTCATCAGCTGCACACCTGACTCAGTCGGTAATGGCTGCTGCTGTGCCCATTCAGGCGTGCGACTGCTATGCATGTTCTTCTTATACCATGCCAGTAGCTCATACTCTCCGATATGCATGCCGTGCTGCGCCAAAATGTCGAGCAAATGACGCAAATCCATCAAATAGCGCGCACCGTCTTCTAGGTCAGCTAGACCGACCCAAACGTTTTGATTCTTTGCTTGTCTATCAGCTTGTCGAGTATTTTGGCTAACCATAGGATTGCGACCAAACAGGTAATGCAATGCCGATAAAATCCCGTTGTGCTGCCAATATGATGCGGCGGTCTTTAAGTACAGCTGGAAGTCTTGATAACGCTGTTTTAATTCTGCTTGCTCTGTATCTATTTCTTTTTCTATGCTCGCTCTGTCATCTTCTATCTCTGCTTGGTCAGCATCAGCTTCATCACTTGACATCAATACCTGTACGTCATTCAAACTCATCTGATAAAAGTTACTGGTCAATACACGATTAATGATGTCTCGGCGATGGGGCCGTAGCATTGCTTCTAATAAAGCCGCCAAATCAGCGGCGATAGGCGTATCAAAGACGTTTTTTTCTGCAGTCTCTAAAGTCGGTACGCCAAGCTTACTGAGCATGACCTCGACTTGTTTTAGCTCATGCTTACGTCGTCCCAATACGCCTATATCATTTGGTTTAATCGGTCGCCCTTCGATGGTTTGCTGACTTGCCAGCAACGCGGCGATATGTAAGGCAGTGAGCTCACACGCATCGTACTTGGCTTGTTTATCATACGGCAGATGAATCACACTAACAGGGCTGCTAGATAAAACATCCGAATTTGCTGATGACGCCTTTACTCGTCTTTCTGCAGATATTTGCCATGAGAGTCGCGGATTGGTATTTGCCGCTGTAATATGCTGGTAGTAGATACTCTTACCCAACTGCGCTAACTGACTGGCTTTGTCAAAACCAACATCTTGTGAATCCGCTACAGGAGCTGGTCTACCAAACCAATGGTTTAAGGCGGTAATCAAACGCTCATTAGAGCGCCGATTGATATCCAAGCTCATAATAGTATCTTTAGCAAACTTGGCTTTCATGGCGTTATAGTTGGCAACATCACCACCACGAAAACCATAAATCGCTTGTTTTGGATCACCGACGAGCAATAAGAAGCCGCGACTGCCTCTTTGATTAGCATTATCTTTATTACTGTCAGCATTTTTAGACAAGTAAATGCGCTCAATCATGCGCGCTTGCTCACCATTGATATCTTGCGACTCATCAATCAAGGCCACAGGATAATGATGACGAATATAACGTGCCAGCCGCTCACCTTGCTTACCTGCTAGCGCTTGATTTAGGCGTACCATTTGTAAGGCAAAAGTCGTCTCACGGCGTGCTTCTAATATCGATGGGAGTTTTTGGCGCACCTTCAATGCGATGTCACGATTAAGGTTTTCTATAAGCGCGTCAAGATACATCTCTATCTGATTGGCATATTCTTGTATCGCTCTTAATGCCTGCATGCTTTCAAGATTAATAAAAGCAAGACGCTGCTCTTCTTTACCTGTATTAAAGCCTTTACCGCCATCATCCTTACTCAAAAAAACATAAGGCACTGCCTCATAAAACTTTTGCGCATCTTCATCTAAATTGGCAAAGAAAGCGTTATCATACTGTTCGACAGCAGACCTGATACTGAATATCGTCTCTGCTCTTGTGCCAATGCTAGCTCGGGCATTGAAGCCTTGTGCTTTACGATAATCTTTATCAAAATACGGTTCGATATCCTTTAAGTCACACTGCTTAAAAGCTTCTAGTGCCTGCTGATAAGCAACAAAGTCTATCTCCTCACCCATTTCGACATCTTCGATGGGCGTTGAGATAAATTGGAGTGATTTTTGGGCAACGCCAATATGATCGGCAGGCGCCGTCAAGCGGTTGGTATGCTGCAATAATTGATAAATCTCAGGCTGGTGGTTATACAAATAGCTGTGATGGGCACGTACAGCATCATGAATAATGCTTTCTATCACTATCTGCTCTTGGTCGCTGATTTGCATGCCTTGCTGGTGCCCGGTCTCAGCACTATACTCAGACAGCCATTTTTGTGACAAGCTATCTAAAGTACCAACAAACAGCTTATCGAGTGTGGTTAGCACCAGAGCGCAGCGTCTCATGGCATCAGCCAATGGGTAATCTTCGGTATGGTCTAATAGATAGGTCAACAAGTAACTATTGATAGGGTCAGCCATTAGATCTGCATTACCTGACAACTGAGCCTTTTTTTCTAACCACTCTTTACGTAGCTGCCTTTGCTCTGGGCTTACTTTTTTGTCCGCTGGCTTTTTATCCAACGACTCTTTGATTAATGATTCTTTGATTAATAACTCTTGGTCTAACGGCTCTGCATTCGCCGCTCGAGTATCATTTTTAGTATGAGTTACCGTAAGCTGCGGGTAGAGAATGTGATGAGTCTCTGGATTTGCCTGGACGTTATTGAGCCACTGTAAAAGCTGATAAAAATCAACCAAACGGTCGTGGATACGCTGGCGCATCTCAGCAGCAGCGGCACGAGTAAAGGTGGTGGCAATAATATGCTCAGGCGCACGTTTGGCTTCGATTAATAATCGCAGCACAATACCGGTTAAGGTCCATGTCTTACCTGTACCTGCCGACGCTTCTATCAGATACTGACCGTTTAATTTGATACGAATCGCAGGTGGTTCTTCCGACTTATTAGCATTGTTTTGAGTTAAATCATTCGCTAAATTAGCAGGGCTAGTATGGCCATAATCATTATTATAATCCCCACTATAGGTATGACCGACATTCTCTAAGTCATGAGCAGTATTGTTAGCGTTGTTATATTGATCCATAAAAAATCACTTGTTCAAAATCTTACTATTAACATCATTATTATTTACTAATAAAAACAGACTGCCTTATAGCGCTTGTAAGGATTCATCCATTGCACCAAATAAAGGCTGGGCTAATGCTGGCAGAGCGTCTTTTAATTTAGTAAAGGCGTCTTGCTTATAAAGGATATATTGCCATATCTCATGCTGTGAGCAGCTATCATATATAACGTCGCTGTTATAACTTGGCCATAACCAATTTTCAAAATCACTGGGTTTAGGCTGATAATCTAAATCTTTTGCTTTGGCATCATTGACCTTGTCAAGGTAAGAAAGCGCATGAACAGGTAATACAGTCATGGGTATCTTGCCAGCCATATGCGCAAACCTCACCCATTTAAGAAGCTCAGCCAAGGCAATGTCATAGGCAATAGGTGCAAGCTCAAACGTGGTTTTTCCCTTGAATTTCTTGTACTCATCGCTGCCTTTATTAAAACGCCAAATGCTTCTACCATCGCCAGCAGCAACTTGCACCTCGGTAGTACGCCGCGCGACCTGCCAGTAGACATGTGACAACCAAAAGCGCAGTAAATACTGGGTACGCGCACTATTGGGCAAGATGTTTAGCCACAGCTCAGGTGAGGAGGAGCCGTCTTCCGAGTTATAATTAGTAGTAAGCGCCTCTACTGGTATCATACCTTTCACTTGCAGCCTCCCTTGCAGATTGATATCTGGTGCGGCAACCGTGGTCATAATCTCAGTACAAGGAGTTAGTAGGGCATTATTACCACTACGATGAGTATCTATACCTAATGCTGATAGTTGTTCGGCAAACTCTCGACACTGCTGTTGTAATTTAAGCTGTTGATACTGCAGAGTTGACTGACGTGCCACACCAGCTGGCATCACTGGATCGTATAATAGCTTGCTTACAGAGTGCGTGGTGTGATTGTCTGCGCTGCTACCTTCAACGTCACTGTCTTTATTTAACTCATCGAGTAGCTGCTTATTTACCTCATAAGCGCTTAGGCCTGACAACGATAATGGCTCTTGGTGCACCATCTCATCTTCAGGCAATACCACATGTACTTGCTGTTCTCGTAAAAAATGCTTAGCGGGATGACGCACTTGGTAGTGCAGATACTGCATATCTACTTGGCTGATTTCAAAGCGCTCATCTATCCCTTGTACAGTTGCATTGTCTAATACATTGTCTAATACAATACGCTGAGCAATATTGGCATAGTCCTCTTGACTGGGCAGATTAACTTTAACAGTTGATATGGCACCGTCATCTTGAGACTGCAAACGCTCAAACACTTCATGCCACACCCGTGCTGGAGCATTGGTACTTTGCTGATAGGCTTTTTCTTTTTGCATAGCACGCGTAAGTAAGTTTATTAGTGCTTGACCAGCATCTTCATCAGCCGTTGAGCCAGATGAAACACCATCAAATGAACCACTCGCTGCTTGCTCATTAAGCGTTTCTGACTGCACAAACACTTCTTGGGCAAAGGGTAGCGCTGGATGATGAGTGACCAACCACTGCTCGATAAGCTTGGGCAGGTAACGCTGTACTTGCGCTGCCAATGCTGATTGTTGCTCTTCAATAATCGTTGATGATTGATTTTTAAGTTGTTCGGTTTTTAAAGGGTCCCACTGCCACTGAACCTCACCTTTTAAAAACTGTAGTAACTCACTCACTGGGTTGGCGGGTAAGTGTTCGTGAGTATCGGTAAGACGCTGGCCATTATAAAAAATCCAGCAGGCATTGCGAGCACACAGCAGCGCATCTAAAAACGCGCCATTATCGTCATCTTCACTAAATCTATCACCGCGACGTGCCAGCCCAGATTTCATCAAATCATAACGGTTGTCATGGTCACGATTGGGAAACTCCGCCAAGTCCATATTGAGCATAACAACCAACCCAAACGGTACGTTACGCAGTGCACCAAAACGCCCGAAGGTAATCACGCCTGTCGGTTCCGCACTGACCTGCTGACTCTCAAGTTCGTCTTCAATACTATCGAGCATAAAGCTGAGCTTTAAAGGCAAATTACTGACTTGCGATAGTTTTGATTCAACTTGGCTGGCTTCAAGTTCTAATGGAGTCGCTGTACTATCTATCGTCGTAGAATTCATATCCTCAGCATGATAGCGCTGATAATGACGGTTGGCGCGCAAACTACTCTTAAAACCATTCATCGCATTAAAAATAGCACGCATCGGACGCGTCTGATCAAGGACACCAAAGTACGGATGAATAATATGGTTCTCAATATTATTGAGCCAATTCTCAGCATTATAGCGGGCTTGAAACTCGTAACGGCAATGATGTAAGCCGCTATAGACACGACATAGTGCTTCAATAATCGCAGCATCCGCCAAGCTGATGGCAGATATGGGCACGGTTTTTTCTGCCAGTACATTATCTTGCCAATGTTCAGGATACAGACAATCGCTGATACTCGCTTCTGGCATGATCAAACCTAGCGCGACTTTATCCAAAGCATGGGCAAAGCTAAAGCGGTAATCATAGTCATCTGTATCAAGTGTTTGCTGCAAGTGAGCTTCATCAAAGCCACGTACAAATCCTGCTTGTTCTAATAAGTCACAGGCTCGGCTCATCTGCTCATGCGTTAAGCCAAGGCTTTCATAAAGTGGTGGCAGCATCAGCCAATCAAAAACTTCAGCCGCTTCAAAACGTGCGCTTTCACTGCCTAATAACCCATAAAAGCCGCGTATTGCTTCCCATAGCTGGCGAATCGACTTATCAACCACACCCGTGACTTTAGCCGGTAGCGTCAGACCATCCTGCCCTTCTCCATTAACAAACACTGAGTTAATCAGCTCGTGATGACGATCGACATCAGGGAGAAGTACAACGATATCAGACAAATGGCGTGTGCTACCATCTTCATTTGCCTCGTTTAGCCAGCGTCCAATCATGCCGCGCAGCACTTCAAGCTGGCGCTGTAAATTATGGCAAGAATGAATACTTAGGCTATTATCGTATTGCGAGAGTTGCCAATGACGCGGCTGCTCATAGCGTTTGCCTTTTAGAGTATTGTCGCTAAACCATAAGTCGGAATCATTACTATTACCTAGGCTATTATTATCGTTAATAGCTTTATTTTCTGAAGCGTTATGACTATCCGATTGCACTTGCGTACCAAGCGCGGCACTTAAGCGCCCAGCAGTGGTTTTTTGTGTCGCGCTTTCATCGAGCATCAATACATCTTGCTGCAAGTGCGCAAGCAGGCTTAAGGGCTGTCCGGATTGAGTTCTTTCTGCCTGCGGATAATCGACATCAAACTTATCTTGCCAATCGAGCTTAAAGTTATCTGACTCTTCATTACCTGATAAGCTCGCCAGCATGGCAAAAGTCTCACGCGATTGCTTACCCAAACGTGACAATAGCGTGTGCCCATAATCTCGTAAAAACACACTGTCAGGGTTGATCACTTGCTGACGTTGTAACCACTGCTTATCAACGATATCTGCCCAAAACAGTTGCGACGGATTGTAATGTAATAAAGTGATATCAAGGTAAGTTGATAAACGTTGCAAGAAATTGAGCTCGTTTTGGGGTAATTGCTGAATGGTAAAAATATGCAGTTGCGTTGGCAGTATCGCCTTGATATCTACCCCGCTATTGGCTTTATCTTTGGCCATAATTTGCCAGAAACGCGTCTCAATCGAGGCGCGATGCTCATATACCGAGGCAAATAACAAACGCCATAAGTGACGTTGGGCGACTTCAAGCTCCGTATAATGCGCCACCAACCAATCAGGCGTGATGCCAGCGTATTTATCAAACTCCATCGTTAGCTTGTCTTTTTCGGCCACAAGCAGCTCTACATCAACCGATTTATTATCAGACCATAACGTCAACCAATCCTCACGATGGGTCAAATAACGGCTGAATACTCGTGAAAAGTCTGTCGCTAATGACCACAACCGCACATCTTGCTGACTACGATCTGCTTCTTCATCCAGTAATGCCGATAATAATGGGTATAAAGGGTGCTTATCATCCGCCATAATTTGTGCTTGATAATAAGTGAAGTAACCAAACAGTCGCCATTGCATCACAGCCCCAGTCAATACCGCTACTTCTGGCACGGTCAAAACCTCTTGCGAACGTTGATTGGCTTCTAACCAAACATTGTGCTCAGCCAATACCTTTTGCATCAACGTCCATTGATACTGCCCCCAAAACTTTGTGGTAACCAAGGTGCTAATGCCTGCTTGGCTGGCAATGGATTTATCTAACCAATCGCCCAGCACCATCGATGGCACAATGACAATAAACTCTTCAAATATAGGCAGGTTTTTAGATTGATAAGCGTTAAGTAACTGCTCAACTAGGTGCTCGGTGCGGTGCGACTGAATAATGGTAAACATAAATAGTGATCTGATTAATGGTCTGATTAATGGTTTGATTGAGGTAGTGAAAGAGTGTCATCAATAAATATTGGTTTGATAAATTAAAAATTAGTAAAACTCATCTATGCACATGCGCTATAAATAAAAAAGACGACAGACAACACTGAGCAATCCATGTTTCGCGGTCGTGACTGCTATGCGTTTCTGCTAGGATAATGAATCTAAGTCTGTAATAGCAATGATAAGCGGTGCTCCCCCTTCAATAACAATTATCAGTGTGCCACCGATAAGAATCGTTTACTAGTATAGATACTAGCATGACAATACCTTGCGACAATTACTGTCGTCTTGATTCATCATTTAAAAAAACAGTGACGATTTTTATTTAACCATTGCCTCTTTTTTATTCTTTTATCAACGAGATACTTAAACACTATGCCCTTGCGTCCCATTGATGCCATCTTTGTTCATCCGAAACGACGTTTATATGTTGTATACTATCGTGGTGAGCTGTGGCAATTGCCACGTATGAAAATCGATGATCGATCATGGCAAAACAGAAAGCCTTATACGGATGATAGCAGTGGACTCTACCTCAGTATTCACCAAGCCATTAGCGATCCTGTTTTAGCACAGAAATTACGGACGTTGAACCTGCCTGCCGCCGTACGTGGCAGCACGTTACCTCGGTTTAAGGCATGGTGGGAAGCACATGGTTTTAAATGGCTCAAAGACAAGCTGACGACCAATCAATCGCCCTTAGCAGCGCATCAAGCGGCAAAAGCGATTGACATTCAACCTATCTCGCCCTCAAACTACCCAGCTACTCCTATAAATAACAATGATACCAATAATCGTAAAAGTGCTAAGCAAAAAGCCATGCCTGTCGCAACCGGCGCAACCGATATTTTTGCAGATATGCTGGCAGATTTAGCCGATGAAGTCTTGCATCGAAAGTTGTAAAGCAAGCTCTAGCTCTAATACAATAACTGACTCCCATATCAAGTAAACCAAAAAAAGAACGGTAATATATGAAAGACTACAAGCTGCTACTGGCTGGGCTAATTTTACTACTATTAGTAATCTTTATCGCTATCTTTACTTGGTTATGGAGTAGCAATCGTAAAAATGCAGATCCGTTACCTATTATGGCGAGTGAAAATGACAGTGCAACTGCTGGAATGAACGATGATAAAAGCACCGACTCTAAAAGCACCCTACATATTCAAGCGGAAGAAAACCTACAAGGTCCGTTGGATGATGTAATCGTCGGTTTCGAATCTCGTTATCCTCATGTGGACGTTATAACAAACTATGTAGCCTCTACTGCCCTTTTGACATTATCAAGTGATGCTTTCACTAATAATGAGCGCTCTGAGTTTCTGGTTAGTACAGACATGATTATCGCTGACGGCAACCTATCTACTGAACGTCTTGCACCACTACAAACAAAGCTAACAGCCGCTCAAGATAAAAACCATCAAACCAAAGCAAATAACAATGACCGTGCTGCCGAGGGCTCTACTGTTGATGAAAGTAATAGTGATATCAATGATAAGACGCAGGATACCGAGCGCGATAACACAGAATCTCGTACCCTAAACTCTTTCAACTATGCTTTGAAGGACGAACAAGCACTGGAAGGTGTTATTCTGACAGACAATACTATCGCCGTTAATTTTCGCAACTTTCTCCTTTCAAGTACAGGACAAAGCATATTGAAAAAGTATAATTACCATAATATTGATGGCTACCAAAACAGTGTAGATGACCTATTTAATCCGACATCACGTACAAAAAAAGCACCAGATGATGACTCAGTCAATATCGCTGATGCCCTGAGCAATGGTAAGTAAACCAAAACCTCTTTATTTATTTATCTATTACTGATTGCTTTTATAAGTGCTTTTTTTTACAATAGCACTCCATTATGCGCCTATAGCTCAACAGGATAGAGCAGTTGCCTCCTAAGCGATCGATCCGAGTTCGAGTCTTGGTGGGCGCACCAATCATTGTATTTAGACATAACCTCGCATTACCTCAAGCCCTTGAAACACCTACTATATATAGTTATTAGTCTTTATTAAACACTTGTCATTACCTACTAGCACCTCTACAATGTTGTTAAATTAGTTGTTAAGTAATATACAACGCCATTTTTTGTTGTTAATTATGCAGTGAGGTTGTTGTTAAACCTCTCAACACCTTGAGGTATAAGCCATGACGAGAAGACAAGACTACCGATTAACTGACGCTGGCGTGAAAGCCATTGCCAAACAGTCCACACCTACCAAAGTCACACGCCATGGTGATGGCAACAATTTATATCTTATACAACATCCAAATGGCTCATTATTTTGGCAGATGACATACCGCTATCAATCTGATAAAGATCTTAAGCCCAAGCAAAAGACCTATCAAATAGGAATTTACAAGCCAGCTAAACAAGTCATTGACTCTACATTCAAACCAGAGGTGTCGCTAAAAGAGGCACGGCTGGCACGTGATAAAGCTCAAGCATTACTGGCTGATAACATCGATCCTACAGAGCATAAAAACCATGAGAAAAATAACTTTGAGCAGAAGGACTTATTTAGAGTTATCGCCAAGAGCTATATCAACGAAAGATCTAGCACCACACCTAAGAATATTCAAAAACTTCATAACTATTTAGATAAGCATATCGCACCGCATATAGGCGACTACCCTATTGGCTCTATTACGGCACAAGATATCATCAAAACTGGATTAGCAATCCAAACCTATTTTGAAGAGCGCGGTAAATTTACAACCGATACTTCGCATAAATGCGTTGCTCTTATTAGCTCAGTTTTTGAATATGCTATCAACACGTTAGGCTACGACATTATTAATATCGCTTATGGTCGCAGCAAAGCATTACGACCTCACAAGCCTGAACGTATGAAAGCAATCGAGCAGCACCAATTCCCTGAGCTATTACGCAATATTGATCGATACGGTGCAGATAATCCAAACGCGCATCAACAGACTATCGCTGGCATGCAGTTAATGACGTTATGCTTTGTTAGAACGAAAGAGCTAAGGTTTTTTGAGTGGTCAGAGATTGATTATCATAAGAACGTATGGCGTATACCGGCACATAAAATGAAAATGCGTCAAGATCATATCATTCCACTATCGCCACAAGCTATGGCTATCATTGAGCGTATGCGACCTCTAACAGAAAAAACAGGTTACGTATTTTTTAACTTTGAGCGTAGCAAGCCTTATAGTGATGTCTGGTTCAATCAGGCATTAAAACGTATGGGCTATACAGGTGATCCCTATCCTAAAATGACTGGGCATGGATTTAGGCAGCTTGCCAGCACTGGATTATACGAGTTGCAATTTAGTCAAAACTTGATAGAAATACAATTAGCTCACCTTGAGCAGTCTAGCGTTAAAAAAAGATATGATTTATCTGCACATCTAGCAGAAAGGCAGATGATGATGAATCAGTGGGCAAATCATTTAGATGACCTACGGGCTGGCAAGGCGATTAGTTTTGATCTACTAACGCCAGATGAAATTAAGAGAGAGATGAATAATCGTAATGAGCAGGCTACTGATATAGCGCTGCATGACAAAGATATTTTGATAAAGAGCTTGCAAGCGCAAGGTGTACCGGATAGGTTATTAGGACAGCTTGTTGATTATATAAAATAACTATCAGCTATAGTGAGTCCTAAATAAAAAGAGTGCAGCCATTACAGCGTGCTACTGGTATAAACTTTCCTTGCGTGCTGCTTGCACAGAGGCTGCGCAAAATCCATCCTAGTAGCACTGTATTTATTTTATAGTGGATCGACTATAGTAACTTATAACTTCCATTTGAGGTAAAAATCAGGTGATTTCATGCAAAATAAATTGAATACCGATAGTACTATTACTTCGGAAGATATGTTTCTTATTGATAAAATGTTAAGTGATTACCATAATTTATCAAACGCTGTTGAAGTAATTTTAGGTATGCCCGAAAATATAGGTATAGCTAACAACCTATATAATCATGAGCAATGCACTACCACGCAAAAAAAACATAATTTACTTTTTTTAGAAGATGCTAAAATTGCATCTATGCAATATGTTAGAGAAAACTTTAAAGTAGATACACCTTACTTTCTCAACAATATAGATAATTTTTCAACTAAATACGAAGATAGTGGTTTTGCAGGTAATAAAGAAGAATATGCATTAAATCAATACATAAGTGAACTATTCAGTAAAATAGCTATTTCTTTGAATGAGGTTTTATCTAACACCTCGTTGTTCAATCATATTTTATCAAAATACTCCTCATCTGAATCTAAAAGATTGAGCTTAAAGTTCCTCGAAGTATTTCGAATATATGCATTCAAAGAGCTATCTTTTATCGCCTATTATACAGAAGCATTCAATATAGCCTTGATGTATCACGACTATGCAATGCAATTGTATTTTAGTAGTAGTAAATCCATCTTTTATGATAGTGCTGACTATTTTAGAAAAATATCTTCAATACAAGGCACTAAGGCGGCCAAAACAAGATGGGCTGACAACCCTGAGTACCGTGAACGAAAGAAGAAGCAATATCTTGAAGTTATGCTAGAACAAGGTTTCACTAAATGCACAGTAGCAATGAGATACATTAAAGAAAACATAGATGAAGAAGGAGAGTCAAGCTTTGAATACGCTTATGAGTTATTAAGACAAGCTTATAAAGCTCATAAAGATAATCTGTAAATTAAACTCTTATAAATCTTATGATAAAAAACTTAGATTAACACATGAAGTGCAATACCAAATGCGAGGTGAAAAAAAGACCTAGATGCGCTAGCATCAAAGTCTTTATCCACCGACCAAAGTGAGATTGCAACCATGAACTATACACATCTAAGCCTAGGTGAACGATATCAGATTTCCGCCTTAAAAGGGGCGAAACATAGTATTAAATTTATAGCTGATGCATTAGGCAGAAGTCCCAGCACCATATCAAGAGAGCTTAAGCGTAATAAAAGCCTGCGAGGTTACCGAGCTAATTATGCCGACAACGAAGCCTGTGCAAGACGATCAAACAACGCTTTCACTATCATCGCTGACGTATGGGATTGGGTTACAGACAAGCTTAAACAGAGCTGGAGTCCTGAACAAATAGCTGGGTTTCATGGTGGTATCAGCCATATGAGCATCTATCGCTATATCTGGAAAGACAAGAGCAAAGGTGGCACGTTATGGCACTGTCTT
>NZ_RRYW01000169.1 GCF_014861365.1 Psychrobacter sp. FME6
CTTCTATGTCAATTATGGCTATGTCTGATGCCAGCATACTTTTTAGAACACCACCAAATCCTTTTATAAAGATAGTAAGCATTAACGTATAAAATAATACCAAACCCAAAAAGTACGATTAGCCGTGTCAAACTTGTTTAGTCTACAGTTCGTAGCACTTGCAGTCGTTTTCCTTGCTACTCTAATTTTTGTGAGTGATATAAGCGTAGATGTTTTTTGTCTATTATAGTTTTTTAGCCAAAAAAAAGGCTGCGATATAGTATACCGCAACCTTTTTAGAAAATCAGAATACAGCTACAGAGTAAGGTAACTTATCTTAAGACAGTTTATCTATAATTAGTTATTATAGGAAATAGTGATTATAAGCTTACTCGATTTACTTATTTACCCAGCTTATGCTTAGCAACACCGACCCAATGATTGGCAAACTGCTGTGCTTTATAAGCATAAGGCTTAGCTTTTTGGAGGTACGGTTTGCACTCTTCTGGGATGGCCGGCACAATATGTTTAGCAAGTTTATTGAACCACATCATTAGGCTATAATCGCCCTCGATGCTTAAGTTGCCTTCTTGTACCGCAGTCATAAAATCTGGCAGACTGCCTTTGGTCAACAGCTTAACGCCAGTCATAGAATCTTTAAAGCTAATCGTCAAATCAGCGTCTTTGGCATGACCGCCTTGTTGGCTAAATTGACCATCGGCAAAACTAAAAGAGCGGGCAATATCAGACTCTTTACTAGCGAATTCAATCGTGACATTGCGATCAGCGAATAGCGCTTTGACGTCTTCGTCGTTGCTATCAGCAAGCATGGACAAGCGGTAGCCAATCACTGCCAATAACGCATCTAACGGATCAGACTTAATATCTAATACAGGAACAGTAAACATAATCAAACTCCTAAAATGAAACGCAAAATAATGCGTACTTTATAACAATTTTTGCGACAAATATATAGATAGATTATAAACGATTCAGTGCTATCTATTCTTTAGGAGTTACGTAGAGAGCGTTAAGTATCTTGTAACATTAGATGACGTTACTTTGATTGAGATAAGCTTATACCATGCATAAAAATGGGAATAGCAAGGAAAATGAGTACAAATGCAAAATACTGTTTGACTTGCCTCGCTTTTATTTTGGATTGATTTTATTAATTGATTGTATTAATAGAAGCGCGGTTGGTAATCATCATCATAAACAGGGGTATGTTCGATATAGCGCGCCGCTTGCAACTCACGCTGCTGCCGAACAGATTGGCTGACATCCTCATAACGTAACGCCCGATATAATACCCAACTGGCCAAAGGTAACCAGCTGATGCCCATGGCGACAATATAGCTGTGCCATTCCGATAGCTCTGAGAGCATAGGACGACTGGATAACATACTTTGGATCGCTTCCACTGTCAGCCAATAGGCCATACCGCCGAATAAGTAGAGCAGTAGCCAGCGCTGTGAGGATAACGCGAGCGCCACTATCAAGCCTGCCAATAAACCATAACCCAGCAATGCCGCCGTGCTCCAGGTATCGATACCGATAAAAGAAAATATAGTCAGTAACATCATTCATCTCGCTATTCATAAGGTGAACTTCAATGGGGCTATTATGAAAGTTTGCTGAGTAAAGCTAAAGAGGGCAAAGGCGACTTTGCGACAACAGTTGACGTTTGATTATTTGGAGGGTTTCTTTGATGTGGTGTTGCAGGATTTTGAAATAAGCGCCGCAAGGCTAAGCGCTTATTGTTGAAAGTAGAGAGATGGTTTTGCTAGGGCACGTCCTCAATCTGAATGAAAGCGATGTTGATACAAGTTTGTCGTATGATATTTTTACCGTTAATGACGGCGATGACCCCACAAAGACAACAGCGACACCAAAACCGCACCCAGTAGCATGAGCCCTAATGTCGTTAGCCAATGCGCGCCAGTAGGGTATTGCCATGGCAGAACATTGTTTATCGCCTCACTATTTAGCGACCCTAAAGCATCTACTTTCCACGGCCATACTTTTACCAACGAGCCGGCGATAAAACCGGTGAGTAGTGCAAGCGTTGCTTGATAATAGCGAGCTAGTAACCATTTAAGCGCGTGGGTAAATAATAACAGTCCCGTTGCCATACCTGCGACGACGGTGAATATTATAGTAAAGTTAAGCGTATGTACTGCCTCTAACACCGCATCATAAGCGCCCAGTAACAGCAGAATAAATGACCCAGATACCCCAGGTAATATCATTGCACAAATGGCGATTGCCCCTGCAAAAAATAAATAGGGTAAGCTTGGGTTTGTCGCCAGTAATGGCAAACTACTGATGACTACAGCAGCGCACAGGCCAATGACGAATAATGCTGCCCGTCCTATGTTCCAACGCTTAATCTCACTTAGTAAGATAAATACTGTAGCGATGACCAGTCCAAAAAAGAACGACCAAATCAGTAGCGGCTGATTCTCTAACAAGTGCTTAATAATGCCCGCCAAAGTCCTGATGCTAGTGGCAATACCCAATACCAAACACAATAAAAATGTCGCATCGACCTGTCGCCATACCGCGAGCAAGCCTTTGATACCACCTTCTTGTCGAAATATCTGCCAAAGATTGGGACCAATGCTGCCCAGTGCGTTAATCAAGCGTTCATAGATACCTGAAATCAGCGCAATGGTGCCGCCAGAGACGCCAGGTACGATATCCGCGGCACCCATGGCCATGCCTTTGATGTAAGTCCCGAATAGCTGCTTTGGGCTATCGCTGGATGCAGAAGTAGGAACAGGGGTTTTATCTAATGGCTGTGGCGCTGACGACTCGTTTGGCCGCGGTGAGTGTGGTGTCGTCATGGACAATCCTTCATTATTTTAAAATTGACTCAATTGTATCAAGATATAGTTAAAACCCCACTCTCAACTTGAAATAAGCAATTCAAACTGAAGAGGCGGGTTACCAAGTTTTTTGTTGAGTACAAAGCATAGATTATGAGACAGAATCTTACGAATCAATCGATGAGACAAATGCCATAAATCTCTTGCTCGTACCCTTTGTA
>NZ_RRYW01000170.1 GCF_014861365.1 Psychrobacter sp. FME6
CAATGGTAGTGTGGCTCCGGCCATGTGAGAGTAGGTCATCGTCAGCTCTCTATTCTAAGTAAAACCCCCTGTGACATAAGTCACAGGGGGTTTTCTTTTGCCTGTACACTTTCTAAAGATATTAGTATATTCTTTCTTAAATTATCAACAAGTGTAGAATAGTGTATGATAAGTCTCTAGATAATACATTTGAACTGTCTATGTAATAGATTTTAAAAAAATCTCAAACAAGTGGTTAATTTATATGTTTTAAATTAAGGAATATTGATGTCAGGTAACCTCCCAATCTTATTGAGTTCTCCATCAGAAGTGAATTTTCCAGCCACAGTTCATACTGAAATAGAATTTCTTTCACAAGCCCGAAAACTATTAGATGCAGGCTTTCCCGATCACTCTCTTTTAGATATTTGGAATGCAGCAGTACATAATCTTAGACGTAGAGTAGAAGCGTATGGTTTGGATTTATTTATATCAGCTATAAAAGATGATGGTGGTCGAAAAACGTATGATAAAGATGGTGAGACTATAAATGAGAGGTGGTCAGGAGTTGATGATATGACGCTTATCAGTGGTGCAACCAAGTTAGGAGTACTTAACAAAAAAGCAGGAAAATCGTTGGAAATGATCAACTGGATGAGAAACCATGCTTCTCCAGCACATGCTAGTGATAGTAAGGTTGAGGCAGAGGATGTATTTGCTTTAGCACTTATGTTACAGAAAAATTTATTTGAAGCAGAAATGCCTGATCCGGGACATTCACCATCAGGCTTATTTGATCCAATTAAAAAGTCAGTGTTATCACATGAAAGTATCGAATTATTAAAAGATCAGATTAGAGCGTTTAAACAAGGCGATATAAGAATAACTTTTGGATTTTTATTAGATTTAATTACAAAGGGTGAATCACCAGCACTTAATAATGCCAGTAATCTTTTTACAGAAGTTTGGAATAAGTCGAATGATGATCTGAGAAAAGCTGCAGGTCAAAGATATCACTCATATTTGATTGAACCTGATTCCGATACTAGTGAAGATAGTGGAGCAAAAATAAGAGTTTTAGAGACTTTAGTAAAGGTTGATGGAATCAAGTTTATTCCAGATGCTGCTAGAGCAAGCCTTTATAGGCATGCAATTAAACAGTTGGCTAAAGCTAAAGATACAACATACGGTTGGACAGATGAAGAGAAAGCAGCTAAAGCGCTCAATCAATTTGGCCCTCATGTACCTTCGATAGCTTTTGAAGATGTATATCAAGAAATATTAACTGTATGGATCGGTAACTACTGGGGTCGTTCATCAGCTTATTTGACACTTCAACCATTTATTGAAGTTTTAAATAGTAACCAATTAATGTCACTCTCAAGATTGTTTTTAGAAAATGAAAGAGTAAGTGCAGAGTTAGTTTCGTCTAGACCAAAAGCGAAGGCTAAGGAACTTCTCGAAGCTATCAAAGGTGAACTAACAATTCAGGCTAGTATTGATGAGATTGACGAGATAATTTTTAAAATTAATAAAATGTAGAATCTTTAATAAGAAACTGCACAATGATAAAATACTCGCTGAGCTTCTAATCCATCGGTGAGCACAGCGTTATACATATAACCTTTTCTGACACTTCTTAATGCTATAATTAAATGTATCAAATAATTTAAAAAATTTTAATTTTACAATAGTAAATACTAATGAGAACTATTTATGACAACCTCAAAAGTAACGTACCAAGGTGATTTGCGTACCACTGCTATTCACCTACAATCAAACAATGAAATCATTACTGATGCACCTGTAGATAATCAAGGTAAGGGCGAAGCGTTTTCACCGACTGATTTACTGGCAACCAGCTTAGCTAGTTGTATGTTGACGATTATTGGCATCAAAGCTCGTGATATGGATATCGATATTTCAGGTACTAACGCTGACGTAACTAAAATGATGTCAGCTGATCCAAGACGGGTCAGTGAAGTACATGTTACTATTACTTTTAATCAACAGTTAGATGATAAAACGCAAAAAATATTCTATAACACCGCGCTCACCTGTCCAGTTGCTAAAAGTATTCATCCTGATATCATTCAAAAGGTGACTATTAATTCTAAGAGCTACTAATTATAAAAGCTGCTAATTCCAAGAACTATTAACCATAATAACGGTGATCGATATGGCTACCAAAACCT
The DNA here is from genome assembly GCF_014861365.1 of Psychrobacter sp. FME6. Taxonomy (GTDB): domain Bacteria; phylum Pseudomonadota; class Gammaproteobacteria; order Pseudomonadales; family Moraxellaceae; genus Psychrobacter. The sequence goes on from NZ_RRYW01000170.1 coordinate 2,175, forward strand.
TACTTATCGTCGCTCATGCACCATCACCTAATACCAAAAAGTTGGCGCAAGCCGCTTATGATGGTGCTAGTCATCCTGATATAGATATCAATGTCATTCTTAAAGCGCCACAAGACACGCAGCCTAAAGATGTACTCGCGGCTGATGCGCTACTTTTAGGCACAACTGAAAACTTGGCTTATATGGCAGGATTGACCAAAGATTTTTTTGATCGTTGTTATTATCCTGTGCTAGAAGAGAAGCAGGGTATGCCGTTTGCCTTATACATTCGAGCAGGCCATGATGGTACGGGTACTAAGCTCGCTATAAAGACGATTACCACTGGACTGCGTTGGGAATGGATTCAAGAGGCACTGATTCTGCAAGGGGATTGGCAAGATAGTTTTGCTGAGCAAGTAGAGGAACTAGCGATGACACTAGCAGCTGGAGTAGAAGCGGGGATTTATTAGCTTACTGCTGTCTGGTTTGTCATGATTATTAATATCAACGCTTTAGCAATCAAGATATATAAGGATATTAACCATGTTTAATGAGGATTCAGATAATAACCAATCTATTGCCCCTGCTGGATTACCATTTTCTCAAGCGTGCGAAAACAACAAGCAGCTAATTCTAGAAGTTTTGCAAAAAGAGCTGCAAGATGCGAGTCATGTATTAGAGATTGGGTCGGGAACGGGGCAGCATAGCGTTTTTGCGAGAGTTTCCCAAACTTTGTGTAACTGCTTATAATCCACTAACTGGAGAATAAGCAATGACTACTCAATCTGACATCAAGAAACTGGCTGAGCAAATGG
>NZ_RRYW01000171.1 GCF_014861365.1 Psychrobacter sp. FME6
AACCGTTCGCTATTTTTTTTGCCATCAATTTGTCGCCAATGTTCAACACGCCCTATATATTGATTGTTTTATACAGGATTGTTTATATCAATAAAGGTAACAGGAAGCCCAAACTCTGCAGCAATCAATTCACCCAGTGCTTGAATACCACCACGTTCGGTCGCGTGATGACCACAGGCAAAGTAATCAATACCCAGTTCACGGGCAATATGGGTAGTCCGCTCTGATATTTCACCAGAGATAAACGCGTCACAGCCCATGAGTGCGGCCTGTTCGATCATATCTTGTGCGCCGCCCGTACAGATACCGACCCGTTGAATAAGTCTATTATTCTCCGGCTCAGATTCAGTATGAACCGATGCATTATAATGAGCAGAAATATGCAACGGTATGCGTCCTAGAGCGTCGGTAATATGGGCGATAAGACTTTGAGTACTCTGTGGTTTGCAGGTAGCGATATTGCCAACGGGACGTGACTCGTCAGGATAAAGCGCTCCAGTGATGGTCATATTCAGAGTCTCAGCCAGCTTAGCATTGTTGCCAATAACAGGATGCGCATCAAGCGGTAAGTGGTAGCCGATCATAGAGATGCCATGTTGCATGAGTTTACGGATACGCTGACCTTTCATGCCAGTGAGAGGCGCAGGTTCACCTTTCCAAAAATAACCATGATGCACCATAATCGCGTCAGCATTGTCAGCAATAGCGGCATCAATTAAGGCGTCGCTAGCGGTCACACCAGTGACGATACGCTGGATAGGGCGTCCACCATCTACTTGTAAGCCATTTGGTGCATAGTCTTTAAAGGCATCGGCTGATAAATAATCATCGCAAAATGCGGCTAAATTTTGTGCGCTAACCGTTGTCTCGGTTAGGGTATTGTTTGCGGTCATGGTATTCCCTTATAATTGTTTGAATGTTTCGTTGTTTTAATGGTTAAAGTACTTATAAATAATAAAACATTTGCATAGAGGTCATTTTAGCATGACACTGCAAAAGAGTAGACAAAGCGAATAACTGAAACGGTACACGATGCGTTACTATTCGGCTGTGTAGCCAGTTATAATCTGCATACTCGAACCTGTATGATTAACAGTGTTCAAACCATCTTATTTAAGTGCTCATAATGGTTAACTGTCCAAGATTGGTAGGCACGGTTTGATATTATTCATCATTGTCTGTTTTTACAAAAATTTATAGAGGTTTTTATATGTCGTCATCTCGGAACACCAGTAACAAGGCGTCTTCCTTAAAATGGTTACCTTGGGTTTTATTGCTGATAGTGATTGCCGCGTTTATCTGGTTGTTTACAAGTATGAAAACGACATCAGAGGCCACATGGGAGCCGCCAAGAACCACGCCAGCTGAGCAACAAGCGTCGGAGCCAGTCGCAGACACGCCAGCACCTATCTCTTCTTATCACAATGCAGTTGCCCGTGCGTCGCAATCAGTGGTCAATATTTATACCACGCAAACGATGGCAGAGCATCCCTATATGGATGATCCTGTGTTGCGTCGGTTCTTTGAGTTTCATAGTGGACCATCACAAGAGCAAGGCAATACCAATTTAGGCTCTGGTGTGATTGTATCTGAAGATGGCTATATCGTAACCAATGCCCATGTGATCGAAAAGGCAGATGAGATTACCGTAGCCTTTAATGATGGCCGCAAAAGCCGCGCTAAAATTATCGGTACCGATCCAGACAGTGATTTGGCTGTTATTAAGGTCGATATGCAAGGATTAACGCCGTTAGGATTTCGTGAAAACCCCATCCGAGTAGGCGACTTGGCCTTGGCGATTGGTAACCCATTTGGTGTCGGTCAAACAGTGACCCAAGGTATTATTTCTGCGACTGGACGTACCGGACTTGGCGTCAATAAGTTTGAGGACTTTATCCAAACCGATGCGGCTATTAATCCTGGTAACTCGGGTGGCGCGTTGGTCGATGCTCGTGGTGAGCTGGTCGGTATCAATACGGTGATTTTCTCACGTTCTGGTGGCTCTATGGGTATTGGCTTTGCTATTCCCACGGCTATCGTTGAGCAAGTAATGAATGCGCTGATTAAAGACGGTAAGGTGAGTCGGGGGTGGTTGGGTATCGAAATACAATCACAACTTCGTGATCCAACGCAGCTTGAAACCTCAACGGGTGTAGAAGTACTCAAGGCCATCAAAAATAGTCCTGCTGCCAAAAGTGGTCTTAAAGTCGGCGATATTATCTTGACTATTGACGGCGTTGAGATGACTGACGCCAACACCTTGATCCAATACGTTGCGCGTAAGCCGCCTAATACCGAGCTTGAGGCGCAAGTGTTACGTAATGGTAGCAATCAGCAGGTGACTATATTGTTAGAAGAACGTCCAGAGCAACAGCCCATCGAGCGCCCAGTAGTTATCCATGATGAAACGCTTGGCGGTCGCGGGCATCCTAGTTTACAAGGTGAAGGGCAAGAAGTACCAATGATGTCCAAAGAAGAGCGTGACCGTATGCGCGAAGAGCTGTTGCAGCTGTTTGAGAGAGATGGCGCACCTCGGTAGAATGGGTCTAATATAGGCAGTCTGTAGATACTAAAATCAGACCTAAATAAAATGAGTACAGATACTATAACGCGCTACTGAGATAAACTTTCCTTGCTTGCTGTGTCTGCGCAGACAGAGGCGGCGCAAAATTGTCCCAGTAACACGGTGTTTGTTTTATAGTGGGTCGGCTATATCGACAATAAAAAAGCGCGCTATCTTATAGATAGCGCGCTTTTTTTATCACTTAGATTAACACATGAAGTGCAATACCAAATGTGAGGTGAAAAAAAGACCTAGATGCGCTAGCATCAAAGTTTTTATCCACCGACCAAAGTGAGATTGCAACCATGAACTATACACATCTAAGCCTAGG
>NZ_RRYW01000172.1 GCF_014861365.1 Psychrobacter sp. FME6
ATAGACAGTATATAGCGTTAGACCCTATGACAGCATGAATAATGTCCATTACACCGAGTTTATCAACTTCGTTAAGTGTGGTTACTGGTGGTGTTTCATTGAGTTGGGTAGTCCGATAGCTATTAATGTATTCTAGAAACGCCTGCTGTTGCTCTTCTTGTAAACTCTTTTTCTCAACAGGTTTTTCTAAAAGTGGTTGCGCCTGTATTGTTCTTTTACTAAGTGTTTTCCAGCACAGATCACACCGCCAACTCCCTGGCTTTAATTGATTAAATTGTGAGCGATTATGGCAGATATGCATTTTGCCGCAAACGATACATTGGCTGTCGAGTACGATAAGGTGAGAATTGGTTTTGGCGATATGAGCTATGCTGAAGAAACCGTAGAGGTAAACTTGGTAAACTAAGCATATTAATCGGAGTTTATCATGGTCAACAAAATAAGAACCTATAGCACAGAATTCAAAGCCGAAGCCGTTAAGAAGATAGCAGATAATAACGGTAACATCTCCGCTACTGCAAAGCAGCTCGGCATAGCCATGCAAACCTTATGTAACTGGCAGAACAAAGCCAATAAAGGCAAGCTTATCGGCACAGAGCAATATGAACCTGATCTTATGACAGCTCTTCAAGAAATAAAGCAGCTCAAGCGACAACTTAAAGTTGCTGAAGAAGAGCGAGAGATATTAAAAAAGGCGACGGCGTACTTTGCCAAGCACAGTTAATGAAGTACGCCTTTATCAAAGACAACCAACAGATTTTTAGCATCACTCGCATGTGTCACGTCTTGAGAGTAAAGCCATCAAGCTATTACGATTGGCTGGGTCGCGATATCAGCGACCAACAGATACATCGTAACCAGTCTGAGCTATTGGTTAGAGCCGCTCACAGTGAAACTCATGAGCGCTATGGTGTTGAGCGTCTGCATGCGCATCTAAGTGAGCAAGGTCATAACATCAGTCCCTACATGGTCAGAAGCATCAAAGAGGAATACAGCATCAAATGCCGTCGCCACAAACGCTTTAAAGTCACCACCGACTCCAATCACAACAAACTGGTCTATCCAAACGTGTTGGATCAAGAGTTTGATACCAGTCGCCCTAACCAAGCGTGGGTCAGTGACATCACCTATATTTGGACGCTTGAGGGCTGGTTGTATTTAGCGGGAGTCAAAGATTTATATACCAAAGAGCTGGTCGGCTATGCGATCAATAAGCGAATGACCGCAGATCTAGTATGCAAAGCATTGAACATGGCCATCAAGAATAAACGACCAAGCAAAGGGCTAGTCGTTCACTCTGACAGAGGCAGTCAGTACTGTAGCCATGCTTACCACAAGATCATCAAGCAGCATCAGTTTACAGGTTCAATGAGCGGTAAAGGCAACTGCTTTGACAACGCACCCATAGAAAGCTTCTGGGGCATATTGAAGAACGAGCTAGTATATCACCAAGACTATAAAACAAGGTTTGCCGCCATTACCGATATCATTGGATACATCGAGCTATATTACAACCAGACTAGGATTCAAAAGGGTTTAGGCTATAAATCGCCAAGACAGGTGTGGTTTGATTATTATCGTCAGGCTGCGTAATCAAAATCTCCCAAGTTTAACTGTACGGGATTGACGGCAGGGGTCAATATTAGAGATATCCTTAGCTCTAAATCCAAATACTTGACCGATTTCTTGACAGCTATGTACAAACTCGTTGGGTTTATTGCGCCTCATTAACCAATACTTCTCACAGATAAGCTTTGTAGCGTCTGCAATGCCTGGTTGATACTCTAATTTTGTTTTCATACTCGCCTTTTAATACCGACTATATCCCGTGGATATTATAGCCCACCACTGTGAGTATTGCTATTTTTAGCAGTGGTTAATGAGATGACAACAGATGAGCGTATGGTTGCCTTTGGAAGACGTGTCCGTGAGGTACGAAAAGGTAAAGGAATATCTCAAGAAAGACTGGCAGAGATAGCTGGTATTGATCGAAGCTATATGGGAAATATCGAGCGTGGTGAGAAGAATATTACGCTGAAGAAGGCGTATGAGATATGTGATGCGCTGGGAATTGAGATTCAAGAGTTAGTTTGAATTACAATGCTCTTTAGAATTTAGGTGAATTAAGAGTGAAAGCATCCCCTGGGTGTGTGGTTATTGTGAAAACTAACACTCATTCGTTGAGACAGATAATACGACTTTTAGCTTATCGTCGTACATAATCATAATCCTATAAAAGCGATTATGTTGAGAGGATGCTTCGTTTTAAATAGTACCCTATGAATATGATTGCTTCAACTCTTTCTTTTCTAACAAATTGAGCAAGTCTACATTACTCCAATCAGTATGCCAGCATTGATTTTTAAAAGAATGAGTAAGATTGCTTATTTCACTGGTATTCAAACTAATTTTTAGTAAAGAAGCTACCTCCTCTACTAATTTTTCGCTATCATTATTAGAAAAATAGGGGCAGCTTAGAATATCTAGTAATAAGTAAGCTTTTTCACTATTAGTAGTAATATCTTCTAAATTAGATAATTGCTGATTAATATAATTGATTAATTCTAATCGAATAATGTCATATTGTTTATTATCTTTTATATAGAAAAGGCATGATATAATTGTGAAATAAGACAGTTCACCTTGGTCAAGGAATAGCTTTTTTAGTGTTGTTTCTGGTAATAAATACAAATCTCCTAGCTCTCTAACTGCTAGAAGTATGTTAAGAAATTCTAAATGAATAAAGCCTTTGAGAGGAATTGATTGCATTCTTCTTGACTCATTTAGCATCAAACTATTAGGGGCTGTATAGAATTGGGAGATAGTTGAAAAAAATAAGCAACGCCTTACACTCTTGTTTACCACAACAAAGAGAA
>NZ_RRYW01000173.1 GCF_014861365.1 Psychrobacter sp. FME6
TTCTCTTTGTTGTGGTAAACAAGAGTGTAAGGCGTTGCTTATTTTTTTCAACTATTTCCCAATTCTATACAGCCCCTAGTTGTAGCACTAATTTATGTAACCTGCCATTTTATCTGGTAAACCGCACAGTCAAGCCTTCTTATCCTTTCACTCTTATATGCATTATTTTTCAGCTGTAACACGAGTTGTCGTCGTCATTCATTATCGCGTGGGTGTTGGCAATTTCATAGCATCTTGCTCGCTGCGATGCCATTCGTAAAGACCGATAAAAGAGTTCACTTGATAAATCATGGTTTGAATAGCAAAGATATAGTTGCCAGACATGAGGTTGACGATCAGCCAGACGAAGTTGACGATAATCCATAACCACCAGTTAAATGAATAACGTAGAATCATTGCCGCTTGTGCGGTGATAGAAAGCACAAACGCGATGACGTTGATCCAAAAGAAAGAGATCAACCCTAAAAACTTACTGTTGTCGTCTTCAACCACCGCATAGCCGTAGCTTGCTAGTAAATCATTCACCACTGGAAAGAGGGCGAGACCAATCACAATAAACGCTGCTGTAATCAACCAAACGGCTTTGCTGGCAGATTTGGGTACCATATCACCGTCAAGGTCAGTGTGTTTTGACCAATAAAAAATACCGTAAACATGGGTAAAAAAGTTAAAAAGTGGCGCTAGCATCAAACCAACTGCGCCAGATGTTGCCTGTACCACGACTTCACCAGCGGTTGCGCCCATGCCAAAGCCATTACCCATGACGTTTTTGCGGAATGACAGTGACACCACACAAATCAGGCCAATAAAGGATACCGCCAAATAAAACCAATCGAGAGTGGTATGCTCTGTGGTTAGCCAAAAGCCTGCAGACAACGCAATCACCCCACAAATGAACCAAGTAATAATCCATTGCATCGCCCATTTTCCAGTGATATTGTCCAATAGCTGAATACGCATTGTTTTTTTCCCTAAAAACGCATATCAATAACAACGCTCTGCTCATCAAAAAACGTCATTAAAAACATACTGATAAAAGTTTATTGTTATAAAATTACTATTAAAAATAGCGTTATTATAAATTTATTATTATTGAGTTTATTGAGGACACGCCCTAATTACTTTACGGTTTTTTGCCATAAATAGCTTGGTCGATAAATAACAGTGCTTGCTGATAGCGCGCATCGTAGTCAGGTTTATCAACCATATGTGGTTCAATATTGTGTTGAGTAAAGATATCTAATAACCGTTGCTCAAACCGCCCACGTGCCTCAGGCGTGCCTAATGAGCGCATACCATCGGCAACCCACGGTGTATTATTGTCCAGCATAATTGTATGGTCGAGACGAAACTCATCGATACAGGCCGTGACGAAGGGATGGGTCAGCCCTTCGTACTCTTCACAGAATGCTTGTGTGGTCACAAAGTCGGTATCAACGATAGTAACAGGCGCGGTTGCTTTGGCCTTGGCATCGCGAATAGCCTGAGCATGATTCAGGGCAATGGGTCCGTAATCACTATATTGTAGCCCAATCTCACTACCGCCCAAGTCTGTGCCGACATATAGTCTTCCCATTTCAAGTGCAAAGCTGGCACCATAATAGTTGGCAAGTTTATGTACTAGAGTTGTCTTCCCTGAGCTTTCGCCACCTACAATAGCCACTGTTTTAGTGTAATCAGGACGTGCATGTGGGTGGATTGCCGGCCAATGCACTACTGGGTTACGGGCAATAGCATAAGAATCAAACTCAGTCTGTAGCGGGGTAGTGACGACTGGCAGTAGTAGCTGTTCTTGGATAGTACTGTCCGCTAATGGGTGGTTTTCTGCGACAAAAAATACCGTCTCAGCTGGCAGTTTTAGCGCTTCCATCAAACGTTGTAATTTGGCATTGCTGGCTGGGATATCAATTGTTACTTCATTAAAGTCCTCATGCAACGGTAGCTCAATCTCATCAGTGATATGAATATGGATAAAAGGTAAATCGGCACATGCCATCTGTAGCCAACGCGCTTTATCTTGCAAGGTGATGTTGAAATCTGGGTGCGGAGCAGGGTGTGCCATAATGACGATATTGAGTGTTTTTGCTTGTCCTGCTGCGTCCAATATACTGCGCATCTGCCCTAGATGCAGTGGTTCAAAATGCCCGATCATCAAGCCTGACTCTTCCATAACTTCTCTCATTTTATTTATATATATTTTTCGTGGGTAGTTTTACTTATGAATATTTTGAATTTTTAGTTATTTATCAGCATGGTATAAAGGTTTGAGGCGATTTACAGGTAGGTTATTGTAAGTAGGCGTTATTTTATGAATTTATTATTTAGTAAGATATAACCTATGGATTGGTTGTGTTAGTTGTATTTAATAATAGCGTTGTTAAATAAATCGTCATCTTGTAGAATAAAATAATAAGAGTTAGCTACTTCTCAATTAAAGTATTCTGCAATTGTAACAAATTATGTAATAATGGGGAAACAAAGCTAGTTATGAAACATTTTGAAATAATTATTTAAAATCAGGGGTTTACGTGGGTTTTTGAGAGATTAGTGCAAGCTTGGTTAGCATAAACTCACAAAGCACGTCTACATCCTCAACAGATGAAATGCTAATTGTTGCTATACTTGTTTACAAGTTCAGAAAGCCAAGCAACTTTGATTAGAGCTTTTAAAACTTAGATTAACACATGAAGTGCAATACCAAATGCGAGGTGAAAAAAAGACCTAGA
>NZ_RRYW01000174.1 GCF_014861365.1 Psychrobacter sp. FME6
TTCTTCTTTGCCGATGCTTATGCGTCATGGCAGCGAGGAACCAACGAGAATACCAACGGATTAATCAGAGAGTTCTTGCCTAAGGGTTGTGACTTTAGACAAGTCTCTGATAATGAGATACAGGACATTGAGAATAAACTAAACAACAGACCAAGAAAACGCTTAGGGTTTAAAACGCCCAATCAGGTGTTCTATAATATAATTTAGCGTTGCACTTGGTGTGTTAATCTAAGTTTTAAAACTTGTAGGTCAGCGTCATGGATGTATCACTCTCATTAGAGATTATTTTAATGCTTACTGCTGTAGCAGCGCTGGCAGGATTTATTGATGCCATTGCTGGTGGCGGTGGCTTGTTGACCATACCCGCTATGTTGCTTGCCAATATCCCACCCGTGCTAACGCTAGGCACCAACAAGCTGCAAGCCGCCTCAGGTGCATTGGCAGCGTCCATTACGATGATCAAAAAAGGGGTGGTCAAGCCGCAGCGTATAAAAGTGGCTATTATCGCTGCTTTTATTGGTTCGGTGATTGGTAGTATTGCGGTACAGATGTCTCCACCGGATTTACTCGAAAAACTGATTCCGTTTTTGATTGCCGCTATCGGTATTTATACCTTATTTGCACCCAAACTTGGTGAGGTAGAAGCGGCACCACGTATTTCAGAAGGCAAATGGCAAAAAGTTGCTGCGCCCTTGATTGGCTTTTATGATGGTTATATGGGACCTGGAACGGGGATGTTTTTTGCGCTTGGGAATGTGGCATTGCGCGGCCGGCAGATAGTCGAAGCGACAGGCGCGGCAAAGGTATTGAACTTGTCTACCAATATTGGCTCGTTAATATTCTTTATCTTGGGCGGCAATGTCCTTTGGAAAGTAGGGCTAGCAATGATGGTAGGTCAAACGATAGGGGCGTATTTTGGCTCGCATATGGTGGTCAAAGGCGGTAGTAAGCTGATTCGTCCAATGATTGTCTTGGTATGCTTGGCGATGATAACCAAGTACGTTTTTGGTTAATTGTCCTAACGCTTTATTGGTTAATCTAAGTTTTCACAGTGAGTGGGTGATATCTATTAAGAAAGTATACGTAGCCGAGCCAAAAAAACCTCAGCCAATGTGAAATGTGGCTGAGGTTTTTTTATTAATAAGCATTTATAGATAATAAGAATGACTAGTGGCGACGATCAATGTCATCGTACTCACTACCCATGATTCCATCACTAAAGACTTCTGAAAATTCACGCTCATTGTCTTCATCGATATGACCGTCAAACAAGTCTTTTGCTCCAGCATCAGGATCATTGTAAATTGCTAAATCCATTTTGCCTTCTGATTTTGCCACGATAGCAGTGACGGCCGCATCACCACCGACGTTTACAGCGGTACGTAGCATATCTAAGATACGATCCACACCTAAAATAAGGCCGATACCTTCGATAGGTAGGCCGACTTGGGCAAATACCATGGAAAGCATAATCAAACCAACACCCGGCACACCAGCGGTACCAATAGAGGCTAGCACTGACATTAAAATAACAGTCAGGTACTCGGTCACGCCCAAATCAATGCCATAAATATTGGCAATAAAAATAGTCGCCGTGCCCTGCATGATAGCCGTACCATCCATATTGATAGTGGCACCAAAAGGCACGGTAAATGAAGCGACTGAATTGTTGACCCCCATACGCTTAGTGACGGTACGCAAAGTAATAGGAATTGTCGCGTTTGAGCTTGAGGTACTAAACGCAAAAATCTGAACTTCACGCATTTTTGCCAAAAAGGTTCTGATCGATAAGCCCGAAGAGACCTTGAGTACGATCATCAGGGTAATGAAAAAATGGAAAGCCAATGAACCAATCAATACCACCACATAGCCGAGCAACGACCAAATAAGGTCCAATCCAAGCTCAGACATGGCTTTGGCTAAGAGTGCAAAAACGCCGTAAGGAGCAAGATTCATAATAATGGTCACCATCTTTAAGATGATTTCATTAATTAATTCTAAGCTTTGTACCAAGCCTTTGGCAGGTTTACCAACCATCAAGATACTGACACCGATGAGAATGGCAAAGAAGATAATCGATAACATATCGCCATTCGCCATCGCGCTGATGGGGTTGGACGGAATGATGTTTGAGAATACATCGAGCAATGGTGGTGCTGACGCGGCTTCAAACGCTGCTTCGGTTTCGATATTCATGCCTTTACCGATACCAAATAGCGAGCCAAGCCCAATCGCTGTTGCAATCGCTAAGGCCGTTGTCATCATATAGATAAGAAAGGTTTTGGTACCAATGCGACCAAGTAAACGGATGTCACCAATGCCGCAAACGCCACAAATAAGCGAGATGAGAACTAAAGGCACCACCAACATTTTGAGCGAGTTGACAAACAGCTTACCGACAATAGCAAAAAAACCGTTGGTGACATAAGTATTAACGAAGCTGCCTTCAGCGTTCAGTCCTAAATAGTTTATCAATAAACCCAGTATGATACCGAGTATCATGGCAACAATAATCTTGCCTGTCAGTCCCATATTCTTCCACATAATAAATGTCCCTTGTGTGCATAACAGCGCCATAACAAATGTTTTTTTCAATAGAGTATGTAGCTTATATCAATGCGATTAGGCTCATAAGTCTGGCTATAGCGTCGGTTATGATTATTAGGTGGTGTATCAAAAAGTATGCTGGAGTAATAAAAGAAGGGTGACAGCCGAAGCA
>NZ_RRYW01000175.1 GCF_014861365.1 Psychrobacter sp. FME6
CAAGCACCTCACTTAGAGATTTAACAGATAGAAACGGGTCTTAATGGGAAACAGCACCCATTCAGATCCGCTTCTATCTCAAACCATTAATAATACTGGTAGTCGTCATCTTTACCGTTTAAATATTCTCTAATAGGCTTTTTCTGACTAAACTTGCTAGGGTCTTTCTTAATCTCATTCACCATAAATTCAGTAAACAGCTTCCAGTCACGCCCATTATCACCAGTCGCCAAACGCCCATAAGTGCTGATAAATCCTTTATGAAGAACAATGCGCTTCAGCTGCTTGTCTGACAGCCCATCAACAGTGAACATATCGCCATTGGCAGAGTCACGCTCAATACTGGCTTCTTTTTTATTTGTCTTCTCTAAAACCTTAAACTTAAAGCCTATTATTTTTCGACCTTTTTTAACATTCTCATACTCGACATTCAGGTCTGATTTTTCATTTATCTCTTCAACAGCAAGGTCTAACACTCTTATCTTAAAGTTACTCATTGCTTTATATTCTTCATCTTCAACGCCTAGCTGACCCCTAAACTTATCTAGTTCAAACACAGGTGTTTTTTTAGCGGTCTTCCATTGAACCAGTAGCTCATAAAGCCTTACCGAATAATTACTGGTCATCGTAGCCGTCTGTTCTAATAGATATTTAGTAAAAAACTCTTCAGCCCCATCAATCCGAGTAATCCCACGTACCACAGCTGGAGTAAAAACAATCTCAATCGCTCCCTCATCATCTAAATATCTAACTTGGGATAACCAGCGAGATTTAACTAGCTTACCTTCATCATCAATATAGCTAAAACGTCTGTTAAATAACGTATCTTCAGCTTCTTTCATCATCAAATAACCATTTTGCCTTGTCGTATTGAAAACCTCGGCATACCTAATAGCTTCAATACGTAAAGGGGTTTCTGATGTCAAACCTTTACCAGTTTCTCTAGCATCAACTACCGCCAGTTGAACGATACGTATTTCAGCAAGTTTTAGGTTTTGTAGAACGGTATTAAGATGATGGGTTTTTACTACTAGATTGGATTTAGCCATTACTACCACCTTTTAATTACATTAATAATATTTGTAATTAAGATAACATAAATATATAAGTAATTAAATACCTGAAATATATTAGTAATTAAATGGTAAGTAAACGTAAGCTTATGGGTAAGTAAACGTAAGCTTATGGGTAAGTAAACGTAAGCTTATGGGTAAGTAAACGTAATTAAATGGTGCTTACATCCCTTTAGCAGCGAGGGATACATAGAGCTTAAAAGCATTTAAAAGCATTTAAAAACATTAAAAGCCTTTTTGGTTGTTGATAACTAAGAAAACAAACAGAAGAAAAACGATATAAAATGCTGTTATCTGATGATTTCTCTTGCAGTCAAACAGAACAGAACAGGGTAAACGTATTCAAATGGAGCTGTAACCCTTTATTATAAAGAGTTTTAGGGATATAAGACGAGGTTTACCTGACAGATAAAAGCCAAGATTAACCAACAGTTAATTATCTAGTAATGATGATTGTATATTATCGTCATAAACGGCTCTATTTTGCCCAATATCGCTTTGATTACTACTTCCTGCTACCCTACTACATAATTCGCTCTTAAAGCCCTCTAAGCGGCTAATATCGGCTTTCCTAGTCACATGCTTTTCAATATCAGCTAAAATTTGTGGTATTCGTTCAGGTTCATCTTCAGCAATCTTCATCAACATACCCCCAAGTACAAATTTTTGACCGTTGAGAGCCTTATCAATTTGCTGTTTCATTCGATTGGCTTTGTCTAATGCTTCCTGACGTTTTTGTTCTAATATTTTAATATTTGCCATGAGGTTTTTCCTGTGGATTGGTGATAGTTAGAAGTGCCGATAGAACGGATGATTAGCAAGTTTAAGTAGCTCTCTATCTTCGGATGTATCTCCATATGCGTAAATATTTGTGTAATGAGACAGGTCATAGGCATTTTCAACTCTTTTTCTTTTCTCATCAGCACTACAATCATGACCTATGAAATTACCTGTGACAGTGCCACTGACTGCTTCAACCTCGTTACACGACAACGCTATATTATGTTTCTTACACCAAGGCTCTAAATACAAATCCAATGATGCGGACACGACTCTGATCTCATCACCTCTATCTTTGTGCCAGTTGATTCTCTCCATAGCTTGCGGTCTGATTAAGCTTGGAATAATATTTTCAGAAAATTCTAAAGCTTTCATTTTTATTTCATTTTCAACAGTATTTTTAAAAGCTAAATTGAATATTTTATGTCGAATACGTTTACCACCTGTTAGACGAGTTTTATAAGCAATAATTTCTGGAAGTAGTAATAACTTACCTCTTCTTATGCGTCGTTTGTCAGCAGCATAAAGCACAAACTTTGTGAAAGAATCCGTGTGTGTAATAGTTCCATCAAAATCAAACAAAGCTAAATTCACTATAGTTCATTCCTTTTTTTAGATAATTAATTTTTTCACTTTCACATCTTTTAGTGATAAGTGCGAACTTACGAAAACTATGCTAACATTCCACTACGTTACAGTATAGATA
>NZ_RRYW01000176.1 GCF_014861365.1 Psychrobacter sp. FME6
ACGATCTAAGTATAGCTTATTCTGAAATATCTATGCTAATTGATGACACGCCCTAGTAAAAACTATGCTATATCAACTACATAACCGTAGGCACGACTACTACCATCAGTTTGTTTTTCTAAATAGACCCCTTGAATCTCAGGCTCGAATTCTGGCAAGCAGTTAATACCTTCTTCCAGCGCTAAAAAGTATTTTTGTACAGCCCCGCCCCACACTTCACCAGGCACACAACACAACACACCTGGCGGATAAGGCAAGGCCCCTTCAGCAGCTATCTCGCCCTCTATTTTACTAAGACGTACCAATTTTACCTCGTTACGAATGAAGGCTTGCTGCGCATCGTAGGCACTCATTACTGCAGTTGGCCAACCATCAGCACGGAACATGATTCGTTGTAAATCTTTCATGTTATTTCGTACATAAAAGTCATGCATTTCTTGACACAAGCGTCGGATGGTATAACCTTCGTAGTAATTGATGTATCGTTTATACAAATCTGGTAATACGTCTTTCATTAAGCTATCTTCACGAATATGCTGTTCAAACCGTGCAATTAGTGCTATTAATTGCTGTAATTTTGCCAAGTTCTCTGACGGGGTTAATAAAAACAAAATAGAGTTTAAGTCGCATTTTTCAGGTACCACTCCATTGTCCCGAAGATAGTTGGCTAAAATTGTCGCAGGGACACCAAATTTCTCATATTCTCCGGTTTCGACATTAATACCAGGTGTGGTGAGCATGAATTTACAAGGGTCTACAAAATATTGGTTTTCTGCATAGCCTGGAAAAGCATGCCAACGTTCATTGGGACTAAAGCGGAAAAAGCGAATATCATTTGCCATTATCTCCGTTGGATAGTCTGCCCAAGGTTTACCATCAATTGTATCTGGCACAAAAGGTTTAACCATTTGACAGGTTTTTAGCAATAATTTACGCGCCTCAATTCCAACTTTGACACAATCTGCCCACATTTTGCGTCCTGCCACACCTTCATGCATTTTGGCATTGACATCAATTGAGGCAAATAATGGATAAAACGGGCTGGTCGAGGCATGCATCATATAAGCATTGTTAAAACGTTTATGATTACAGTAGCGCCCTTGACCCTTAATGTGACTGTCTTTTTTATGGATTTGCGAGGCTTGGGAAAAGCCCGCTTGTTGCTTATGTACTGATTGAGTAACAATAATGCCAGGGTCATTTTCTTTGAGTTCAAGTAAAAGTGGTGAACACTCTTGCATCATGGGAATAAATTGTTCATAACCAACCCATGCTGAGTCAAACAAAATATAGTCACACAAGTGTCCAATACGGTCTACAACTTGACGGGCGTTATAAATCGTCCCATCATAGGTACCTAACTGTATCACCGCCAACCGAAAAGGGCGTTCAGCATTGGCTTTTTCAGGGGCAATTTTTGCAATTTGATCGCGGATATACTTTTCTTCAAAACAATCGGCATCAATACCACCAATAAAGCCATAAGGATTACGGGCGGTCTGTAAATATACGGGGCGCGCTCCTGCTAACATTAGTGCCCCCAAATGAATGGATTTATGATTATTACGATCAAACAACATTAAATCATCTTTTGCCAATAAAGCACTAGTGACAACTTTATTAGCAGTTGAGGTACCGTTTAGCACAAAGTAAGTTGTATCGGCATTGAATACTTTTGCAGCGTGGCGTTCTGCATCCCGTGATGGCCCTTCGTGGATTAGTAAGTCGCCTAACTTGACATCGGCATTACATAAATCAGCACGAAATAAGTTTTCACCAAAAAAGTTAAAAAACTCTCGTCCTGCTGGATGTTTACTAAAAAATTGTCCGCCTTGGTGTCCAGGGCAATCAAACGCCACATAGCCACGATTAACATATTGCTTTAATGCACTAAAAAAAGGCGGTGCTAGCTTATCATCGTAGCTTTCTGCAGCCGTTTCTACCTGCTTGCCATAATAATGGCGACTACCCAAACCCATCTGGATAACCCCAGTAAATTCTAAAATCAAATCGTCAGGTATTGGCTCGTTAGGCTCTAAAGCAATAAATAGCGGGATATCAAAACCAGTACTTTTGATAAACTCTACCACCTTATGTGCATCTTCAGCACTGGTAACTGCGGCTGCAATATCAGTAAAGTCAGTATGATGAATATCGACCATTTCATAATCAGTGATAAAACTATCTATGACTGAAGCACAAGTCGCAATTTTAAGTTTTTTCATAATCATTACACCTTTTTAATGAATTAAACGTTGGGTTAATAGTTTCTAGTGATTGAACTCATTTTTATCTCGATATCTATGTATGTTGCAAAATAACGGCTTAATATAATATTGGGTATCTTTAATGCAAAAAAGCTATGAAACAGATCATTGATCTATCTCATAGCTTTTTGGTACAGGTCGTGAAGAGCGTTAAAACATAGTCTACATGCTGTTCAATAAACTCATCGGAAAAAGGGTCTTTCCCAGATAATCTTGCAAATTGAGGGGCAAAGGTATAAATAG
>NZ_RRYW01000177.1 GCF_014861365.1 Psychrobacter sp. FME6
AATTAGGGCGTGTTGAACATTCACAAATTATATAAGCCATAAAAAAAGACCACCTATATAATATAAGTGGTCTTTTTACTACTAATGAGTAAAGTAGTTTGGTTTAGAACTGATAGGTTAAAGAAGCTTTGATGTTACGACCTGGCTCAAAGTCAGTTCTTAAAGTACCATCGTCAGGGCGTGGCGCAACGATACGTGACGCATGATTGGCATAGTTTTCATCAAAGATATTGTATACACCAACTGTTGCTTTTATTCCTTCTATCTGTTTTGGCGAATAGCTCATAAAAATATCATGGATGTCATAGCTTGGTTTTTCGATGTCATCGCCACCCGTATTCGGAGTTACTGAAGCAACATAGGTACTGCGCCAGCCTAGCTCTGTAGTGTCTGTTGGCTCATAAGCCAGATTGAGCATGTATTTATCGCCCGAATCAGAGCTACTGCCTGTTTGTGAGTAGATGCTATAGCCGCTATCTTTGCCTTTACTACGTGCATGAGCGTAGCTCAAGCCCATACTAAAGTCATCCATCTTATAATCGGCGGCAAGCTCGACACCTTTGATTTTGTAGTCTTCATCTTTATTAATTGCACCTTGGCAACTACCGCCTAACTGACCCGTCGCACAATCTAAACCAGAATGACTACCGCCTGACCGTACAAACTCAATATAGTTTTCGATATTGGTCTCAAAGTATTTACCACTTAATTGCAGTGCATCATCAGCAGTGGTCAAACCACGTAATGTGGTCACAACACCAACCTCGGCGTTATCACCTTCTTCTGCTTTTAAGTCATCATTTACATAAGTCTCAGTGCCATCTTGGTTAAAAATAGCTTGGCTCAAATCTGGACCATTAAACAATTGGGTATAACTGGCAAATAGCTGAGTACTTGGGGCAACCTCGTAGCTGGCGGCTAATCCACCGACGACGTTGTTAAATACTTTACCATCAGCAACGAAATCTGGAGACTCATAGCGATCATAGCGAATACCTGGCGTTAGGCTAAATTTACCCATCTGCCATTGGTCTTCTAAATACACAGAGGTGTTTTGAGCTTCATCGCTACCTGTTTTGGCAGAGTCACGTGCCATTTCAGACTCTTTTTTGTAATGTTCAACACCAGCGATTAGCTTATGCGAACCAGTGATACCCTCAACGATGCTGCTATCAATCACACTGGTATTCTGAATTTTACCGCCTGTAGTTTTGACCTCGGCTTCCCAGTCATAACCAGGGTTTACCGTATAGTCTGTATCTCGCGAGATTTTAGTCTTTGTTTGATAGACGTTGGTATCAACATCGATTAGCTGGTTAACCGGATTATAGTTATAATCTAGTCCATAAGTGTCGCGTTTGACTTTTTGCGGTAGAATCTCATTCCAGCTGCCAACTCCTGGACTGGCTGGAAAGTCGGGACGTAATGGGAACTTACCTTCGTTTTCAGTACTGCTAAAGCTAGCGCCCACATGATGATCATCTGTAATATAAGCACCTGCTTTTAATAAGATGTTTTCGCCCTTGCTGTCTTCGGTTTGAATCTGGCGACCGTTACCATCTTCTCCAGCGTTGGCATCACGCTTACCATAATAAGCAAGTAAATCAACATTGTCTGTTGGTGCGGCAAAGACAGTCGCTGACGACAGTAGTTCGTCGTTATTACTGGCATAACCTGCATGAAGCTTGGCCCCTATTTTTTGACCAGGTTTTAGCAAATCAGCGGCATCGACTGTCTCAAAAGCAACTGCGCCACCAATAGCATCGTTACCTAGCGTGACAGAATTGTTGCCCACCGCGACTTCGGCTTGTTTAAGCAAATCAGGATCGATGGTCACATCGCCCATATGGTAAAACATTTTGCCTTCTTGACGTGCACCATCAATCGTCACTTTCAAACGACTATCATCCAGACCACGTATACGTATGCGCTGATTGACGGTCGATGTACCGCCCACAGTGACACCTGGCACCACATCCAAAATATCACTTAAATGGTTTGCCTGCGCAGCGGGCGTATAATCTTCTACATCGACCCCGCCCTCTTGCACTTTTTCACGTACTGAACTGTTGGCCGACACCGTGATGGTTTGTAACGTGGTGCTTGGCATATCTTCTACCGTATCGGTAGTTGCCGCTTGCGACCCTTGCGACCACAACACCGCTGCCACGCCCATGGACAATACGGTCAATCGACTAGAAAACTGTACTTCACGCATAACACACTCACTTTTTACTATCAGAGATTAGGATTTTCGATACCTGTGTACTTTAAAAACCATTTTTTTAAAACGACTACACTTTGAGAGCTGGCTTTAAACGCTGGATTTTTTAAAAGCGTTTAAAAAACCATATGCGAATAACATCATTAATGTTAATGATAATGATTAGCGTTTAAATGTTGAGGGCATAATA
>NZ_RRYW01000017.1 GCF_014861365.1 Psychrobacter sp. FME6
CTTTTACATCAATTATGGCTACGTCTGATGCCAGCATACTTTTTAGAACACCACCGAATTTTTAAATAGGACAACGACTGTGCCAAAGAATCATGCAGTTCTCGAGCGATGGTCGAACGCTCTTCGAATAGGATAAGTTGATGTTCCTGCTGTCTTTGCTTACGTAGTGACAAGGCGGTGCTGACTAAATTGGTTAGCGCAACGATTAATTCATCATTTTGGGTATCTAACTCAACACTGGTAAACGGAAAAATGCTGTCTGTTCCCGTTTCTATGGTCTTGATACGCTGTGATGGCGCCACACCATCACCAGTATCATTATGGACGTTACTAGTGGCAAAAGACTGATTCATCACTAGCGTCGACTTTGGTCTGACACGTAATTCACCAAACTCTTCTTGTTGATGAGTAATTGGATAAGACTTTGTGAACTCACCATTTTTGGTGGCGCAGCTATCACAATTGAGCTTTTTGCACAGCTCTTTCATTCTTTCACCATGCAGAACGATGGCGTTTTTATTGGTAATATATTTATTCTGTATGCACAGCGTAAACTCTAAGTGTGGCAAGGTTTTGCTGAAATCTGCTACCAGCTTATCTAGCTGATATAAGCTGACTTTATTGGTGGTAATGGTTTTGGAAAAATCATAAAACAACGACAGCACATGATTGGCTTTTACCAAATGTTGGGTCTTTATCTGCACCTCACTCTCAAGCGAGCGCTGATAGGTCTCAATCGTACTTGCCATGTCGTTAAAAGAATTGCCGAGCACCTCAAACTCTCTATAGCCCGTTATAGATACTCGGGTATGGTATTTGCCTCTTTTAAATTGATTATTGGCTTTAATCAGCTGCTGGATAGGAGTTAGCACCGCTTGATGCAATCTTTGCATACCAATCAACATCACAATGAGGGTAAGTATCAATGAGAGTATTTGTAGGTTTTGCTGCCATATTTGACGCTGCTCGTTTCTATACTGTAGCTCGCCTACAAAGCGATCTACGTCTTTAATATACTTGTCTGAAACGCGATAAAACATCTGCTTATCTTGTGCCAACAATGCAGGTTTTAAATCCTGAGACCATTGGGACTGAACCTGTTTTAGCTGGTTGTTGATGCGGGTATGCCTGTTGGCACTCGTCAGTTGATACTGCTGTAACTCTTCAAGTCGTTCTTCCATGTCTTCGACAAGAAGCCCAACCTTTTCAGGCTTGGTCTTATTAGAAAAGTCCAGTTTGTCCTGTTTTTGAAGCGGCTTACCATCTGTATTGTTTACGCTATCTTGGTAAATGTTTAACACTGAGCTCGCGGGATGGTCATCAGAAAAGTCAGTCGCTAACTGAAAATTGATACGGTAGGCTGCCATCCGTATCGAGCCTGCGGTATTAATCGCCTCAGCATCTGAGCGTGCTACCCAAGCCAATGCCCCACTTCCTATCGCTGACATAAAGCATAAGATAGCGATGGTAATAATAGCGATCCAAGCGTGCAGGGACAAAGATTGTTTTCGTAGATTAGACATAACTAATAGCGCTCACCCATCAAAAATCAGTTTCTAAAAATATCTGCTCATAACTTTCAAGACCGTTGTTTTAACTATAGGGTTTGGAAAATAAAGAAGCTTAAATACAAATACCTCATTTGTAAACCCGCCTGCAACCTACCCCCTTCAGTCATCAGTATACCACTATGTATGAATACTCATATTCATGATAACGCAGTACCGTGAGTTATCATTTTTTGATAGATCAAGTGATTCATAGCGCTGACTAGCAGGCACAGTAGCCCTTTTTTATTAATATTAATATGAGTGGGCTTTACGGTATACCGCGAGTTTAAACGGCGGCTTAATCATAAGAAAACACTGATCATAACTAAGCGTAGCCGATACTAAGTGAGGAATAACATGGGCAGTCGTTACAACTTCAAAGGTGGTAAGCTCATCACTGACTGGCGTCCTGAAGTAGAAGAGTTTTGGGAAGGCGGCGGCAAAAAAGTCGCTCGTCGAAATTTATGGATATCGATACCATCATTGCTATTAGCGTTCGCGGTATGGATGGTATGGAGCGCGGTCATCGTACGCTTACCAGAAATTGGTTTTGCTTTTGATGCCGGCCAGCTGTTTTGGCTCGCGGCATTGCCAGGGCTATCAGGGGCGACGCTACGGATTTTCTATTCTTTTATGGTGCCTATTTTTGGTGGCCGACGTTGGACAGCGATATCTACCTTGTCTTTATTAATCCCAGCATTATGGATGGGATTTGCGGTTCAAAACCCTGATACACCATTTATAATATTTGCTATTATCGCCCTACTTTGTGGCTTCGGTGGAGGTAACTTTGCCTCATCGATGTCCAATATTTCATTCTTTTATCCAAAGGCTGAACAAGGCACGGCGCTGGGGCTAAACGCAGGTCTTGGTAATCTTGGCGTATCTGTGATGCAGTTCGTGGTACCGATGATTATCTTGGTTGCCGCGTTTGGTAGCTTGGGCGGTGATGCACAAATATCTGACAGCGGTAGATTGTTTTATCTACAAAACGCCGGCTTTATTTGGGTGCCTTTTATCCTGCTCTTCTCAGCATTGGCGTGGTTTGGCATGAATGACATCGCCACTGCTAAAGCCTCATTTAAAGACCAATCGATTATCTTTAAACGCAAACACAACTGGATCATGTGTATTCTTTATATGGCGACGTTTGGCTCGTTTATTGGCTTTTCAGCAGCGTTCCCGATGTTGATTAAAAACTCATTTCCTGCCATTGATGCACTCAAAGTTGCATTCTTAGGTCCTCTCGTCGGTGCTTTATTCCGCCCATTAGGTGGCTGGATATCTGACAAAACCAGCGGCGCAAAAGTTACCTTTTGGAACTATGTAGTAATGGTATTAGCAGTATTGGCAGTGATGTACTTCTTACCAAGTGAAACCCATGAGGGCAGCTTCGTCGGCTACTTTATCTCCTTTATGGTGTTATTCATCACCACCGGTATCGGTAACGGCTCTACTTTCACCATGATACCAGTCATTTTTAGAACCTTTCACGATCGCCGTCAGCCTCAAAAAGCAGGGACAGAAGAACTATTCGTCGAGATTCGCAAAGAGTCCGCAGCTGTGGTTGGCTTTACCTCAGCGGTCGCCGCATACGGCGCGTTCTTTATCCCCAAAATGTTTGGTTCAGGGTTGGGCGTTGATGGTACGTTTATTGCGCTCATCATCTTTTATATCCTCTGTATCGTTTTGACTTGGTGGTATTACAGCCGTGCTAATGCTGAAATTCCTTGCTAAGGGCAATCTATTAAAACGGGCTTTTAAGCACCATTCTTAAACCAAAACGTCTCTCTTTATAGTGCTACTTACCAGCGTAAGTAGCACTTTTTTTATTCAAGTTTCTGTTTGCTGTTTTTTAGTTTATCGATGCAGGCTATTTAACTTTTCTTAATGGTGTTTTTAACGATATTTTATTTTTGATAGCTACTACTAAGGTGGTAGTGCCCTGCTCATGTTAGCTAATAGTAAGACCGCCGTGGGGTAATTAAAATGACACCATCGAAAAATATTTACAGCTTGGGCAAAGGGTTATTTGTACCGCGCCACTCAGCTTTAGATACACCTTAGGCAATAATACAGAGGATAGCGAAATGAGCCATTTACTCGACCAATTCCGTTTTTTTAAACGTAAACAGGACGAATTCTCCGATGGGCATGGCGAGACACGCGATGAGTCTCGTGATTGGGAAAATGTGTATCGTAGCCGTTGGCAATATGACAAAGTCGTGCGCTCAACGCATGGTGTCAACTGTACTGGCTCTTGCTCATGGAAAATCTACGTCAAAAACGGCTTGGTCACGTGGGAGACGCAGCAAACTGACTACCCTGAAACCCGCCCCGACCTACCAAACCACGAACCGCGCGGCTGTCCTCGTGGCGCAAGCTATAGTTGGTACATGTACTCTGCCAACCGTGTGAAATATCCTAAGGTGCGTAAGCCACTTTTAAAGTTATGGCGTGAGGCCAAGGCTCAGTACCCTGACCCAGTCGATGCTTGGGGCAGTATCGTCCAAGACCCTGTTAAAGCTGAACAGTATAAATCTAAACGAGGCTTGGGTGGTTTTATTCGTTCGACGTGGGCTGAGGTCAATGAAATCATCGCTGCCAGTAACGTCTATACCGCCAAAACCTTTGGTCCTGACCGTATCGTTGGTTTTTCACCGATTCCTGCGATGTCGATGGTTAGTTACGCTGCTGGTAGTCGTTATTTATCGTTAATTGGCGGTGTTTGCTTATCGTTTTATGATTGGTATTGTGACTTACCGCCTGCTTCGCCAATGGTTTGGGGCGAACAAACCGACGTGCCTGAATCAGCCGATTGGTACAACTCTGATTATATTATTGCTTGGGGTTCAAACGTTCCACAAACGCGTACACCTGATGCGCATTTCTTTACCGAAGTTCGTTATAAAGGTACTAAGACAGTCTCTATCACCCCTGACTATGCTGAAGTCTCTAAACTAACGGACTTATGGCTGAACCCTAAACAGGGTACCGATGCCGCCGTAGCACAAGCATTCTGCCATGTCATTATCAAAGAGTTTTACCTCAAGCAACCAAGTGATTATTTCTTAGATTATGCCAAGCGCTATACCGACTTACCCGTCTTAGTAATGCTAGAAGGCGAAGAAGGCGCGCGCCATGCGGGTCGATATCTGCGTGCTTCTGATTTAATCGATGACTTGGGTCAAGAAAACAACCCAGAATGGAAAACCATCGGTCTAAATAGTGATGGCGAGCTGGTCTCTCCACTTGGCTCTATCGGTTATCGTTGGGGCGAAAAAGGCAAATGGAATCTGGAACAAAAAAATGGTGCCACTGGCGCCGATATTGACCTGACACTGACTCTAAAAGACAGTAATGAGACTTGCCAAGTCGGTTTTGATTACTTTGGGCATGTGTCGCACCCGCACTTTACCTCGGTGCCGGGTGAAGCCATACAACAGAAGACCGTTCCTTGTAAAACGGTTACGCTTGCCGATGGCACAACCGCTATCGTCGCTACCGTATTTGATTTAACCGTTGCCAATCTTGGCGTAGATAATGGCGTTGGCGGCGAGCATGTCACCGATGATTACAATGACGAGACCGTACCCGGCACCCCTGCATGGCAAGAAGTCATCACTGGTTTGAGCCGTGAGCGCGTCATCCAAGTGGCACGTGAGTTCGCTGAAAACGCCCATAAAACCCATGGCAAATCGATGATTATCATCGGCGCGGGTATGAACCACTGGTATCACCTCGATATGAACTATCGCGGCGTGATTAACATGCTGATGCTGTGTGGCTGTATCGGTAAATCTGGTGGCGGCTGGGCGCATTATGTTGGTCAAGAAAAACTGCGTCCACAAACGGGCTGGTTACCTTTAGCGTTTGCGCTTGATTGGCATCGCCCGCCACGTCATATGGCGGGTACCAGCTTCTTTTATGCTCATAGCTCACAATGGCGTCATGAGACTATTTCTGCCCATGAAATACTCTCGCCACTGGTTGATAAGAAGTTTTTCCCCGAGCATATGCTTGACTATAACATTCAAGCAGAACGTGCAGGCTGGCTGCCTTCTGCGCCTCAGCTCAACCGTAATCCACTGACTATCGCGGCCAAAGCCGCTGATAGTGGCAAAGATGTGGAAGAGTATGTCGTCGACTCTCTTGAAGACGGTAGCTTACGTTTTGCTTGTGAATCCCCTGATAACCCAGCGAACTTCCCACGCAACATGTTTATCTGGCGCTCAAACCTATTGGGCTCATCAGGTAAAGGTCACGAGTACATGCTGCATTACTTCTTGGGCACCAAAAATGGTCTCCTCAATGAAGAAAACTCAGAAGGTCATTTGCAACCAAAAGAAGTTGATTGGATAGAAAAAGGCGCGACTGGCAAGCTAGATTTGGTTGTCACTTTAGACTTCCGTATGTCTTCTACCTGTTTGTATTCAGATATCGTATTGCCAACAGCAACATGGTACGAAAAAGATGACATGAATACCTCAGACATGCATCCGTTTATTCACCCATTAACAGCCGCTACCGACCCTGCTTGGGAATCTAAATCGGATTGGGAGATATATAAAGGCATTGCCAAGAGCTTCTCAGAAGTATCAAAAGGTCATTTAGGTATTGAAACTGACGTCGTCACCTTACCGATGCAACATGACACCCCCGGTGAGTTGGCGCAACCATTTGGTGGCACTGACTGGAAAACAGCCGGTGAAAAACCAGTCCCGGGCAAAAACTGTCCAATGATTAAAGTGATTGAACGCGATTATGGCAATACTTATGCCAAATTCACCTCGCTTGGCCCTGCCCTAGAAGAACTGGGCAATGGCTCAAAAGGCTTGAATTGGGATATGAAAACAGAGGTCAAACAGCTGGGTGATTTAAACCATAGAGTAACCGAGCCGGGTATCTCTGAAGGTCGTCCTCGTATCTTTACCGCTATCAACGCTTCTGAGATGATTCTAATGCTCGCACCTGAAACCAATGGTCACGTGGCGGTAAAAGGTTGGGCCGCACTATCTGAATTTACTGGTCGCGACCACACCCATCTGGCCAAGTCTAGCGAGCATGAAAAAATCCGCTTCAAAGATATCGTTGCCCAGCCACGCAAAATCATCTCAAGCCCAACGTGGTCTGGTATCGAATCGGACGAAGTGAGCTATAACGCCGGCTATACCAACGTCCATGAGCTGATTCCTTGGCGCACACTGACTGGTCGTCAACAATTCTATCAAGATCACCCTTGGATGCAGGCATTTGGCGAGCAAATGCAGCAGTATCGCCCACCAATCGATACCAAGACCACTGAGCTGCTCAAAGACGCCAAGCCAAATGGTAATAAAGAGATTGTACTAAACTTTTTAACACCGCACCAAAAGTGGGGTATCCACAGTACCTATTCTGAAAACTTGCTCATGCTGACCCTTAGCCGCGGCGGACCTTGTGTTTGGATGTCGGAAGTCGATGCGCAAAAAGCCGGTATCGTCGATAACGACTGGATCGAGCTGTTCAATGCTAACGGAGCGATTACCGCCCGTGCCATCGTCAGCCAGCGTGTCAAAGAAGGCATGACCATGATGTATCACGCCCAAGAAAAACTGGTCAATATTCCAGGTTCTGAGCAGACCGGTACGCGTGGTGGTATCCATAACTCGGTCACTCGGACGATTTTGAAACCGACCCACATGATTGGTAGCTATGCCCAGCAGTCTTACGGCTTTAACTACTATGGCACCGTCGGTTGTAACCGCGATGAGTTTGTCGTGATTCGTAAGATGTCAAACATCGACTGGCTAGAAGATAAGCCAGATAACGAATTACCTCGCCCACTACCTACCAGCATTGACGGATAAAGCCATTTCTTCTATCGAAAATATATCCTTATTTTAGGATATCTCTGAAGAAACCAAAGCTGCTTTTTTACCACTATTTGGAGCACAGATCCATGAAAATTCGTTCGCAAGTCGGCATGGTGCTTAACCTTGATAAATGTATCGGTTGCCACACCTGCTCAGTCACCTGTAAAAACGTCTGGACCAGCCGTGAAGGCATGGAATATGCGTGGTTTAACAACGTTGAATCAAAACCCGGTATTGGCTATCCCAAAGAGTGGGAAAACCAAACTAAATGGAAAGGCGGCTGGATTCGTAATGCCAATGGCACGATTAATCCACGCATCGGCGGTAAATTCAGAGTATTGGCAAACATCTTTGCCAACCCTGACTTACCAGAAATCGATGACTATTATGAGCCATTTGATTTCGATTATCAGCACCTACATACCGCGCCGATCAGCAACCACCAGCCAATCGCTCGCCCGCGCTCAGCCATCACCGGCAAACGCATGCAAAAGATTGAATGGGGTCCTAACTGGGAAGAAATCCTTGGCTCAGAATTTGAAAAACGTCGCAAAGATAAAAACTTTGACAACATCCAAGCCGATATCTACGGCGAGTACGAAAACACTTTCATGATGTATTTGCCGCGCCTATGCGAGCATTGCTTGAACCCAACTTGCGTCGCGGCTTGTCCTAGTGGCGCGATCTACAAGCGTGAGGAAGACGGTATTGTCTTAATCGACCAAGAAAAATGTCGCGGCTGGCGCATGTGTATCTCAGGTTGTCCATATAAAAAGATTTATTACAACTGGAAATCAGGCAAATCTGAAAAATGTATCTTCTGTTATCCACGTATTGAAGCCGGTCTACCGACGGTTTGTTCTGAGACTTGTGTGGGTCGTATCCGCTACTTAGGCGTCTTGCTATATGACGCGGACAAAATCGCCGAGGCCGCTAGTACACCCAATGAAAAAGACATTTATCCAGCACAATTAGATTTATTTTTAGACCCTAATGACCCTGTGGTGATTGCCCAAGCGTTAAAAGACGGTGTACCGCAGTCAGTGATTGACTCAGCCCAGCGTTCACCAGTATATAAACTGGCGGTGGACTGGAAGCTTGCGCTACCACTACACCCTGAATACCGTACGCTACCGATGGTTTGGTATGTGCCGCCATTATCACCGATTCAAAACGCTGCTGAAGCGGGCCAAGTCGGTATGGACGGTTTGATTCCAGATGTCGACAGCTTACGTATTCCGCTACGTTATTTGGCCAATCTACTAACCGCAGGTGATGAAGAGCCTGTTCGTCTTGCATTAAAACGTCTACTTGCTATGCGTAGCTACAAACGTATGCAACTGGTCGAAAAGCAAGAAATTCAAAGCATCTTAGACGATGTTGGTTTGACTAAGCTGCAAGTTGAAGAGATGTATCGCTATCTGGCGATTGCTAACTATGAAGATCGTTTTGTTATTCCAACGGCGCACCGCGAAGAAGCGTTGAGTGATGCATTCGCTGAGCGTAACGGCTGTGGCTTTACCTTTGGTGAAGGCTGTTCAGGACATTCTGACAACAGTATGTTCGGTCAACGCAAAGCCAACCGTCGTGATTTCATCGATACCGTCCAAAAGTGGGAGTCATAAGATGCAAACTACTCAATATCATACCGACCGTTCTGTGAATGACCCTATTATGCCGTCGGTTATTGGTGCTTCAGACCTAAAGCTACTCAAGGTATTAAGCCTGCTCATAGACTATCCAAGCAATGAGCTATTTACGGGCGATACGCTTGCTGATTGTACAGAGATTGTCGCAACATCGACGCTAATTAGCCCAGCCGTGCGGGCGCAAATTATCGAGTTGATCGAAGACTTAATTGATACTGGCTCTCTTGAAGCACAGGCGCGCTATGACGGTCTGTTTGAGCGCGGTCGTTCTTTATCGCTGTGGTTGTTTGAGCATGTCCATGGCGAGTCGCGTGATCGTGGTCAAGCCATGGTCGATTTGATGGGTCAATATCAAGAAGCTGGTTTTGAGATTAGCGTTAAAGAGCTGCCGGATTTTTTGCCTTTATATCTCGAGTTCTTAGCCTATCAAGCTACGGTTATCGAAGATGATATTCAGATTCGTATGGATATTGCCGATGTCAGCCATATCATCGCCTTGCTTGCTGCTAGGTTAGAGGATCGCGGCAGTCTCTATCAAGGCTGCTTCAATGCACTCCTGCAAATTGCCGGTAAGCCGCTCGATATGATTGAAGAGTATCAAGAAAAAATCAGTAAAGAAAAACCTGATGACACCTTTGAAGCACTGGACAAAGAATGGGAAGAAGAAGTGGTCACGTTCTTAGATGCGCAACAAGAAGATCGCTGCCCATCACAAACCAGCACCCAAAGTCTGGCAGCAAAAGCGGGCGTTAGAGCCAATCCAAACGCCGTCGATGCGCCTGTGCATTGGGTAGACTTTAAAACCAACCCATCGGTTAAACAATAATAAGGAGAGATGACATGAATATTGCAGATCCTAGTGTATCGTCTATCGCCAATTTGAATTGGCTGCAAATATTCCTTTTTGGCGTTTATCCGTATATTGCATTGACCATTGCTATCATTGGTACTTGGGTACGTTTTGACTTGTCGCAGTATTCATGGAAAACCGGGTCGACGCAGATGCTAAGAACCAAAAACATGCGTCTTGCCAGCAACTTATTCCACGTAGGCATCATTGTGGTATTGCTAGGGCATTTATTTGGGATGCTGACGCCGCACTTTCTCTATGACCGATTTATCAGCGCGGGCCATAAGCAGATTTTAGCCGTAGTCGTTGGTGGCATTGCAGGGGTGTTCTGTTGGTTCGGTCTTGTGATGCTGATGTGGCGGCGTTTTACGGATGATCGTATTTCCAATACCTCGTCGTTTTCAGACAAGCTCGTCCTTGTGCTGTTATTTATCCAGCTCAACCTCGGTCTCGCGTCAATCTTTACCTCCATGCAGCATTTGGATGGCTTGACGATGATGAATTTAGCTGGCTGGGCACAAGACATCACCGTCTTAAGACCTTGGCAAGCAGCAGCGCGTATCGAGCAAACTGACTTGATTTATCAGCTACATATGGCGCTAGGTATCACTCTAATTGCGATATTTCCGTTCACACGGCTCATTCATATTATTAGTGCGCCCATTTGGTATTTCGGTCGTCGCTATCAAATTGTGAGACAAAAGAAATCTCAGTAAGTTTATAAAGCAGTATGTAGGGCGTGTCATCAATGAGCACATTTAATCAACACGCCCTACCTATTCAAACGTCTATCAAAAAATACATAGTGGAGCAAAAGCCATGACTGTCAGTACCTATAATCCAGCCGACCATGCGACTAACAATAATGTAAACGGTCACGTTCATAGTGGCAGTCAGACTGATGCTAACAACATGGCGAATGATCATGACCACAACCATGAACACAGCCACGACCACGGTGATGACATCGTGCATCTTATGCCAACCATGACGGATCTGCAAAAACCACATTCTGATCAAGAATTCATTGAAAAAGCCATGGAAGAAGAGCGCAGCAATCACAACAACCTAATCGCTTCTAGCCGTGATGAATTGCCTTCGGTCACGGTGAATGGGGTGATGATCGACAGAACCAACATTGCCCAAGAGCTGCAATACCACCCAGCAGAAAACAAAGAAGATGCGGTGTTTTATGCGACTCAGGCACTGGTGGTACGCGAATTACTCAGACTCGCCGTATTGGATGAGCCAAGCCTTGGTGAGACAGCATGGATAGACGATGAAGAACAAGCCATCTCGAGATTGATAGATAAAAACGTCCAAGCGACGATGCCTGATATGGCAACGTGTGAGCGTTATTACCAACAAAACATCACAGATTATATGACCGATCCAATTATGAATGTGCGTCATATATTGTTGGCGTGTTTGCCAGAAGATGGCGACGAGCGATTAAAACTCAAAAAAACCGCTTACGAGTTTATTGAACAAATCAAAAATAACAGCAACCGCGATGCAGAATTCATCCAATTGGCACGCCAGCACTCTGCTTGCCCATCAAAAGAACAAGGCGGTGAATTGGGCATTATTAACAAAGGACAAACGGTGCCAGAGTTTGAAAGCACGTTATTTAAGTTAGATAAAGGACTGGCGCCAAGCCCTATCGAAAGCCGCTATGGTTTTCATGTCGTTGAGGTGCTGAGCAAAGAACCTGGGATACAAATGATTTATGAGCAAGTCAGCCCTGCTATCCACAACAAACTAAGCCAGCAAGCCTTTCATCAGTCATTATGCGATTACCTGTTTACTTTAGCCAATGAAGCAGATATCGAGGGTATCGAGATGATGCTTGAGCAAGAAAACGTGTTTCGCGGATAATCAGTCAACTGTTAATCACTTGCTTCTTATTACTAGGTTTGCCCTCAACTCCTACGAGGGTACGCCCTAATACTTAATACGAATAAAATGAGTACAGAACTATGAGTACAGAGATATGAGTACAAAATTATGGGTACAGAACTATGATTACAGTTGAAGCGCTCAAATCTGCCATAAAACAACGTATAGCAGCTTATCATCACAACGACTATCCGCTGCATAACAGACAAATCGATAGCTACGATTTATTAGCCAGTCGCAATCAAATTTTGGCAAAAGATATTATCTCGCCATTTGCTATACCGAGGCAGAATCTGTCGGCGATGGATGGTTATGCGATTGCTAGAAGTAGCGTGCTGTCAGCAGACTCGACCATCACTATCATCGGTGAGTCACAGGCAGGCAGCGCTTACACTGGCGACATCAAGTCAGGACAAGGGATTCGCGTCTTTACCGGTGCTATCGTACCTGATGGCTGTGATACCGTTATCATGCAAGAAAATACCAATTTTGCCGCGATAAAAGACACCCTTGATAAATCACAACCTTACTCCATCAGCCTGAGTCAAACCGCCAAATGTGATAATAATATTCGTAAAAAAGGCGAAGAAATCGAAGCGGGTGAAGTGGTTTTACGCCAAGGTAAGCGACTCAATCCTACTGATATTAGCTTACTGGCGAACTTAGGGTTTGATAGAGTTGATGTTTATCAGCCGTTAATCGTTGGTTTGCTAGCGACTGGTGATGAGCTGGTGGCAATTGGCCATACACTTGACAGCGTGGCGCAAATCTATAACTCTAATACCCCAACCCTTAAAACCCTATTGGCTGATTTGCCGATAGACATTCGCGATTATGGCATCATCGCTGATGACTTAGACAAGACCACTGCCGCGGTAACCGAAGCGATGCAAGCCTGTGATGTGGTTATTTCTACTGCTGGCGTATCGGTTGGTGACTATGATTTTTTAACCACCGCCATTGACCAACTTGGCAAAATCAATCACTATAAAGTGGCGATGAAACCGGGTAAACCTTTTGTATTTGGTGAGTTGACTCAAAACCTTACCAAGCCCGTATTATATTTTGGCCTACCAGGCAACCCACTATCCACTGTCGTTGGTACGCTACAATTTGTGCTGCCCGCCTTGTGGCAAATGACAGGCGCTGCGACACAAGAGCAACCGGTATCGTTGACAATCACCGCCACGCTTACGAATGAGGTTAAAAAATCAGCAGGGCGTACGGATTTTCAGAGAGGCGTTTTGTCACAAGATAAGTCAGGTGGCTTTTACGTCGAAAGCTTTAATAAGCAGCAGTCGCACCGTATCAAACAGCTTAGCCAGGCCAATTGCTTGATGGTATTGGCTCAAGACACTAGCAGTTTATCAGCTGGTGACAAAGTACACGTTCAACCATTCCCTTGGTTTTACCACTAATATCTGTTTTAATTAATAATCATGGTTATTAGCAAGCGCTTATCCAGTAGCTTCTTTTACTGAATCAACCCTAATTTTACTGAATCATCTCTAAGTCAGCTCAATACTACTTTGGTAGTAGGTTATAGCAGCGTTAGGGTTAATGATTATTTGCTGATAAACTGTCATAATACTAATATAAAACCTCCCACTCACAACCTGAGGCAACGCCTAAAAGTACACACTATAATCAATATTAATGGTAATCATCTATGAACCATCTTGTCCCCACCGTAGGCAATGCACAACTGTATTCGCCTACCACTGCACCCGCTATTTTTGATGGGCACAACGACGCCCCATCGAAAGTCACTATCTCGTCTACTCATTCCCCTGCTACGCTCTCGCAACCATTAACAGATGGTTTCGCACGACGTCTCACCTATCTACGGCTATCGATTACTGACTTCTGTAATTTTCGCTGTGAGTATTGCTTGCCAAATGGCTATCAAGGCAAACCACCACAAAATGAGCTGAGTGTCACTGAAATCGCTACTTTAATCCGTGGGTTTGCCCAAGTAGGGACAAAAAAGGTACGGATTACTGGTGGCGAACCTTCAATACGCCGTGATGTGGTCGAAATTATTAAGATCATTAAAAACACCGAAGGTATAGAAACCGTTGCCATGACCAGTAATGGCTATAAGCTTGGCAAGCACTTAGCCGATTGGCAAGCAGCTGGGCTTAACCAAATCAATATTAGTATGGACAGCTTTGATGCGGCCACTTTTCATAAAATGACTGGCTTTAATATGTTGCCGCAACTGCTGGCGGATATGGATCTGTTATTAGAAACCACCGATATTAAGCTAAAAATAAACAGCATCTTAATGGCGGAAACTGGCTTTGAAAACCTCATAAATGCCATCGACTATGTCAAAAACAGAGCGGTCACCTATCGGTTTATTGAATTTATGCAGACCAGTGACAACAGCGATTTGTTTTTTGCGCAGCACGCCCAGTCCGATATGATTACCAATTATTTGCTAGAAAATGGCTGGCAAACACACGAGCGCGGCAGTACCGATGGCCCAGCGATAGAATACAGCCACCCTGATTATCAAGGCCGTATCGGTATGATTGCCCCTTATGCCGCACATTTCTGTGACAGCTGTAATCGCCTGCGCGTCAGTAGCCAAGGCAAGGTGCATCTGTGTTTATTTGACCAAGGCAACTACGACATTCGAAAGCATTTGCAGCAAGACGATGTCGCAGGGCTGGTCAATACCTTACACAGCTTTATGCCAATCAAGCCTGAACACCATCACCTCCATGATTCTAATAGTGGCATGATGAATAACTTGTCGATGATTGGTGGCTAGGCCACTGCGTTTAGACTCGAGATTTTAGCGTAAAAAAATATTGCGAGATTTTAAAAACTGTCACATTTTAAAGATAGCTGTATTTGAAAAAAAACTATATTTAACACCCTAATTATTGAAACAATAGCCATTAAGGAACATCCATGTCCAAACCTGCTGCAGCATTTATCCCGCTTAATATTGCCATCTTAACCGTTTCTGATAGCCGTACGCTCGCAGAAGATACCTCGGGGCAGTATTTGGTCGATCAATTAATAGAGTCAGGTCATCAACTGGCAGACCGTCAGCTAATTATCGATGATATCTACAAAATTAGAGCGGTGATTAGTGGCTGGATTGCAGACCCCAATGTTCACGCGGTTATCACCACCGGCGGTACGGGCTTTTATATTAGAGATAGCATGCCAGAAGCCGTCAATGTATTGTTTGACAAATCAATTGATGGATTCGGTGAAATGTTCCGCTTAATCTCCAAAGATGATATCGGTATGTCAACGGTTCAATCGCGTGCGGTTGCAGGAATGGCAAATGGTACGGGTATATTTTGCTTACCCGGCTCATCTGGTGCTTGCCGTACGGGCTGGGAAGGCATCCTAAAAGAGCAGTTCGATAGCCGCACACGTCCCTGTAATTTTGTACCGCACTTTATGCAGATCAACCCAAGCCATGGTTAGTCGCAAATGATGAGTCGCCAATAACGGCCTCTTGCCTTCAAAAGATAGCGACGGCAATGCCTCGTGCATAAAGTGTCGATTATGAACCAATAACGGAGTTATCTATGAGTACTGTAGTAGAGAACCATACAGATGCCACGATGAATATCACTGTTTTATACTTCGCCAGCTTGGCTGATGAAGCCAACTGTCATGATGAAAAAGTTGAAGTTAAACAAACGACTTCACTGACTGAGTTGTATGAACAGCTGAGCCAAAAACATCGCTTTAGTCGTCCGCAATCTGAGCTGCGTGTAGCAGTGAATGACTACTTTGCCAAATGGACGGATGAGATTCATGACGGCGATAGCGTGGTTTTTATTACCCCAGTCGCAGGTGGTTAATATAGCTTGGACGTTTCATCCATATCATCGCAACGCTTGTTAAAATAATAGTTTGAGAAAATAAATGACAGACAATGTACACGGACAATCGATGAATATTAAGCGCAGCATCGATGAGGCTTACTCAATCGCTGAACGTGATGGCTTTGCGCTGCTAGATACTGACATCGACGAAAATCGACTCAAAAAAACCCTTGATGATGATAGCTGCGGGGCGTTTGTCTGCTTCGAGGGGCGCGTACGCAACCATAATAATGCCAGTAATGTAAATCGCTTAACCTATTATGGTTATGAAGACTTAGCAATCAATCAAGGCCGTGCCATTATCAAAGAAGCCAAGCAACGTTTTGAGATTACCCACGCAATTGCTATCCATCGTATTGGTGCTTTAGAGATTGGTGATGTGGCCATTTGGGTTGGGGTCGTTTCATCGCATCGCTACCCTGCTTTCGATGCCTGTCGCTGGATATTGGATACTATTAAGGCGGATATTCCTGTCTGGAAGCAAGAATACTACCAAGACGATTCTTCTAAATGGCTAAGTAATAATGGCTAAGTAACAATGGTTAAGAAAGATGGTGGAATAACAACTAAAATTAAAATATCTTAAAAAACGCTACGGTACTGCTGATATATTTTTTTCAGCCTCTGTCTGTGTAGGCACAGCAGGCCTGTTAAGTAAAAAACCTTCATTTCAGCACACAATAAGATCAGCCAAACGTATTGTTGATTGGCGAAAAACTGCCAGTCAACTATGAAGCTGTTTACTATAAAAAGATAATGTATTTTTACTAACTTTTGTTTTTTATTTTGAATTGAGAGTATAGAGTATAGAGTATGCAAGCAGAGCAATCAAATAATCGTCATAAACCAGCCAACCATTTATCTGACGTATCACCTTATTTAAAAGCATCAGATTTAAAAGTATCAAAATCTATCGTGACACTAGGCGCGTCTGCTTGTTTAGCATTGGCCCTAAGCGCCTGTAGTAAAGAAGCCAGCACTGATGAGACACAAGCAGCTGCTAATGATGCACCGCAAACCACACAGCCAGCTGAAAATATCCGTATTGCCGCGGCGGCCAACTTATCAGATGTGTTTCCGGAGATTATCGAGGGTTATAAAGCGGATAGAAATCTGCCAGATCAAGAGATTGAAGTTACTTTCGCCTCCTCAGGTAAACTCTATTCTCAAATCACTTCAGGTGCACCTTACGATGTATTCTTGGCTGCCAACCAATCCTACCCTGCTCAGTTAGCCGAGGAGATGTTCAAAGGTGAGGCTAATCGTACGCCCTTTACTTACACCCAAGGTCAGTTATCCATCTATAGTGCAACCAAACCAGTCGATGGGTTAAATCAGACCACTTTGACCGATTTGTTTAACAGCGATGACAAAACCAAGATAACCATTGCCAACCCTGATCTTGCTCCATACGGCGAGTCTGCAAAAACCTATCTCCAATCACAAGACCTCTATGATTCCTTAACCGCACAAAAACGCATCATTCAGGCCGAAAATATCGGTCAAGCGTTCCAGTATGCGCATACTGGCAGTGTCGATTATGGGTTTGTCGCCCATTCGCAAGTCACTGCCATCAAAGCGACGCCTGAGCAGTTTTATATCTTACCGCCAGAGTCTTATCCTGCTATTTTACAGGACGGCATGGTCATTACTGATGTCGCTAGCGCTGAAGATTTTGCTGACTATCTGCGCTCTCCTGCAGGGCAAGCCTATTTCTCTGAAGCTGGTTATTTAGCCGTTAAATAGCACCGCTGTTACTTATAAGCTGTCATTTATAAATGGGGCGCGTTGACAATGAAGTTTGAGCTGTCGTTGTCAGCGCGCCTCTATATAGTCGATTCCAAATAAAACAGATACATTATATTTTGATGCGGAACTGGTATAAATTTTTCTGGCGTGCTGTGCCTGCGCAGACAGAGGCTGCAAAAAATTCATTCCAGTCCCGCTGTATCGCTTTTATACTGAACTCACTATAGTATGATGCTAAGTAGAGTAAATAGCATGACACTATGAGCGATGCCTTATAAATAACGCCCTATCAGTAACGCATTAAATAAGAGGTAGATAAACAATAACGCTATGATATCTCAATCCCTTATTTTAGATATGCTGCTGCCAGTATGGGTCAGTATCAAGCTTGCTGCTATCACTACCCTATGCTTATTGTTACTTGGCACGCCATTGGCTTATTGGTTGGCCAAACCCAGTCGCGGTAATATCGTTGGTCGCATCAAAATACTGCTTATGGGCGTGATTGCCATGCCACTTGTCTTGCCGCCTACTGTCATTGGGTT
This sequence comes from Psychrobacter sp. FME6, assembly GCF_014861365.1. Taxonomy (GTDB): domain Bacteria; phylum Pseudomonadota; class Gammaproteobacteria; order Pseudomonadales; family Moraxellaceae; genus Psychrobacter. The sequence continues at coordinate 17,958 of NZ_RRYW01000017.1, forward strand.
TTATTTATTATTACTGCTCAGCCCAAATTTCGGTATTGGTAAATGGCTCGCTCAATACAACATCAGTGCCTTTACCTTTACCTTTGAGGGACTGGTCATCGGCTCTATTATCTACTCGCTGCCTTTTTACGTGCAGCCTGTCTACGCACAATTTTCACGCATCCCAGCCAGCGTCATGGAAGTGGCAAGCCTACTAGAACCCAACCGTCTAAGACGCTTTCTACGAGTGGCACTACCGCAAGCACGTATCGGCATTATCCTTGGTAGCTTAATCAGCTTTGCCCATACCATTGGTGAATTTGGTGTAGTACTGATGATTGGCGGTAGTATTTCAGGTGAGACCAAGGTCGTCTCGATTGCTATCTATGAGCAAGTAGAAGCGCTTAATTATGAGGCAGCTCATATGATGTCTGTCATTCTCATCATTATGGGCATGGTCATGGTGGCACTGATTGCTAGCTTTAATAAATCCAGCCACAACCCATAAACACAAGCTCAGCCTAAATAATACCCAGTCAATTCAATGACACGCCTTATTCACGAAACTGCTTAGCGATTCTCGTCTGAGCGTTTAATGCTGTCTGGGCTGGCCTCATAAATAGTGTCCAACTCTGCTTCTGTCAGACAGCTCTCAACGATGGGAAACAGCTCGCGTTCCTCAAAACGAATATGATCGTATAGCAATGTGGCCAGTTCCCTGACTTGGGTAACCGTGATAGGGTTGCTTTGAGACGACTCTGAGCTTTCACCTTCTTCCATCAGGGCATGTAGTGCTTTATGCTGCTCATCAAGGGTATTAAGTACTGAGGCTACTTCGGGTTTAGAGTCTTGATAAGGCCGTAACGCATCAACGATTAAGTTATCTTCAATCCGAAAGTGATGCTCCATCTCTTTAAGGTAACCCGTTATATTCAACCAATGCTTGCTGATTTCTGCTGGCTCATCTATGCATTCCTTAGCATGACGCGATAGATTTAACCCGAGGTGATGTTGACGGGATAATGGCTGTAATTGATTGGCGCGTTTCATAATTAATTACCTCATTGTATTTAGTTATAGTCGATTCACTTTAAAGCGATACAAAGAAAACCAGTGCAAATACTACATTTAACAAGCTAGCCCTTCATAAACCAGCCGTGGCATCAATGACCACCCTACCATCTTAATCGACATGATGGGTGAGCATTTCATCGATTAGGCCGTGCTAAAAAATTACTGGTTGTTATAGTCCTGTAATGATATCAGGGTCTAGGATACTGGGTAGATGTCATTCTCAATAAATTCAATTATAGTAAGCTTTTGACGATATTTTTAATAAAATTGAGGAATTTAATAATGAAAACACTAAGTTTATGTATATTAGCAGGACTGAGTTTAAGTGCTTGTGCTACTGGTAATGCCAATCAAAATGGCGCTACTAACAACGGTTCTAATAATGGCTCTAACAATACAGTCACTCAATACCCTGTTGAAGCAGCGATGCTGAATATTTACACCAAGGAGCGCAGTCAAAAGCTGGTGGGCACTATAGACGGTCAAAATGTATCTGCAGAAATTAAAGTCACACCCAAAGGGCCAATGGTGTTCAATAATAAAAAGGTACAAGGTGCCGAAATAAACACCATCAATAAATTAAACAATCAAATCACCGGTCAGTCAGTGGCTATCAATTACTTTACCAAAAATCCACTGATGTTTTACGGCTTTACCGACAGCTCAGGCGAGTATTCGTTAGCCACGCAAACCACGACGATACCGAAGATGGCGACCATTGGCGACTCTAGTAAACTACTCACTGAAAACACTTATAGCGATAGCAGTATGGCTAAAAAAATAGGCACCTATAACCAAGGCTGGTCTTTGCAGCGAGACAGCAACAATACTGCGTGGTTCTGTATCGGAACATCAGCCAATCTATTGCTCGATAACGACCCCGCTGGCTCATCAGAAGAATGCTATAAAATCAACGCTAAAGGTAATATTTTAAGCAGCAAAGTGACCATCAGCCAGCCGAGTAATAATGGCAATAGAAAAATGGTTTTTACCAGCCAATAACTTATTAAATGGCGATATCACAACTCGACGCTGACTTGAAAGCAATACTCATCTTTGATAGCGATGCTCATTTTACCGTTGTGAGCATCGACGATGGCTTTTACGATAGATAACCCCAAGCCAGTGCCTGAATGAAAGGTATTGGTTTTATCATGGCGATAAAAGCGCTCAAACAGCTTATCTGCTTCGCTTTGAGTCAATGGCGAATCCAACTGATTGCTGATGGTTACTTTTAAAGAAGACTGTTTTAAAGAAGACAGCTTTGAGGACTCAGCTTGCCTGCTTTTTCCATCAGTACTGTCAGTGGTAGTGCTATGAGCGCTATTATAAGTAAGGGTGTCAGCCTTGATAGATGCAGCTTCGATAACAATCACACTATCGCTTGCCGCGTAATAAACGGCATTTGATATCAAATTAGAAAACAGCCGTTGCAATAAGCTGTCATCGCCCAATACGGTATTAAATACGCCAATTTTCTCAAAATAAATACCGCGATCTTCCGCCATGAATTCATAATAAGCCATCAACTTAATCACAAGAGAGTCGATATCAACATCACTGAGCTGAGAACTATGCAGTCCTTTTTGCGTCTTTGCCAATAGCAGCATATTGTTAATCAAGCTCGATAACTGCTCGAGTGTGTCATGCTGATCATGCAGCTGCTCAACATATTCGCTGCGCTCTCTCGGCTTACTCAACATTACTTGGGTTTGGGTACTTAAGGTGGCAAGCGGCGTACGCAGCTCATGAGCAATATCATCTGAGAATCGCGATAAAGACTCAAAATTATGCTCAAGTTTGTCCATCATAGCGTTATAAGCGTCAGCAAGCGCGCGTAGCTCACTGGGCATCTCGCTGACAATGATACGATCGTCAAGTTGTTCGGCATTGATACGGGTCATCTTTTGTCTGATGGTCGCCAGCGGAGCAAAGCCTAAATGCACACTAAAGGCTGCGACAGAAACTAAAATAAAGGTAATGGCGATGAGTATAAAAATAAGCTGACGGTTAAAATGTAGCAGATACTGATGATGAACATCAATCGGTAAGGCAATAAGCGCCAAGCGTTCAGAATGTTTAATCACAATAGCGCGATAGTGACGATGATTCATTTTTAAATCAAACGGCTGGTCATGGTATTGCTGCCATAACGCTTTTACACGCTTATTACCCAGCTCGCTTATAAAAACGTTGGGATTGCTGGTGATGACTTTTCCCTGACTGTCAGTGATAAGGGTTTTTACCCCGTAGTCCAGTCCAGCGTTGGGTGGTTGCGGTGCAGGTGTGGATTGATTAAAGGCTGATGCTGCCCTCTCATCGTCGAGCAAGCGATCAGTCATTTGCTGACGTAGATTAAACGCAGCATGGGTTAAAATCTCTGAGTCCATTTGCTCAAAATGACTGTTTACCGAACGCTGAATCCAGAGATACAGGCAGATTTGAATAATGACGACGCAGAGCGTCAGCAACAATAGCGTCCGCCATAACAGCGATAAGCGGCCGTCTGTGATAATGGGTGTCATATTATTGGCCGTCTATCGGCTGGTATAGGCTAGGCTGAGCTAAATCGACGCTGCTTTCTATCACATCTAAGCGATAGCCCATCCCGCGTACGGTATGTATCAGCTTTACTTTATAATCATCATCGATCTTAATTCTTAACCGTCGAATCGCTACATCAATGACGTTGGTATCGCTATCAAAATTTATATCCCAAACTTGTGAGGCGATGACCGAGCGCGGTAGTACTTCACCTTGGCGCTCAAGTAAAAACTGTAATAATAAAAACTCTTTGGCGGTGAGTTTAATCGGCTGCTCATCTCTGTGTACGCTGCGTTTGGCAATGTCCATCGTTAAATCGGCAATTTGTAAAAGGTTACTACTATAATCTGCCTGATTGGCACGGCGTAGTAAGCTTTTTATTCTCACCAACAGCTCGGCAAAGGCAAAAGGCTTGGTAAGATAGTCATCACCGCCAAGCTCAATACCTTTGATACGATCACTTAAGTCATCTTTGGCAGTTAAAAATAAGATTGGCGTGTGCTTGCCAGCAGCGCGGTAATTGCGTACCAATTCAAAACCACTGATATCTGGCAACATCACATCCATGACCACGACATTAAAATCTTCGCTCATTAACGCATGGTAGCCGCTCAGCCCCGTGGTTTGATGCTCAACCATAAAGCCCGCTTCACTCAGACCTTTTTTTATATAATCACCAAGCGATAATTCATCTTCGACCAATAATATTTTCATAGCAGGCGCGACACTAATGGGTTGGGTTAATACTATCAATAATAGGGGAATGATAGAGGATTGCTAGCAATATTCCTATGCTAAGACTGCAACATGACAAAATTGTCATCTTCGCGTCATGTTGTTGTCAGAGTCGTTGTATTAAGCTGTTCGTTATCTTAATGTATTAACGATACTATTAGTTGCTGTAGAAAACACATGAGTGAGCTTTATGAAAACCTTTAAAACTGAGACTAGCCCTATGTCTAATAGCCAGCCTTCTAAGCTATTGCGCAGTACACTTATATTATTTGCCGCCTCATCACTGTTTGCTTGCGGTCAAGCCAACACTAGCGCCTCTGAGCCTAATGTCTCAAAAGTTGAAAGTTCTACCGTTGCAACGTCTAACACTACTAATCCAAACGCTACAAATGCAGCACTAATGACAACGCCTGCCAGCAATCCAGACCTACTAAAAAACGTCTCAGCAACTGTTTATAAAGATGCCAACTGCGGCTGCTGTAAAGATTGGATCAGCCATGCAGAAGATAACGGTCTAAGCACCACGGCGCACGATGTTGCAGATTTGGCATTATTCAAAGAGCGTTACGGCGTGCCAAATGACATGCGCTCTTGCCATACTGCGGTCACCACCGATGGTTACGTCTTCGAAGGTCACGTACCAGCGAAATATGTGGCGCAGTTTTTGGAAAATCCGCCCGTACAAGCGCTTGGACTTGCGGTACCGGGCATGCCTATGGGTAGCCCAGGTATGGAATATCAAAATAAGTTTGACCCGTATCAGATTATGCAGCTTAATAAAGACGGTACAAGTGAAGTCTACGCGGATATCAGCTCTGTTCAACAGCAATTATAATTTGTATTATCGATATTGAACCCATTTATAGAGGCAACCCTATGAATAACTCTGATCAACAAGAGATGAATCATAAAGAAAGCATGAACCCTTATATTAAGTTCACTCTGATGATTTTGACCTCTACTGTTGTGATGTACATCATGATGTATTTCAATACCTACCAGTGGGATCACGTTTATTTTAGTGAAACCAGAGCTTATATGGCGCTGTACATGGGCGCTGGTATGGCAGTCATTATGCTGGCATTTATGAGTAACATGTATAAAAAGACTAAGCTGAATTTACTGGTTTATGGGCTAAGTGTGGTGATGTTTGCCGTTGGCATTTGGGGCGTTAGATCCCAAGCAACCGTCGATCAAGTCGATTGGATGCAAGCGATGATACCGCATCATTCCATTGCTATTTTGACCAGCTCAAGAGCAGATATCGAAGACCCCCGAGTGCGACAACTGGCGGATGATATTATTGAAGCGCAAAAGCGTGAAATTGGTGAGATGCAAGCGCTGATCGAAGAATTAAAGTAAGTTTTTAACTTATAAGCGGTTATAGATTTATAAACAGTCACTTTTAGACAAAGGCTTTCAAACGAATAAAGCGATTGAAGCAATTATAATTAAGGATATACCATGAAAACTCATTACAAATCAGGCTTTTCCATTCTGGCCGCTAGTGTCAGTGCCGCACTATTACTAAGTGCCTGTCAGCCAACCAATGACAATGCTAACGATACTGTCGACCCTGCCGCAGAAGGCGTCACCACCGTTGAAACCACTGCAAATGACACTAACACTGTTGACCCACACACTGAGCATGACATGAGTGCAGATGGTATGGCAATGGATGACGAGCCAATGAGCGATATGCACAAAGACTATACCGATTCCATGACCACCATGCACGATGAGATGATGAAAGGTATGACTTATAATGACCCTGATGCGGCATTTGCTCAAGGCATGCTTGGTCATCATATCGGTGCAGTAGATATGGCAGAGATTGAGCTAAAATACGGCACAGACGATGAAATGCGCAAGCTGGCTCAAGAAATCATTGATGCCCAGAAATCTGAGATTGAGCAGATGAAAGACTGGCTCGCTAATAACCCTGACGCGGCAGAACCAACGGCTGATACGGCGGCGATGCAACAAGCCTATGCCGATGGAATGGATGCGATGCACGGCGAGATGATGGCAGGTATCGCAGACCCAGTACCAGATATGGCCTTTGCTCGTGGTATGCTTCCGCACCATGTTGGCGCAGTAGATATGGCAGAAACTCAGCTTAAATATGGTAAAAATCCTGAAATGCTTAAGCTGGCTCAAGAGATTATCGACGCACAGCAGCCAGAGATTGAGCAAATGCAAAGCTGGATTAATGCAAATAAAGGCTAACTATGTTTTGAGTATGATTTAGCAAGCAGGTTTTAACAAAGATAACTTAGACAACTTAGCAAGATTTGGGTGGTACAGAACTTGGCGGCACAGAATACGTACCGACCACATGTGCCACCAAATCGCTCGAGCCTTCTGAATATAGAGAAACCTCGCCAACGATAAGCGTGCGTCCGACTTTCATCAACGTGCAGTCAGCGATAATACGTGCTTCTGCTGAGGGTTTACGTAGAAAATTAATATTTAAGCTCGTCGTCACTGTCAATGGAACAATGCCAATCTTGCTAAGTATCGCCACATAGAGGGCCACATCAGCGATACTCATCATCACAGGCCCAGAAACGGTGCCACCAGGACGCAATTCATCGACACCAATATCGTGCGATAGAGTCGCACCACTATCATCCACTGCCTCGATTACGTATTTATTCTGTGGAAACTCTAACGCCATAAAGGCGATAATTTCTTCTTTAGTGGCAGACATATACCCTCCTTTTAAGTAAAACTCAGATAACTTTCATTTTTACATAGATTTCATTTTTACTCCGCCCCACGTTACTAGGCCAACGCCCAAGGCTATCAGTGAAGCACCTAAAAACAGACCTTCGGGTGGCGCTTCCCCTTGTAAAAAAATAGCGACTGGCACACCAACCACTGCACCGACTGAGCCTAATAAACTCAATAATACGGGACCGCCCGTCTTTTGTAGTAGAAATAACAATGAAAACTGCCCCGCAAATACGCCTGACTGTACGGCAATTAGACCCAAGGTCAGCCCTTCAAGCGGCATAGTGACTGAGAAATTAGGCAGCATACCAAGTGTAAGCAATAATAGCGAAGCGGCAAGCAGCATACCTGGTGCGAGTGCACTAGGAGAAGCCTTATTAGGCCAGCGCAATGTGCGATATATATTACCAATAGCCAGCAGCACGGGCCCGAAAAGTGCTATCAAAATCCAAAAAATACTGGCATCTGGTGCTGAAAACTTACGCGCTGCCAATACCCCTGCCCCAATAAGCGCAGCGGCCACGCCCAAAGCACGGATAATATTAAATCGCTCCATGCGTAGCGTTAAGGCACCAAGATACGTCAGCAATGGCGGTAGCGAAATAATAAGGGCGACGAAACCTGCGCCAACATGCGGAATGGCTGAGAACAACAGAAAATTGGAACCAGCAACACTAATGAGCGCGGCGACAAAATAATACTCAAAGCTACGTGCATTTAAAGGTGGTAGCTCTTGTTTAATAAAGGCAACGACCAATAAAATAATCCCTGCGCCCGTTATAGACCAAAAGAGAAAAGCCAGTGCGGTAATACCTATCTCGCCAGCATACTTTGCCAAATTGGTAGAGATACCAGTCAAACTTCCGCCAACAAGCAGGCACGCGAACGGGATAAGCCACGTGCTCTGTTGCCGAGATAGCTGCTGTTTTGGCGCGTCAGTGTCAGTCATCGATAATCCTATTGGGTGAAAATTTCGATGACGATAACAATATCGATGGCAAATCAGCCAAATCTTGTACTGCCGTAGCTGCATACAAGCCACTTAAATCACCACCAGCAATTACAACAGGGACATCTTGCATAGAGATTGACTCCTACCTAATTGAGATTATTCAGCCAATAATTTAGCAAGCAGCTCGTCTATCTCAACCTTAAACTCTTTGTCTTCAATCTTATTGGCCGTAATTTTGGCATTTTGCAGACTGTTAATCGCGGTGTCTTTTTCACCCATTTCCAGCTGTAACACCGCCATCGAAAAGGCAATCGATGACATATGATCTTTCGAACTCATCGCCGTGGCTTTTGCTAATGCCTTTTCATAAATAACCAATGCGCCTTCCAAATCCTCGGTGAAGTCTGCGAGCGTTTCCCACTGCTCTGGATGGTCTTTATCGGTGTTTTCATTATCAGTACAGATGGCTTTTAGCTCAGCATAAAGTGCATCGAATGCTTCTTGGTTGCCTCTACGGTCGGCTTCGAGTAAATCTTCCGCTAAGGTATAAATTGCTTTATATATCTTGGTATTAATCATTATTTTCTCTATTTTTAGTTAGGACATGACATCTGAGCAAGCTTATCATGCCTAGCTGTCAGTATTAATTTTTTAATTTAAGCGTCTATCAAAATATCTCATTTCAACCCATGGATAATCCAAATCACAACAATCACGCAAGCTCACGCCAATGCAACCACAAACGCGTATCTAGCTCGACTTGATGATAATCAGGCTGCATATGACAACATAATTGATAAAAAGCCTTGTTGTGCTCATGCTCTTTAAAATGTGCCAACTCATGCACGACAATCATACGTAAAAACTCAGGTGGCGCTTCTTTGAATAAGCTAGCGACAGTGATGCTATTATGCGACTTGAGCTTGCTGCCCTGTACACGAGATTGGGTGGTATGAATGCCCAGCGCATGCTTGAGGACTTTAAGTTTACTGCTATAGCTGACATTTGATAACGGGCCAATTTTACGCATCGATTGGTTTTTGATCTCATTGATATACTGATACAGCGCTTTGTCACTCTGAACCTGGTGCTGATTGGGGTACTTTTTTTCTATATATTCTCCCAGCTTGCCTTCACTAATTAATAGCGCGGCTTGGGTTTGGATTTGCTCAGAATAATGAGCGATATACTTGAGTGTGGTCACAAATTTATCCTTTGCTGATACTTTAAAACGTCCGAGCTTTATACAATCAATCTCATATAAAAGCATGACGGTTTTTAACTGTATACGAGGCTGATAAATTTTTCTTCAGCCTCGCTATAATACCTTCAAAATAAACCAATGATATACTTTACCCTATCTCTGCTTATTTTATGGTTAATAAAAAACCCACAAGCTGCATCCAGCTTATGGGCTTATCTTCAAAAATATATTTACTCAGGGTTATTAATTAACGCTCCAAATGCAGATACTGCATATGACGTTCGTACTGATGCAAGATATCGACCAGTACTTGCTCTTTGGTATAGCCAACCAAATCATACTCTTGTGAGCCATCGCTTAAGAACACTTCAGCGCGATAATAAAACTCGGCATGCTTCGTTGAGGTATTAAGGGTAAAGTTCGGACGCTCGGCTTTGATTAAATTAACCTCATAAACAAAATCGTCCTCATCACCATGTCCCACGCGCAAACTTAGACCATCTATTTGACCGCTATTGTCATCCGAACCGTCATCTATATCTTGCCCGATATGTGCCAAATTACGAATATCTAGAGCGGTTTTTAGACCACCAGCTTTAAGCTCATTTTCAACTTCAGTCATGGCAGGTCTAACAATATTTTGCAAAAACCGTTCAACTTGCGTATGGCTTGGGAAGCTGACAATACGTTGCAAGCGCGCTTTCCAGCCCTTACCACTATCCAATACATTGGCCGTACCAACCGTACTGGCTTTACGTTTATTGCCCTCTTCTTTTAACGAGCGCCACATCGACACCATGTAGAGCAAGAGGATAAGCGAGAATGGCAAACCGGCAATGACAGAGACTGACTGCAATGAAGCAAAGCCACCGGCAAACAGCAAACCTAAGGTAATAAGACCCGTTGCTGCTGCCCAAAACAGGCGCAACCAAACTGGCGCATCGGTATCATTGGTCATGCCTCTTGAGCTCAAGTTCGCTAATACTAACGCGCCCGAATCCGCTGAAGTTACAAAAAACACTAAACCAATAACCACACCAGCAAATGACAAAATATCACTGTAGGGAAAGTACTCAAACAGGGCAAACATGCCCATCGCTGCATCATTAACCGCAATCTCACCAAGCTCAGTAGCACCATTGGCAACCAAATCTATCGCGGAATTACCAAAGATAGAGAACCAAGCAAAGATGAAACCAAGTGGGATAAACATCACCCCAAAGACAAACTCACGCAAGGTACGGCCACGGCTAATACGAGCGATAAACAAGCCTACAAACGGTGCCCAAGCCACCCACCATGCCCAGAAAAATATCGTCCAGCCTGATTTCCAATCAGCACCAGCAGTACCATCATAAGCGTACACATCAAAGGTTTTATAAACGATGGTTTGAAAATACTGGCCAATACTTTGAGTAAAGGTATTCAATAGATAAATCGTATTACCCATCACTAATATTGCCAGTAATAACAATACTGAAGACAGCATGTTAAATTCAGAAAGACGGCGTACACCTCTTTCCACACCGGTCATGGCAGAAATGGCCGCAGCAGCGACGACCCCTACAATGATGAGCGTCTGAACCATTTTACTCGATTCGATACCGAATACATGTGACAGTCCAGCATTGGCCTGTAATACACCAATCCCCAAACTCGTGGCAATCCCCATCAAAGTACAAACCACGCCAAAGGTATCAATGCCATCGCCAAGCCAGCCTTTGATTAAACGCTCACCAAATATCGGCGTCAACGGCGAACGTAGTGCCAATGGCATATTTTTACGATAAGCAAAGTAAGCCAGCGCCATGCCGATGAGTGCGTAAATACCCCAACCATGTAGCCCCCAATGCAAGAAAGTTTGCGATAGCGCTTCTCGCATGGCCTCGGCACTGGCAGGCTCTAACCCAGTATGTGGCGTTAGATAATGCATCAACGGCTCAGAAGCACCAAAGAATAACAAATCAATGCCAATACCTGCTGAAAACAGCATGGCAGCCCAGGTTAAAAAAGGAAACTGGGCTTTTTCATGGTCTTGACCAAGTTTGATATCGCCATATTTCGACAGACCAACGAATAATGCAAAGATACTATAAGCGGCAACCACCAGCATGTAATACCAGCCAAAACTCTCTGACACCCAAGCCATACCAGCGCTAAGCAGGTTTTCGCTATAATCTGGAAACGCGATCGTCCAGACTATCAATAAAATAGAAATAATAGCTGAGCCTAAAAATACAGTTTTATTTAGACCCAGAGGTTTCGTCGCATCTTCTGCAGGCGAACTGTGCATAAAAGACCTCAATAAGTAAATTGAACACTACGTGGTATTGCTTTGTCCGTTATGACTTTATTGCCGCATGACGCACAAAGCAGTACCAATAAATAAAAACATGGTAAAAAAACCACTCTCTAAATGGCAAAATAAATAATAGGCAAATGCTGCCGTAGGATTATTTATGACACTAATTGCTTAGCGCTGATGAAAAAGACCTTTACGTGGAAAGGCCTTTTTGATGAGATTCGCTTATATGATTATTGAATAAATGGCTTATCGGTCGCTTAGACAGCAGCGCTATAGACGCGCATCGGCTCGGCTCTGAGCGGTGCGCCATTGGCGACATAATAATCCACGGTTGAACGTGGCAACTGCTTACCTTTCATCTTATCGACGATTTTTTCTGCCAGCATAATGGTAGTAGCGTTGAGGTTGCCACTGATGATATTTGGCATAATCGACGCATCGACGACGCGCAAACCATCGATACCATGCACTAACCCTTCACCATTGACTACCGAATCATTACCCTCGCCCATCGGACAGGTACAAGAAGGATGATAAGCCGTCTCACTATTATTACGGACGTATTCATCTAATTGCGCATCGGTCACCAAATCATCGGTTGGCGAGATAGCACGACCACGATAAGGATCGAGCGCAGGCTGATGCATAATCTCGCGGGTAATACGCATCGCCGCACGGAACTCGTGCCAGTCTTGATCGTGAGACATATAGTTAAATAAAATACTCGGATGCGCACTTGGGTCTTTCGAAGTCAGCTTGACGCGACCACGACTTGGCGAGCGTAATGAGCCGACATGCGCTTGGAAGCTATGTGATTTCACCGCACTGCGACCGTCATAACGCACCGCTAATGGCAAGAAATGATATTGGATATTAGGATGGGTGAACTTCTCATCGGTTCGAATAAAGCCACCACCTTCAAACTGATTGGAGGCACCCAGTCCTGTGCCATTGAATAACCATTCCGCACCAATCGCTGGTTTATTCCACCATTTATTGGCAGGTGCAATCGAAACAGGCAGCTTACATTCATACTGCATATACAGCTCTAAATGATCTTGCAGGTTATTACCGACGCCTGGTAAGTCAAGTATCTCATTTACACCTAAGTCTTTGAGCCATTGGCCAGGACCTATGCCTGAGCGCTGTAACAGTTGCGGCGAGGCAATCGCGCCCGATGAAACAATGACTTCACGAGATGCATGGAAGTTTTTGGTTTGACCTTGATGCTCTACTTTGACGCCAACAGCACGCTTGCCATCGAATAAAATCACATCGGTCAAGGCACCCGTCAAAATGGTGATATTGCTACGCGGTTTGGCACGGTCAAGATAACCGCGAGCTGTTGAAGCACGGCGCCCATTAGGGGTGACGAACCTATCCATTGGCCCAAAGCCTTCTTGCTGATAGCCGTTTAGGTCTTCGGTGCTTGGATAGCCTGCTTGTACGCCCGCTTCAATCATGGCTTGAAACAGTGGATTAACCCCTGGTTTGGAAGTAGTCATCTCAACCGGACCACCGACGCCATGATAGTCATTCTCGCCCGCGTCACAGTTCTCTAACTTTTTAAAGTAGGGTAAGCAGTCCGAATACGTCCAATCTTCCAGACCTTTAATTTTAGCCCAGTCATCAAAATCCAAGGCGTTACCACGGATATAGCACATGCCATTAATCAACGATGAACCACCGAGCCCTTTACCGCGTCCGCAGTCCATAACGCGGTTATTCATATACGGCTCGGGATCGGTTTTATAGCCCCAGTTATAAGTGGTTCCTTGTAAAGGCATGGCAAGCGCCGCTGGCATTTGGGTACGAAAGTCTAGTCGATGGTCTGGACGACCCGCCTCTAACAGCAACACCTTAATGTTGGCATCTTCGGTTAAGCGCGTAGCAAGTACATTGCCTGCTGAACCGGCACCGACGATGATATAGTCGTACTCAGGTGTAGTGGATGTCATAAAACGCTCCGTAATATTAAAAAATCCATCATTCCATATACGTAAGGCTGTGCTAAAAGGACACATTATTCCTAATATAGTTGATTCACTTTAAAACCGATACGAGTGCTACTGGAGTAAATTTTTCGCAGCCTCTGTCACGCTTGCGAACAACAAGCAAGAAAATTTATACCAGTAGCACGTGGCTATTTACTTTATTACAATCGTATCGCTCTTATTTAGAACTACCTATACATCAACCTTACTGTTTTAAAAATCTTTCAAATACAAATGATTAGAATACAGACTCAAACGCACCCAGCTCTACTTGGATAGATTTGGTTTGCGTGTAATGCTCAAGCGCTTCAATACCGTTTTCGCGGCCAATACCTGAATGCTTGTAGCCACCGACTGGCATTTGTGCTGCCGACTCACCCCAGGTATTTAACCAGCAGATACCGGCTTCAATTTGGGCAATGACTCGATGTGCGCGGGTTAAATCAGCGGTCACGACACCTGCTGCCAAGCCATAATTAGTATCATTGGCACGGCGAATCACTTCTTCTTCGCTTTCATAAGTCAATATCGACATTACTGGACCAAATATTTCTTCGCGTACGATAGTCATGTCATCGCTGCAATCGCTAAACACAGTCGGTGCAACAAAGGCGCCATTAGCCAAATCGCCTGTGATCACACGTTCGCCGCCAGTCAATAAGCGCGCGCCACTAGTTTTACCTTGCTCGATATAGCCAAGTACTCGCTCCATGTGTGGGAAGCTCACCAATGGCCCCATATTGATGCTTTCATCCATCGGATCGCCTAGCTTGATACGCTCAACACGCGTTAAAATGGCTTGCTCAAATTTGGCCTGTAAGGCTTTCGGGATAAAGACACGCGTGCCATTGGTACAGACCTGACCGGTGCTATAGAAGTTCGCCATCATGGCGATGTCAGCGGCGGTATCGATATCAGCATCATCAAATATGATTAATGGCGATTTACCACCCAGCTCTAGGGTCACATCTTTAAGCGACGATGCTGCTGCGCTTGACATGACTTTTTTACCCGTTGGTACGCCGCCGGTAAATGAGACTTTAGCGATATCAGGATGTTGGGTTAAGGCTTCGCCCACTTTGTAATCCCCTTGCACGACGTTAAAAACGCCATCTGGCAAGCCCGCTTCTGTGAATATTTCTGCTAGCTTTAGCGCGGTTAACGGGGTAACTTCTGATGGTTTAAAAATCATCGCATTACCAGCGGCTAATGCTGGCGCAGCCTTCCACATCGCTATTTGAATGGGATAATTCCAAGCGCCGATACCAGCGACCACGCCCAATGGTTCACGGCGAGTATAGACAAAGCTGCTATCACGTAGTGGAATCTGACGACCTTCTAACATTGGAGCCAGTCCGGCATAATATTCAACGACGTCAGCACCAGTGACGATATCGACGTATTTGGTCTCAGAGTAAGCTTTACCGGTGTCTTTGGTTTCCAGTAACGCCAGTACGTCATTGCGTTCGCGCAATATCTCCACCGCCTTTGATAAGATACGGCCACGCTCAACCGCGGTCATCGCCGCCCATACCTTTTGGCCTTTTTGTGCCGCTTTAACCGCTGCATTAACTTGCTCATCAGTCGTTTGCTGAATAGTTGCTAGCACCTCACCAGTCGCAGGATTAATATCTTCAAAAGTTGCAAGCGAATCATCAACAGGTAGGAAACGACCGTTGATATAAGCCGTTTGCACTTGGTCTAAATGGATAAGGTCGGTTAAATTATTGGAATTTGTCATAAAATCTCCTTGCGACGACTGATAAATGCTATTAATAAAGAACACTCATCTCAAATCGTGTCGTTACTGTTTAAGTATTAAAATACTTTAGAATAAAAAGTGTTTTAATAAAGTTTTTACGTTGACTTATACATCGGTAATTATGTGATATTGGTATAATTTTTTTGCAGCCTCTGTCTGCTAAAGCACACAGCAAGCAAGAAAAACTTATAGCAATATTTCTATCTTATTTATAGAGCGCTTGAACCCATCTTGAACCCATTAACTACCCTAAAACTACTGCTCAATCCTACTCACGCTGGGTCATGTTTATCAAACGCGCGCGTAAGGATTTTTTGTCAGATATATTGATGCCTGAAAAGTCAGAAAGCCAAATACCATCGGCAACCAAACGCACCATACATAAGGTTTCGTTATTATCAGTGGCGTCATGTTTCTTTAATTGCGCATTTGACCATTCGGCCCACAATTCACGCAGTTCGATATCGCCAAGCATCAATACATATAACGTGGCTTGGCTATTAAACTCTTCCTGTCCTTTTTCGCCCAAACTGATGGTGGCGTCGATATAAGCGCGGGTAAAAGCACCATAACTGACAGGGTCTTTGGCCATTGCCGTATTCACTTCTGCCTCAAATTTCGCCATCGCATCATGAAACACTTCAAGGATAAGCGCATTTTTGGTGGCGAAATGATGCATCACACCGCCTTTGGTCACGCCGACCGCATCAGCCACCGCTTGAAAAGTAACCTTAGACAACCCCTGCTCTAGCGTTATCCGTGCGGCTTGGTCAAGCAGCGCACGACGAACCAGTTCGGGCTGTTTTTTACGCTTATAAGCATTCTCAATTTCCATTTTTACCTCCCTGTTAAATGGTTAATTCACCACAGAATTAGACAGTAAGTTCATCACCACGACCCCGCCAACAATCATAGCGATGCCAACCACTGCTGCTGTATCCAGACTTTGCTTAAAAAATACCAAGCCAACAAGCGATGTCAGCACAATTCCCAGACCACCCCACAGTGCATAAGCGATGCCGAGCGGTATGGTTTTGATGGTTTGGGTCAGCAAATAAAACGAGATGGCATAAAGCACACCCATAATTAAGGTCGGCACCAAACGGGTGAATTGCTCTGACTTCACTAAAAAGGTGGTACCAATCACTTCGCAAATAATGGCAATCGCAAGGTAACCGTAAGCAATAGTGGTAGGACTCATAATTAGGATGCCTTTTTTAAGTCATGCTTAAATTGGGTTCAAATCAAGTATATATTAATAATGTATATACATTAAAGAAACCACACGGTCGGTATTTTATAGAAATAATTGCGCAATGTGAAGGGTATATTCATAAATTTTGTTTCAATTTATTTATGGATTGCTTTAATATTCAAAAAGATAAGTAATTCATTCAATTAAAACCAGTTTTACCTGTTGATATAGTTGATTCACTTTAAAACTGACACAGTGCTGCTGGAGCAAATTTTTTGCAGCCTCTGTCACGCTTGCGAACAGCCAGCAAGAAAAATTTATACCAGTAGCACGTGGCTACTGACGTATCGATTTTATTTAGAACTGACTATATCTAGGCCGCGTCATCGATTAGCACATCGACTAAAACAGTTTATTTAATATGCCAAAACACCTATTTTTGATAGATTACGATAATATTTATAATTAATGCTCTAATAAGGTTGACAGCTCATAACTACTTGGCTAAAATACGCTCCACATAACGCAAACAAGACAAGCAACGGCGCTTATCAACCCCTTTGTAAAACTTGTAGCAACAACCGTTATGACAACTTATTCTCCAATAGCTCAGTTGGTAGAGCAACGGACTGTTAATCCGTGTGTCCCTGGTTCGAGCCCAGGTTGGAGAGCCATATACTAAAAACCTTCATCATTATTTGATGAAGGTTTTTTTATGGTTATCACTTTTATATTGATTAATGTATTAATTGAACACTTAGAATATTCGCGCAGCTGCGGTGTTCTTTTGAACGTATTTGTTGTATGGTAAGGATTGTTTTCATTAGGTTAGTTTTTATCTGAGTGCTTTACTCCTACTCACTAAAAGTAATGGTTTATTATGATACCTGCACGTATAAAAAATAAGTTTTCTGATCATCCGCAAAAAATCATGCGCCCGATCAGTATTCGTTTGTCTGAAGAGATGATTACACTACTAGAGGCGACTTCGGAAGAATTGGGTTTTAAACGCATTCAAGGACTTATTCGTTTATATATTCGCCAAGGGCTTGACCGTGATCATCAAGATTATACACTCGCCCATGATGAGGTGTTTATTGAGACTCTGCGTAAGCGTGGTGTGAGTCAGCACATCATTGATGAGGCGATTGTGGTGACCCATAATAATAATATCACCCACCCTTTATCTGAGCTGCAAGACAACGACTAACTCACTATATTAAAAACAGCTTCATTCAATAAAAAGACCGAGCCTGCTTAATCGCGCTTGGTTTTTTTATATTTAACAAACCATTTTTCTTCTCTGCTCTGTCCTATAATAGTCAGTGAAACGTAAAATCGATACATCACGTACTGCAGGTATAGTTTTTTCTTGCTTGCTGTGCCTACGCAGACAGAGGCTACAAAAAAACTATACCAGCAGTATCGTAGCGTTTTTAAAGTATTTTAACTATATAGCACTAAAGCAGTGTCATAAAAAAAGCCCCAATCATTACTGATTGGGGCTTTTTGAATTTGGCGGAGACGGAGAGATTCGAACTCTCGAAGGGCTATGAACCCTTGTCGGTTTTCAAGACCGGTGCATTCAACCGCTCTGCCACGTCTCCATTTGTGCATCATTATAGCGATCTGAAATAAGAATGCAAGCGCTTATCTCAAAAAAGTTAAATTAATTTATAAACGGCTTAAAATCTCTGGGCTATGACTTGCTTGAGGCAAGATGCAAGCACATATCTAACAGCCTGTTGGCATAACCCCATTCATTATCATACCAAGCAAAAACCTTATACTGCTCGCCTATCTGCATAAGCTGTTGCCCATCAATAATAAGCGATTCAGTCTGATGGATAAAGTCACTTGAGACTAAAGGTTCATCGGTATAAGCCATAATATTGATCAAACTACCAGCGCTGGCAGTTTTCAATACTTCTCGAATCGCCTCAATGTCGACGTCCAGCGTATCAAATATAAAATTGACATCAATCGCCGCCACATCGATGGTTGGCACACGAATGGAGTGACCGTTAATCTTGCCTATCATATTAGGTAGCACGCGCTCCGTAGCGGCGATGCTGCTTGAGGTCGTTGGAATGATATTATAACCAGACGCGCGCGCCCGTCTCAAATCACGATGCGCTTGATCAAGCACCGTTTGATCCGCAGTCACGGCATGAATCTCAGTCATCATCGCCGACTTTACGCCAAAGGCTTTATCAAGGGTATCAATGAGCGGCACTAATGCCTGAGTGGTGCATGAGACACTCGATATAATAGGCAATTTACGCGTTAACGACTCGCCATTAACGCCCATAACGATAGAAGCATCGACATGATCAAAGGGAGCCGCGCCGATTATCACCTGCTTAGCGCCTGCCTCTATATGCACACTGGCTTGCTCGTATGAACGATAGTGTCCCGTACATTCAAGTACCACATCAACCTGCAAATCTTTCCACGGCAGTGTCTCTGCATTCTCTCTTGATAATAAACGGATACAATAAGTGAGATTGTTTTTATTTAAGCACAGCTGAATATCGGTTTCTGCTGTCGCACAGGGCTTTTGCTGATAATCAGTAATACCATCTTGAACAATATCAGCGGTCACGCCCAATCGGCTCAAACGCCCATGGGTACTATCGAACCTAAGTAGATGCAATAAGGTCTCAGCTGGCGCCAAATCATTAATGGCGACCACATGAATGGCACGCCCTAGCACCTCAAATCGCTCTAATAATGCGCGCAGTACATTACGACCAATACGACCAAAACCATTGATAGCCACTCGCAAAGGCTGAGTTTGCTCGTTGGTCGCATAAAAACCTGCAACAGAAGGGTCAGAGGTTAGACGATAGGTAGCACTAGAAAAATCAGGCATAACAAGTTATCGCTTTAAAAGATATAAAAAGGAATTGAGCGCTTTCATTGAACAGAGCCTAACCAATCGTAATAAATTAGGGCGTAATAAAGATTAATGCCAAGCGTATGGTGTTGTAATCAATCGCCTGTTTGAGGTGCTCAAAGATTGGGCGTAGCTTAATACTACCATCATCATTGAAGTCGTTGGGGTTATTGGCCACTTTAATCGCTATATAGGCATTACCAACCGCCGTCATCACCTCATCCTCTGGACGCAGATGATCACAAGCGAGGCTCGGATCTTGAGATTTTAGCTCACCAATATGCCGCATGATGGTCGATTGTGAAAGCTGACGCGCCTGGGATATCTCAGCGATAGATAAGCTTTCTTCTAGTAATAGCCGGGTCGCCTGTAAGGTGCTTGCTGATTTATCAGAGACTTGATTGCCTAATTTCTGTTTTTTATCTAGCTTCGCGTGCTGCTGCTCGCGGCGCTTTTTTTGCAAATTGGCATAAGCATCAATCACTGATTTACTTAATGTACCGCCTGATTTCAAAACAAACTTCTCATGGGCTTGCGTCATGCTTTCTTCATCGAGCATGGCATAGCTGGCATCAGCTTCGTCAGACAACACTAAAAAGCGCTTATCGGCGCCACGTGCCAGCGGATCAAGCTGCAAGCTCATCTCATTCATTCCTAGCAATTGCAGACCTGCCAGCGACTTTAGCCGTGATAACGCCACATAACCTTGCCCAAGCTCAAAGGTGCGTGACAAGTCAATCTCAGCGGCATCAAGCGTCATACCTTGTGACTTATGAATAGTAATCGCCCATGCCAGACATAACGGCACTTGCTCATAGCTCGCCAACACTTCACCCGTCTCGTCCTCGATGATCCACTCTTCTGGCTCAGCGATGACCTCACGTCCTGAATTGAGCCGAACCACTGGCATTTTTTGTGTGGTTATTTTTTTGTCCTTTAACTTTTCTTTATCCTTAGCTTTATTTTTTGTATTGTCAGCCTTGTCTTCGTCAGTATCTACAGTGGTTTCATCGTCTGCAATCAAATTATCATTGCTGTCTTTATCATCATTAATTTTTACCGCCGCAAAGCCTATCAGCTCACCCATGGTGCCGTTAGACACACCAAGCTCGGTATTGTTTTTAATAAACATCACTTTTGAGCCAACCTTGAGGATAAGCTCATCTTGGGTACGGACGGTTTTCTTTAGCGTCTCAACCAATTTACTATCGCCAACAGACGTGGCTTCAAAGCGCATCATCTCACCCGATAGCTCGGCTAACTCTTTATCATTAATTTTATTGACATTGAGATTATGGGTATAAAGGCGCGTGCGCTTGATATCGACGTCTTGATCAAAGGTCGCCTCCAGTGCAGCAATCGCTTCAAAGGTCACTTCTTGACGGCGGATTTGATTGAGAATATCGTCCAAATCAAGCCCGCCATTGGCCGCTTCACTCACTTGCCGATGTTGCTCGGATAAATAGCAGATATGAAACTTAGCGTCGAGCCACGCTTCCGACATAAAGGCAAACTTCTCACGGTTGCTCTCACCCTTGCTACCAATCGGCGGTAACTGAAAAAAGTCTCCTGCTACGACGACTTGAATGCCACCAAAGGCTTTGTCATTTTTGCGTACATGCTTAAGTACTTGGCTGACCAAATTGATCTGCTTGGCATGCAGCATCGATATTTCATCGATAATCAGTACCGCAGTGTCTTTGAGTCTATCAGCCAAAAACTGCTTGCGTGATAAATTGGTCAAATCGCGCTCAGATAACTCATCTTTGATGCCAATACCTGACCAGCTATGGATGGTCGTGCCGTTCATATGCGTCGCAGCAATACCAGTACTGGCAGTGACGGCAACGGGTACACGGCGCGCACGCAGATAGTCAATATATTGGTTGAGCGTATAAGTTTTTCCTGAACCTGCTGAGCCAGTCAAAAAGACATTTTGTCCTGTTTTTAAAATATTGAGAGCAGAAGATTGACGCATATATCCAAACCAATTTATTTAATAGTGATAAGAGAAAAATCTAAAGAAAAGTAATATATAGTCAGATCAATATAAAAAATATATAGCGGGACTGATATGAACTTTTTGTAGCTTCTGTCGGCGAAGCCACAGCACACAAGAAATTTTATATCAGTCCCACGTTATATGCCATGTATCCATTTTATTTATTATCGACTATCAGCAAAAACAGCTGCCATGATTATAACAGCTACCTGCATATTACGAACCACTTTAACCCTCATACGTTGTATAACTTAAAGTTATATGATACAAAATATATCATTATAAAAAGTCATTATCACTCTACCTAAAAGCTCAGTACGATAGAGTCATAACTTGATCAGGAAGATCAAGTATTCTCAAGTAGTCATAATACACAACAAGGAGTGGTTAATGTTATACGCTTATCCCAACACTGAAAACAGTCCCGTCCAATTCCGCGAAAAATATGATAACTTTATTAATGGTGAGTGGGTAGCACCAGTCGATGGCGAATACTTTGATAACCCAAGTCCTATCGATGGAAAAACTATTTGCCAAGTCGCACGCTCAAAAGAAGCCGATATCGAATTAGCATTAGATGCCGCTCATGCTGCTAAAGACGCTTGGGGCAAAACCAGTGTTGCTGAACGCGCCAATCTGTTACTCAAAATCGCTGACAGCATGGAAGCCAATCTAGAAGCCATCGCCATTGCCGAATGCTACGAAAACGGTAAGCCAGTACGTGAGACGCTAATGGCAGATATTCCATTGGCCATCGATCAATTCCGTTATTTCGCCAGTGCCATTCGTGCCCAAGAAGGCGGCATCAGCCAAATCGATGAAGACACGGTCGCTTACCATTTCCATGAGCCACTAGGCGTGGTCGGTCAAATTATTCCCTGGAACTTCCCAATTTTAATGGCCGTATGGAAAATTGCGCCTGCCCTAGCTGCTGGTAACTGTATCGTCATGAAACCTGCCGAGCAAACGCCTGCGTCTATCTTATTTATGCTAGAGACTATCGGTGTCGCTGATATCTTGCCAAAAGGCGTACTAAACGTGGTCAATGGCTTTGGTGTTGAGGCCGGTAAGCCGCTTGCATCGAACCCGCGTATTAACAAAGTAGCGTTCACTGGCGAGACGACGACTGGTCGCCTCATCATGCAGTACGCCAGTGAAAACATCATTCCAGTGACACTAGAGCTGGGTGGTAAGAGCCCAAATATATTCTTTGCTGATGTCATGGATGAAGACGATGATTTCTTAGACAAAGCCGTTGAAGGCTTAGTAATGTTTGCCCTCAACCAAGGCGAGGTTTGTACCTGTCCGTCGCGCGCACTCGTCCATGAAAGTATCTATGACGAATTTATGAAACGCTGCATTGCTCGTGTCGAAGCCATCAAAATGGGTAACCCATTAGATACCGAAACCATGATTGGTGCCCAAGCCAGCTCAGATCAATTAGAAAAAATCCTATCTTATTTGGATATTGGTAAAAAAGAAGGCGCGAAAGTTCTGGTTGGCGGCGACCAAGCCAAACACGACGGCGCCCTATCAGATGGCTACTATGTCAAACCAACTATCTTTGAAGGCACCAATGACATGCGCGTGTTCCAAGAAGAAATCTTCGGACCTGTACTTGCTGTCACCACTTTTAAAGATGATGAAGAAGCCATGCAGATTGCTAATGACACGCTATATGGTCTGGGTGCAGGCGTATGGACTCGTAGCATTCACAAAGCCTACCGTTTCGGCCGTGGCATCCAAGCTGGTCGCGTTTGGACCAACTGTTATCATCTCTATCCGTCACATGCCGCCTTCGGTGGTTATAAGCAATCGGGTATTGGTCGTGAAAACCATCTAATGATGCTTGACCATTATCAGCAAACCAAAAACATGCTGGTATCTTATAGTCCAAAAAAGATGGGTTTCTTTTAATCTAAGGTAGCAAAATCACTTTAGGTAAATCAATGCAATCTATCAAAAGGTAGGTTGCATTTTTTTATAAATAATTTGGTGGTGTGTCAGAAAGTATGCTGGGGAATAAAGGAGGGTGACAGCCGAGGCAAGATGATATATTTGAGTAGATATCAGCTGCCCCGACTGTCACAGTCCCGGTTTAAAGAAACCCCGATATTAACAACGTCACCTAAGGAAAGTAAACTTCATACCTCAGTCTTCTACACTATATAAATAGTAGCATATAGAGCTTTCTCGACTCATAAGATTTAAATAAACCCATAGTAATTATAGATATTAATAATATTTCGAGCACTATAATATTGAGGGATCCACTACCTAATAAGTTATAGTGCAGATTGTATAGGTTAACTGATCTCTAATATCGCTCTCAAATTCGGAACTGAATCTTTAACTTGATTAAAATTTGAACAATTCTTGAAGCCTTGAAAGCCCTATAGAATCAGAGAACTTAGCATAGATTTCTTATTGATTTTATCGCCAGCATACTTTTTAGAACACCACCGTATTTTTTGAGGATGTCTATGTCATACTCTATTCACGATGAGCCGCACCTAAGTAACCGGAGTCAATGGCTCAGAGCAGCGGTACTTGGCGCCAATGATGGACTCATTTCTACCGCCAGTTTACTGGTTGGTGTTGCCGCCGCAAACGCGAGCAGCCAAACCTTATTACTGACAGGATTGGCGTCACTGACTGCAGGGGCTTTATCGATGGCGGCTGGTGAGTATATCTCTGTGTCCTCACAAGCAGATACTGAAAAGGCTGATTTAAAAAAAGAGCTTTACGAGCTGACGCATAATCCTGAGCGGGAGCTTGTCGAGCTGACAACAATTTATAAACAGCGTGGACTTGATCAAGACTTAGCACACCAAGTTGCTGTCGCCTTAACTGAGCACGATGTACTTGAGGCTCATGCTCGTGACGAGATAGGGCTAAATGAAATCAGTCAAGCAAAGCCCCTGCAAGCTTCCATTGCCTCCGCATTGGCCTTTATTACTGGTGCCATATTTCCTGTCATCGGCATCTTGGTGTTTCCAGCCCAGATCCTTGTTTGGTCATTGGCCGCGCTGACCATAGTCGGCTTAGTCCTACTTGGCATGGTATCGGCGCGCTTGGGCGGTGCACCCACTCTCCCTGCTGTCACTCGCGTCGTCGTGTGGGGTGTATTGGCCATGGTCGCAACATCACTTATTGGGCGATTACTTGGGGTGTAGCAGATTCAATTTAAAAGTATGACAGTTTTATTTTCAAATGACTAGAACGGTTTAGAGCCCAGTTTATTTTTAGCGCTCATTACTTTTTCGTAACGCATCCTAGAACGATACGTCTGTATCAGCGCGCGTTTGTAAGTAAAGACCTATTAAGGTATTCAAAAAGTGGTGGTGTGTCAGAAAGTATGCTGAGGAGATGAAAGGAGGGTGACAGCCAAAGCAAGATGATATATTTGAGGTTATGAAGACACAAA
>NZ_RRYW01000178.1 GCF_014861365.1 Psychrobacter sp. FME6
CGCAAGCAAAATCTGACAGTCGTGCTTACTTTAAGCAAGGCGACATCATGCCAGACTATCCAAACAATAACTGGGGTGAAGTTATTTGGCAGTTTGACGGTTTGACGGTTTGACGGTGAAAAAGGGTGGTTTTTTATATTCATTATTTTCCACTCAACCACAAACCCACGCACAATCTGGACAGCATAACTATCAACAGCATACCCCGACTCTGACTCAAACTGGTCTAGGTGGTCAGCATCTAGCAGAGCGACTAACGCAACTGGCAACAGGACTTGGCAGACAAGTCAATGACCATAACGCGATTAAGACGCAACTTGAGACTATCGCAGAGGAACAGCAAACCAAGACTCATCAAACCACACCATTCACGCTTATCGATAGTGCAGCAGATACAAGCTATGTCGGTACTGATACCCTGATTCATAGAAGCATGGGCGAGATGATTAGCACTACTCAGCAAGATATGAATATCAGTAGTGGCGATAGTCATAGCCAAATCAGTAGTGAGTCACTCAATATCATAGCCGATGGTCAATTTAGTATGACCAATGCTAAGGACAACATCACCCTCTCCGCCCATACGGGGAAACTTGAAGCGACGGCTAAGCAAGATGTCAACATCGCCTCTTCGACGAAAGAGGTTGAAATAGTCGCAGCGAATAAGATTACGCTGACGGCTGGTGGAGCTAGTATCACCCTTGATGGCGCAAATATTACGATATCGGCTAAGCAGTTTACGGAGAAAGGTGGTAAGCATAGTAAGGCTGGTGGTGGGATGGATAGTAGTTATTTATCGCGCCTACCTTTTGATAAGCTTATCGAAAAAGAATTCTTTGATGAGCAGGTTCAGTTTTTAGATCCTACAGGTACTCCGTTGCCTGACTTAGAATATAGATTGGCCAGTAAAAATCTGAATATTAAAGCAAAATCCGATAGTGAGGGCAAAACTCCTCGCATAGATTCTGGCGACACCGAAGATGATTTAAAAGTTAAATTAGTATGGTCAAAATTTACAAGTATCGATAAAAAATAGACCTTAATTATCATTAACTTAAGTTGAGAGAAAGTAATGTCTGGTGATTCTTTAGATTGGCGCAGCAAAACGAATACTAATGTGGGCAGCTGTAGACCAGCTCAATGTAACTGTATTCAGTTTTTACAAATATATCAGCAAGAAGTAATGAAACGAGTATCTAATCTTGTTTCATCTAACAATTATGAGCTTGAACCAGGATATGAGGCTCGAGCTAGACGAATTTCTTCTGTGTATGCCAAAATATTTTTAGAAACAGAGGTCGGAGGTGACCCTACTTTATTAGGGCGCTATTATTGGATGGGACTAGGAGCTTTTGCGTCTAAAACAGTAGCTATGGTCTTTAGCGCTTTTAGAAGTCAAACTGCTTATCTTACCGGTATGCTAAATTCAGATGACGCCTTAAATGCCTTTGCAAAAGGAAATTTATGGCTCTTTATGGACATATCAGTGTGGCATTATCTGTGGAGCGCTTCTCCTACATCATTTGCAAAATGTAAAGGACAACGTAATACTCAAAATTTTGTCGATCTTCGAACGTCAATGAATAATATGCCATGGTCGTCTTCTTTATCAAAACTCAACTATCTACGAGTAACACCAGAAATCAACTCTGCTTTTGGCTTGCTACCTAGTATTGAATCTAAATTTAAATTTAAATCTACTACTGATGGAAAGTTTAAAGCAGCTAAAAAAGTGTTATTAACACACATTCTATATGTGGCAGTACAAGAACAAAAAAACATATTACAAAAAATCGCATGGGAGGATGCGTCTCTTCAAACAAATGTTAAGAGTCAACGCGGTTGGTTTTTGAGCAAGGTGTCTATTAATCAAACACTAGCATTATCAAGCGATTATAATGTTAATACGCTAAAAAAAAGAAGAAAGGGAACTGGAAGAGGAAGAGAAAGATTAGGAGGAGACGCCAAATCTCTACCTGAAGACCCATGGAGCGCACCTCCAAAGGGTACGATACTAGAAAATTATGATAGCCGCATGGTCTGGATAAATAAAGTGGCAGAAAAATATCATACTTTGATGCTTGATACTGATGGTAGAGAGTTTTTAATCTCTGAGCTTAGAGTCATTGCAACTTGGGGCAATAGTCGAGAAACCGGTTGGATATTTCCTAGTAGTAACCCCACTCTCAACTTGAAATAAGCAATTCAAACTGAAGAGGCGGGTTACCAAGTTTTTTGTTGAGTACAAAGCATAGATTATGAGACAGAATCTTACGAATCAATCGATGAGACAAATGCCATAAATCTCTTGCTCGTACCCTTTGTA
>NZ_RRYW01000179.1 GCF_014861365.1 Psychrobacter sp. FME6
TGGGATAGCTATAATTTAGCCCTATACAACATCAACACCTGTGAGTTGGTGCAAGATAGTCGTGGTAACTGGTACGCCTGTATCACCGTTAAGGAATATCCAAAAATAGCCTGCGGCAGCGGCAAAGTCGGTATTGATTTGGGCTGCAAAGATGCAGCGGTGAGTAGTGATGGCGATAAACTGCAAACCAAAACCACCCATCAATACGCTGAGAAACTAGCGATTGCTCAAAGGGCTAATAATAAAAAGCGGGTTAAGGCCATTCATGCCAAGATTAAAAACACCCGCCAAGATTTGATCCATAAATTCACATCAAAGCTTGTCAAATCCAACAACTTAATTGTCGTTGGAAAGATAAAATCAAAATCATTCACTTCAAGCAAACTTGCCAAATCCGTCTATGACGCTGGTTGGTTTGAGATTAAACGGCAACTGGATTACAAATGCGCGAACGCAGGTTGCCACTATATCGAAGTGAATGAAGCGTACACAACCCAAACCTGCTCGTGTTGCGGCTCACGCCAAGACAGTCCGAAAGGTAGAGAAGGTCTTGGTGTCAGAGGTGCGACATGAAGTCGTATTAAAGATGGTAATTGAGATTATTACCTGTTTTTCTATGAACAGTATCCTAGGTGCATGTGCATAACTGGTAACAGTTTTGTGCAAAGCTGCACTAACAATGTGCCAAGCAGAAATGCCAAGACAAAACCGCGAGGAAGTAGTCAAGCACTGATAGTATTAATCGGTCATGGTGCTAGGATTTTCGACAAGACTAACGTAAGTGAACATTTGATAAAAGTCATAACCAAGAACAAGCCAAAAATACTGATAGGCTTGAACCAAAAGGTATGCAGACAGGCTCAAGGAATCTCTGAATCTTTGACATAGACGTTGCTCTGCTGGCTGAAAGAATGAGTCTAAATCGAAATAAGTCCTTAATATGGAACATGGTAAGCCCTATATTCTCCCTGAATCATTGAGGGAAACCCAACCGCAAGGAAGGGCTATAGAATAGAGGGTATGAGAATGTGGAAAAAGCGAATGCCTATTTGTAATGAATGGGATAGAGGTTTGAAACATGACCTTATTGCAAAAGCAAGCAGACTTCCATGCGGTCTTTAATTACGAGATAGTTTGAAAAACCTTCTAAGATAGGAATAGCTGATGAATGGAACGAGAGTTTCAGGAGCACCAATCGACCAACATTTGCACTGGCACGATATCAATTGGGCTAAGTGTAATTGTGCGGTTAAAAGGCATCAAGCGCGTATCGTAAAAGCAACTCAAGAAGGTAAATGGGGTAAAGTTAAATCATTACAACATCTACTGACTCGCTCTTTTTCTGCAAAAGCATTAGCAGTCAAAAGAGTGACTGAAAATCGCGGTAAAAATACGGCAGGAGTTGATGGTACAACATGGTCAACCCCTGCTGCGAAAATGAAAG
Organism: Psychrobacter sp. FME6; assembly: GCF_014861365.1. Lineage (GTDB taxonomy): Bacteria > Pseudomonadota > Gammaproteobacteria > Pseudomonadales > Moraxellaceae > Psychrobacter. The sequence goes on from NZ_RRYW01000179.1 coordinate 1,445, forward strand.
CCGTTAACTCGTTAAAACACAATGGATATAAGCCTCTGCCATTAAAAAGAGTAGCAATACCTAAGTCAAATGGTAAAGAGCGTCTATTGGGCATACCGACCATGAAAGATAGAGCTATGCAAGCGTTACACCTACTTGCACTCGAACCTGTCTCAGAAACACTCGCAGACAGTAATTCATACGGTTTTCGCTCTGCTCGTAGCACTGCTGACGCTATAGAGCAATGCTTTAAGATACTATCCCAAAAAGGCTCTGCACGTTGGGTTTTGGAGGGAGATATCTCTGCATGTTTTGATGATATCAAACACGAATGGCTAATAGACAATGTTCCCACGAATAAGACTATTCTAGGAAAGTGGCTAAAGTCAGGTGTAGTTGATAAAGGCAACTTGTTCGCAACTGAAAAAGGTACTCCGCAAGGCGGTATAATCTCACCTACTTTGGCAAATATGACGCTAGATGGGCTTCAGAAGGTAGTCGAGGGAGTAATTCCTCGCACCACTCGCAGAGGTCAGAATGTAGCTAAAGTAAACTTTGTAAGATATGCCGATGATTTTATCATCACTGGTGGAACGAAAGAGATACTGGAATATGAAATCAAACCTGCGGTTGTTGAGTTCTTTAAGTCTCGTGGCTTAACTTTGTCAAAAGAAAAGACAAAAATAACTCATGTAACAGAGGGATTCGACTTCTTAGGTCAAAATGTAAAGCGATACGGTGAAAAGGTGCTTATTAAACCTTCAACCAAGAGCGTCAAAAGCATTAAGACAAAAATACGAGAAATCTTGAATGGTAATAAGCAAACAACAGCGGAAAATTTGATTAGAATGCTTA
>NZ_RRYW01000180.1 GCF_014861365.1 Psychrobacter sp. FME6
CAAGCACCTCACTTAGAGATTTAACAGATAGAAACGGGTCTTAATGGGAAACAGCCCCCATTCAGATCCGCTTCTATCTCAAACCGTTAAGCATACTGGTAATCATCATCTTTACCGTTTAAATATTCTCTAATGGGTTTTTTCTTACTAAAGTTGCTAGGGTTTTTCTTAATCTCATTCACCATAAATTCAGTAAACAACTTCCAGTCACGCCCATTGTCACCAGTCGCCAATCCCCCATAAGTGCTGATAAATTCTTTATGGAGAACAATACGCTTCAGCTGCTTGTCTGTTAAGCCGTCAATGGTGAACATATCCGCAGTATTGGCATCACGCCCAATACCCACTTCTTTTTTATTTGTCTTTTTATTGGTTAAAACAGCGAACTCAAATCCAACAATCTTACGCCCTTTTTTCTTTTGCTCATAACTAACTTTAAGGTCTGTTTTTTGGTTTATCTCATTAACTGCAAGGTCAACTACATTCTTTTTAAAGTCATATATTCGGTTGTATTCAGTAGGCTCAACACCTAATTGCTCTCTAAATACTTCAATATTAAATACTGGTGTTTTCTTAGCAGTCTTCCATTGCACCAGCAGTTCATACAAGCGCACAGAGTAGGCACTATTCATTTGAGCCGTTTGTTCTAGCAGGTATTGCGTAAAAAATTGCTCATATCCATCTATACGTGTGACTTCCTTAACTACATCATAGGTTAGTATTACTTCAATACTAGCTTCATCATCAAGGTATTTGACACGTTGAACCCAACGAGATTTAACCATTTTGTCATCGTCATCAAGGAATGAGAAACGGCGGTCAAATAAGGTTTTTTCAGCTTTTAGTATAACTTCGTATGCTGTTTGTCTTGTCACTCCAAAGGCTTCAGCATATCTTGATGAAGATATAGTAAGAGGACTGTCTGATGTTAGCCCTAACCCTGTTTCCCTTGCATCAACAATAGCTAATTGCATGATGCGAACTTCAGTAAGTGATAGGTTTTGTGTAGCAGTATTTAAACGGTTGGTCTTCACAACAAGGTTAGACATTCAATGCTCCTTTTTAACTTATAACGAAAAATATATACTGTTCGTTATAACAAAGCAAATAATCCTTTCGTTATTTGTCAGGTAAACCTCGTCTTATTGTCAGGTAAACCTCGTCTTATTGTCAGGTAAACCTCGTCTTATTGTCAGGTAAACCTCGTCTTATGGACTCTGAAACCCTTGCTACTAAAGGTCTGTATAGGGGCTAAAAGCTTTTAAAAGCATTTAAAAACATTAAAAACATTTTTGGTTGTTGATAACTAAGAAAACAAACAGAAGAAAAGCCACATGAAAAACTAGAAAATACGGTTGTCTGATTAGGTCTGTTAGAACCAAACAGAGCAGGGTAAACGTATTCAAATAGAGCTAAAACCCTTTGATAGCAAACTTTCTAGCTTTATAAGGCGACAAATTCCTGACAATAAAACGAACTTTACCTAACTAACAAAGGCTAATCTCAACCAATAGTTAATTATCTAGTAATGATGATTGTATATTATCGTCATAAACAGCTCTATTTTGGCTCATATTGCTTTGATTACTACTTTCTGCCACCTTACTACCTATTTCAGATTTAAAGCCCTCTAAACGGCTAATATCGGCTTTTCTAGTAGCATATCTTTCTATATCAGCCAAAATTTGCGGTATTCGTTCAGGTTCATTCTCTGCCACAGCCATAGTTATAGCTCCAAGCACAAATTTTTGACCGTTGAGAGCCTTATCAATTTGTTTTTTCATTCGATTGGCTTTGTCTAACGCTTCTTGTCGCTTCTTGTCGCTTCTGTTCTAATTTTTTGATGTCAGTCACGTATTGCTCCTTAATAAAAAACCCTAAAAAAGGCTGGTGAAGTATTTAATTTATAGAATAACGGTTATAACAACAGCCATGATAATTGCTATAAGAAAAGAACCAACTACTAGGGGCTGTATAGAATTGGGAAATAGTTGAAAAAAATAAGCAACGCCTTACACTCTTGTTTACCACAACAAAGAGAA
>NZ_RRYW01000181.1 GCF_014861365.1 Psychrobacter sp. FME6
CAATCGTCGCGACGGCTAAGAAGAAAAAACGGTGGTTCTTTTGACTTTAACGGATGTTAGAAAAAGTATCAGTGTTTAATCTTTGGTAGATAGCTCTCTAAAGCCTTATTAGGCTTGTTAAAACTTTCAGGCTCTCGCTGTATGATATTAATCATTTCGCGCTTAAATGCCTCAGTCTGCATTTTGCCGTCATAACTTAGGCTTGGATGGTTGTTATAGTCATTCATAAACTGCACGTTATCAACAATCGACTGTATGGTAGCTTGGGACAGGGTGCCATCTTCACTGGTTAGTTTGTCTAATGTTTTCCGATGGAATTTGAGCGTTAGCCCCTCGTAACCTTTGCCTCTACTCTTTTTTTTATATTCCACACTAACCTTATAATTTGTACTTTCATTAATCTCTTCTAAGGCTTTATCGATCACATACTTTCGAAGTTCACTAAATTGCTTGTACTTGCCTTTTATACCCATAACATATTTAAAATCTTCAAGTTCATATGCTTTACTGTATTGATACTGTCCAATCCAACACACTATTAATTCATATAGGCGTATTGAGTGGATACTTGAGAGCTCACTGATCTCTAACAACTTATATTTAGTAAAATTTGCTTTTAATTGTGTCAGATACGGCAATATATCCTCTGCAAAAGTTAGCGTAATCTTCCCTGTATTTGGGCTGAATAGAAGACTACTAACAAAGCGTGTACGCAATACTTCATTGTCTGGCAGTGCGATGATCACCTCCCTTTCAAACAAGCGGTTACTAGCTTGCTCAATATCACGATAGATATTTTTTGCGTTGCTATCACTATAAAAAAGCCTTTTTATCTCATCAGCAGTAATAGTAAATTTGGTTTGTTTACTGATATTTGGCGCATCAGGTCTACTATCAATTTGACTAATACAAGTTAGTAAAAGCTCTTTTTCTTTTGTTGTCATCGTATAAGTAGCAAGAACTAAATCATTTGACTGTACGACTAAATTATTTTCCATTTTATATTTCACTATTTCTACGTTTATTAGAATTCCACATGAGATAAACTATCATAAAAATAGTAAAATAAATAGCTATCTTTAAACAACTCTTTTTTTGGCTCATTTACTCTTTTTTCGGCTCATTTACTCTTTTTTTGGCTCATTTACTCTTTTTTCGGCTCATTTACTCTTTTTTCTCTTTGTAAGCTATTGATTTTAAAGGTGAAAAAAGGCTCTTAAACAGGAGTAAACAGGAGTAAACAGGATCAAATAAAAACCCTTAAAGAAACGGGTGATAAAATTTTTTGTGGATAAGTGAAAAATCATCACTTAAACCACGTAGCTTGCCTCAGCAATTTATCCTTCAGTAACGGTTTTTTTGAGGATTCAATTAAGGACTAAATCCTCGGCTAGGTGAATGGGTTTTATTAACCTGATGTCGGTACGACTCTAAACCGCTCTGTATCGCTTTGTGTTGGCTTTCAGACAACTCTTTACCATATTGCTCAGTAAACGTCTCTAAAGTGGCTTTAATCGCCTCTGAGTAGCTTTTACGCTGGGTTGTTGGTAGTGAGTTAACATCACGCAACGCAAGTTTGAATTGCTGACAGGTTTTATCTAAGGTATCTGCTAGATGTTCTTTGGCAAGCCCTCTTGCCTCAGTTGGGTAGTTATCCTGATTGATGTAATCCGTTAATTCTTCTATATAGCTGAACGATGACATGGTGTCCCGAGTCATTCTCCCTACCTCTCCTGCGCTACCGCCTAGCTTGTCGATAATGCTGCTATTAAATGCCGCTCGTTTTTGATCGATATTGTCTCTGAAATCTGTAAAATGCTGAATCAGTGCCAGATACTGCTGACGTTCAGCGTTAGGATCACGCAACAGCTTAATAATGGCTTTGTTGTTTTCAACCAGCGTGTGATCAAAACGTTTGGCCACTTGGCGTAAGTGCGCGGTAAATTCCACCGCTTTATC
>NZ_RRYW01000182.1 GCF_014861365.1 Psychrobacter sp. FME6
TTCTCGCTTGTGTCTTTATCTGGCTGCCGCTGATTTGAATTCTATACAGCCCCTAATTGCATATCGTTAATTATATAGTGCTGATTTTTTAGAAAAATAATCTATTTTCCGATAGTGCTATTTTCTATTGATTTAGCGTTTGCACACCACCGCCATTAACGAAGATAGTTTGTCCACTTACCCATTCCGATATTGGTGAAGCAAAGTATAGCATCGCACCAGCAATGTCATCGGCCTCGCCTAAACGATTGATTGGCGTATGTGAGAGCATTTTCTTTTCAATCTCTGGTGTCAGTACTGTTTTTAGCGCGTCAGTACGAGTAGCTCCTGGGCCTACTGCATTAATACGTACTTCAGGACCAAAATCATGCGCTAAGTCTGCAACTATGTGATTAACGGCCGCTTTTGAACCTCCATAACCACTCATGTTTGGCTCTTTATCAATACTTGACATAGAAGTGGTAAATACAATTGAACCATAGCCTGATTCTTTCATGTGCGGTACACATAACTGACATAGACGCCAACCACTAAAAACATTGAGCTCAAAATCACGACGGATATCATCGACTGAAATTTTGAATGGGTTCTCTTTACCGCCGCCACCGCCACCAGCGTTATTAATTAGAATGTTAATACTACCCAATTCAGCCACTACTTTTTCTACCATGGCGACCAAATCTTCATCTTTTAAGATATTACATTCGACGGCCAAACCTTTTACGCCATACGCTTCAATATCTTTTACCGCCGCTTTGGCGTCTTCCAATTTCAGATCAGCGATAGCGATGTTTGCCCCAGCTTGTGCCAAGCGTAATGCCGTTGCTTTACCAATCCCGTTTGCACCGCCGGTAACAATGGCAGTTTTTCCAGAGAGGTCAAATAATTCGTTAAATTCTTTATGTTTAAACTCTTGCATCTTGAATCCTTATAATAATTATTAATTAATAAGCTTATTGATTTGTTAGTGGTTAATTCCTCAGTAAGGCTCATTTGTTGTCTATAATTTAAAATGACACCCATTATGTCTAAATACTTAATAAGTATGCACGGTTAAAATCAAATGAATGTGTCAAATCATCCATATTTTGTAACGCTGGTTTGAGCTAATTTTATTAAACTTTAGGCATAAAAAAAGCCCCACAATGAAGTGAGGCTTTAGTGCTTTTTCAAGCCATATTTGGAGCGGGAAAAGAGATTCGAACTCTCGACCCCAACCTTGGCAAGGTTATGCTCTACCACTGAGCTATTCCCGCTTAAATCAATTCGTAAGTTTTAACTACTACGTCTCGATAGGCTGGCTATTTTAGCAAATATTCTGTGCGTGTCAATAGCTTTTTTTAATTTCCTAAAAAACATTACTACCTTTTGCCTTGTATTCAGAAAAAAACTCCGCTAGTTGCTTGATTTTATGGTTTATTCTAACAATCTAGCCAGCAGAAATTATTTTAAACAAATAACCTATTTTTATACTTCTTGCCCTATTCCCTTTTATTAGAGAGGTGAATCTCTGTTAAGTCTTAGCTTTCTATAGCTGATAGCAGCTCATAGGCCGTTCTAAATAAAACCGATACACTGGTAACCACGTGCTACTGTTATCGGTTTTGAAGCAAATCAACTATATAGAAACCCCACTCTCAACATCGAAAGTGATTGAAAAAAGAAGAGCATCTCACTAATCTATTGTTTTCGACCAAGAATACAACGGAGTCATGAGATGCCCATAGACGAATTTATCATCAATATCTATTTAATGGTAGAGCAATATTACAAAATAGTCGTCACTAAACCCTTGCGAGGGGCAGGTTACGCGCCAAAGCTGAGTGATCCTGAGATTATTTGCATGGAACTGGTCGGTGAGTTTT
>NZ_RRYW01000183.1 GCF_014861365.1 Psychrobacter sp. FME6
CTTCTATGTCAATTATGGCTATGTCTGATGCCAGCATACTTTTTAGAACACCACCAAATTTTTTTCTATCTAGACTTCTTGCTAGTTGTGGGTAATAGTATCGGAACTTCAAATTGAACTCTACTTACTGAACTATTCTGCAGACTGTTTGAGCTTGTTGAAGATACAGAAATAGAGCCTACAGACTCTCCATCATTTGATGCAGTTTGAGATTCATTTACTGTAACTGCTATATCGAATCCAATTTTTTGTAATAAAATTCCAGTCTCTTGGCAAAATGCTTGTCCTTCAGCAGCACTATTAAATACTGCTGTTGCAGGGTTTATATTAGCATTGTGAGTCTGGCCATACTCCTGCGCTGCCACCACCCCTTTAATAATCTGCTTTAATGTTTCTGCAACGAAATCATCTAGTTTCATAATTTATCCAATAAAGAAAGAAAAAATGAACTAATTGTAGCAATACTTCCTGCATTAGGTAGTCCATTTAGAAGCATTTGCACAACTGCTTTACTTGGTTTACCATCTCCAAATTGAGCTTCAACTGCATCAATAACTTCATAAGATGCCCGTTGCTCTTCTTTGGAAAGGTTTAATCTACTAATTTCATCACGCAAAGCAACTATATGCTCTTGGATCTCTGAATTCGAATTTACAATATTGACAGAGTTATCTGTTGAATTTTGACTAAAGCGATTGTTTACTCCAGATATATTATAAGTAACATGCTGGACGGCAGCTTTTGCCTCAGGAAGACCAAGTTTAATCACATCCATCTGATAACCAGCAGGAATACTATGGAGTTTTTCATGAAAGCCTGGGTCGATAACTTTGTATGTTTCTTCTGCTCCATTACTCATCGAACGCTGGATTAAGTCACCTATTTCTACAAGAATGTCAGAGCGTTGGATGAAAATTTTATTTTTTTGTACGCTAGATTTAATATCTGAAACTACCTCTCCATTTTGCTTTAAGATTTTTATGGTGTCAGTCATTATTTCATTAAACGGCATCTGTATTATTACTCCTTAACGAGATTACGCACACTTTAGCAGACAGAATAGTCAATTAAAAAATAAGAAAAGAACGTATCACTCTTTTCTATAAAGAAACTTGCTAGATTATGATATTACCTACTATTAAGGATGTTGACAGCAACAGCCTTCATAATCTAGTGTTCCTAAAGGATAGGTAGGTAAAAGCTCTATATACTTATCAATTGTTTCATCGTACACCTCTATTGCAAAGGTATAACAGCAAGGACATTCCTCTCGTCCATCATTGAAAGCGTGCTTAGAGCAGTAAAACTCAAAAGGTTCAATAATATTATGACGATAATCCACAAGAACATGAGTAGCAGCTTGATGACAGTTTTCACAAAATAACATTTCGTTCTTCCAAGTTAAAACTTATTTCTATCTTAATTAAAGGTCCTGCTAATACCTATGAACCTAATTTAAAATAATACTAATCGTTAATATAGCAACAAACACGATATCGCACACGCTGTATTTTGGAAAATATTTATGCATTTTTAAATCCTGAACAAAAAAATCACATCGCAATTTTTTATAAGTGAATTATTAAGAAATAGAGAGCTGACGATGACCTGAGAACTGAGAACTGAGAACTGACAAGAAATTGCATGTCAATTCCCCGTTCGCAAGAGCCAATACTTTAAATAGGATTGGGTGGTAGGTCGTATTGTAGATATATAGAAATAGTGGACAAAGAAAAGCCCCCTAACAACTAAGTTAGGGGGCTTTATCTAGGAATAGAGAGCTGACGATGACCTACTCTCACATGGCCGGAGCCACACTACCATTG
>NZ_RRYW01000184.1 GCF_014861365.1 Psychrobacter sp. FME6
ACGATCTAAGTATAGCTTATTCTGAAATATCTATGCTAATTGATGACACGCCCTAGTAAATAGATACTTTAGCATTATTAATATTTTAGGCTCAGCAGAGACAACGCTGTATTTTCTAATAATGTTAATTGTAACGTTATTCTCTTTTTTAAATAAATCTTATAGCAAAATCATGTTTGTATTCAATATCATTATGTCATTAGTAGTGCTAGTTAGCTTTTTATACGTGATTGAAGCAACAGTCTCATTTATGCTTTATAAGGATATTTTCTTATCTTATTATTGATTCTTAGATTGAAAGATGAAGTGCATTCCGTCAACATTATAAATTTAGATAATTATAATTTATCAAAAAATTTAAACCAAAAAAAGGACGCCTCTCAGCGTCCTTTTTTTCTACTTATAAAGTAAATCAAATACTTAGAAGTTAAAGATTACTCTTCAACACCAGCATCTTGACCTTTATATTTAGCGTTTGCGTAGTCCCAGTTTACTAGCTTGTCTAGGAAGGTGTCGACGTAATCAGGACGACGGTTGCGATAATCGATATAGTAAGCATGTTCCCATACGTCACAAGTCAATACCGCGACTTGGTCGTGTGCTAATGGGTTATCAGCGTTACCAGTTTTCGCGATTGATAGTTTGCCACCGACTTTATCAGCAACTAGCCATGCCCAACCTGAACCAAACTGTGAAGTCGCTGCGTTTTTGAACTCTTCACGGAACTTATCATAGCTACCGAAATCTTCTTCGATTTTAGCTTTCAAGTCACCAGTAGGTTCGCCGCCGCCGTTTTCTGGCGTCATGCAGTTCCAATAGAAAGTGTGATTCCATACTTGGGCTGCTTGGTTAAACATCGTTTTTTTGTTGTCATCTTTCGACGCTGCAACGATGATTTCTGGCAATGTTTTGTCTTCTAGACCAGAACCAGGTAGCAAGTCATTTAGCTTGTTTACATAAGCGGCATGATGCTTGTCATGATGGTATTCTAGCGTCTCAGCACTGATATGTGGCTCAAGCGCGTCTTTTGCATATGGTAGGTCTGGTAAAGTAATATTTGACATAGTTATTTTATCCTTGCTGGTTTAGCCATTAGTATTAGGTATAGCGTAAAAGCAATGCTATAAATTATTGGACTAAATTGGCTTAGTTTATTGTTAGTTAAATCTGTGACTCAATATGCTTAACATATTGCTGTAAACCTAAAAAAGTACTAAATTATAAAACCATCTTAAGCAGGCAAAACTCAATCGTTGTCATACCGTTAAACACCAAGTTACTGACTTAAAAGTCGTTATTGGCATTTAAAAGTATTGTTAACTTTAAGTTCACAAGCTATAAGATATAATTCACTGTAACTTGCCGCTTATTATAGCAACAGTGACGACAAATATCAGTTACCAAATGTTATGAATCGCCGTTTACTTATGCTAATTGGTAATTTAGCCAGTGACAGCATAGAATATGCAGACGCAATCAAGGCAAGCGCCATTAAGATAGCTTGTAAGAACCCTGCCAAAATGTCGCTATGCTGCCTATCACTATTAAAACATAGTTAAAACACCCCACTCTCAACATCAAAAGTGATTGAAAAAAGAAGAGCATCTCACTAATCTATTGTTTTCGACCAAGAATACAACGGAGTCATGAGATGCCCATAGACGAATTTATCATCAATATCTATTTAATGGTAGAGCAATATTACAAAATAGTCGTCACCAAACCCTTGCGAGGGGCAGGTTATGCGCCAAAGCTGAGTGATCCTGAGATTATTTGCATGGAACTGGTCGGTGAGTTTT
>NZ_RRYW01000185.1 GCF_014861365.1 Psychrobacter sp. FME6
CGGAGTTTTTCAAGCTAGTTGTCACCATAAACTAAATTAAGCGGCTCGTAATTGATCCTGTTGTTGCTCTTTTACAGGGTTTAGTGTTGTCGGACCCACAGGCTCGCAATCTCTCACCTCTTGACTACCCCAGCGTATCGGGTTTTGGGCTTTAGCACGCTGCATCGTCTCATGACGTTTGGCTAGTATTTCCTTATCCTCGCCCGTATGGCGCTGATTGGGCGTCACAAAGTTAAGCTGACTGTGCTTGTGCTCATCATTGTACCAACGTGTGAATGTCAGCACCCATGTTCTTGCCGCCTCAACGCTTTTAAAGCCTTCGGTGGGCCAATTAGGGCGATACTTGCAGGTTTTAAACAGCGATTCTGCAAAGGGATTGTCATTACTGACACGCGGTCTGCTGTATGAGCTCACAACCCCAAGCTCATAAGCCTTCATACGCATGGTTTGCGCTTTCATCGGTGCACCATTGTCTGAATGTAGTACCACACCGGTGTGCAAGCATTGCTCACTGATCAAAGTCCGCTCAAGCAGCTTAGCGGCCAATGCTCCTGACTCACAGTCGTAGACCTCCCAGCCGACAATCTTACGACTATAGACATCCTCTATCATATACAAATAATAGAACTGACCACGAACTGGACTTGGCAAATAGGTGATGTCCCAGCAGAACACTTGGCAGGCAGCAGTGGCGGTAAAGGTCTGCGGGGCGCTTGAGGGCTTAGGGGCTAGCGCACGACCACGATGGTTGAGTTGGCTATGCTGCTTTAGCACTCGATAGAAGGTGGATTCAGAGGCATAATATACCCCCTCATCCAGCAGAGTCGGTACAATTTGGGTCGGCGGCAAACTGGCAAAGCGGGGCTGATTACACACAGCAATAATCGCGGCTTGTTCAGCTTCTGTCAGTTTGTTCTTGGGTGCTGACCGTACGGCATCGGGGCGCTTGTCATGAGAGAGCTGACCTGCGCGGTACCAGCGCCGATAGGTGCGGATGCTGATGCCAACCTCAATACAGGCAAGAGTAACTCTGGCACCTGATCGATTGGCCTCTTGTATCCAGTCTATGTATTGCTTGCGCTTAGGGAGCAAGGTCAGTCGTCCTCGTGCTCCTCCCAAAACGCTTCCAACTTTTTTCTGAGTACCAACAAGGCGGCAGTTTCAGCTAGGGCCTTCTCCTTTCGGGCAAGCTCTCGGGTGAGTTGTTTGATCTGTTTGCGATCGGTTTGTTGTTGACGTTTGTCTTTAAGGCTTTGTTGTTTGCTGCTGCTAAAGCCTTTGAGGGCGTCCGCGCGCCAAGCTTTGATTTGCTCAACGTAGAGACCTTTGCTGCGGCAGTATTCGCTAAGCTCAGCTTCGCTTAGGGCGGCAGTCTCTATGATGGTGGCAAGTTTGGTTTCACTTGTCCAGTCATCGGGGGTTTTATTGTGTCCAGGCATAGGGTGGCCTTTTTGTCGGGCTTGGGCACGCCAATTATACAGGGTCTGTAGTCCGATGCCTTCATCTCTTGAAACTTGGGCAACGGTTAGGCTCAGCGGTGGTAGCAGTTTGCTGAGTATGATCTGTTTACGCTCTTCACTATAACGTGGCATGATTGATCCTCATTACCCCCATTTGGATTATTCTTTAGGGGTGACAACTATCCTGCCATAGGGGG
>NZ_RRYW01000186.1 GCF_014861365.1 Psychrobacter sp. FME6
CCATGTTGCTTGTTGAAAAGTCATAACCTTGAAAAGTAACGCCCATAGGTTGAGCATCGGCACTTTGATATTTTTTATATTCAGGGTTTGCGTCGTATAACTCTTCGGCAGTCATGTTTAATGAAATTTCTAGAGGTTTGTCGGGCATAACAACCTCTTTTTCTGCTTGGCAGGCAGTAGTTAGAAAGGTCAGACTCAAACAAATAAGAATACCGAGAGATCGCTTAAACATAACTCAAAACCTGCCTTCATTGTATCGATTAATAATGTAATATAGCTACCCTTCTTCCCCCTCAAACTGCCAAATCACTTCACCCTAATTATTGATTAGGTAACTTGGCATGATGTTGCTTTATTCTAAGAGTTAGGTTAATACAAATTTAATTCTGCTATATTGTCAAATTCACATGATGTCAAATCTACCATCGCATACTTCGATTGTTTTTGTTGTACAGTACATCCTTTGTATTTAGTAATCTTAGGGCTACTTATGAGCTCTTGGAAAAATATTTCAGGGTCATCTACTCCGCTTATGTCTAACATTTTATATACGGTATCTTTATGGATGTTATTAAACGAATTGCGTAATTGATAATTACCTCTTAAATTAGACATCTTTACAAAATATTTATTATTCACTTTATCCAAAGAGTAATCTAAGATAGTGCCATCATTATATTGAATGACACCAAAAAAACCATATGCCGTTTCATCATATTGTTTGTTTTTTATTTGGTTTTCATTGTAGTTGTTAAAAAAGAAGTTTTTAATATTTTTTACGTTCTCTTCAGGTAAAAAAAATGGTTCCCGGGCTTGCTTTGCGGGGGGGTTAGTTATGAAAGGAACCGGGTCTGTTGTATTGAAACCCTCTTGGATTTGGGTTTCAATATTAGAGGATGATACGCTCTCAGCGCTGCTCTTTTCATCCAGTTGCACAGTAGATTTGACTGCTTTACCTGAATCGAGAGTGAGTGAGTCAGAAGAGGTGGCGTCACAGGCAGCAAGTAATGTAGTAATCACTAGAGTAAGTGCGAGCTTTATTGTTTTCATATAGACCTCTTATAGTTTGTATACACTGGGATCTTTTTGCATCAGGTACCACTGATATCATTGCAAATGAAATAAGTTTATTTGGATTGACTATAGTCTGCAATACTTACATTACTGCCAGACTTTTCAAAATTGGGTGCAATGAATTAAATACATGTTGTCAGAGTAAAATCTTAATAGTCAATTAACTTTAGACAACTGATAAGAAGTTATGAGTATTTATTCTATTTCTACAATATATGAGATATTTTGCCCCGTTTTTGCATCAGGTTGTCTAGAAGGTAAAAAGCTTACTACTGTTTTTTTTCCTTCAATCCAAGTATAGTCAATCTCACCTAAAAGTGTTATAAACTAATTATCAAACCCAATTGTTACCATAAACACTATGACTTACTCACTAGATTTTCGCAAACAAGTACTAAAAAGCTTAGATAACGGTATGACCTTTGCCGGGGCGGCTGAGTTCTATAATCTCAGCCCAACCACCATACAAAACTGGAAGAGACGTGTTCATAGCAAAGCAACCAGGCAAACCAAACCCTATAAAATACCAGATGACGTGCTACTCAATGATGTTAAAGAACATCCTGATGATT
>NZ_RRYW01000018.1 GCF_014861365.1 Psychrobacter sp. FME6
ATAGACAGTATATAGCGTTAGACCCTATGACAGCATGAATAATGTCCATTACACCGACAAATCATAGTATTTAAAGTAAGGTTGTTTTTTACTAAAGGCTAAGCAGTCAATTATAACTGCTTAGCCTTTTTCTAGGCTTTTAAGCTGCTAAAACCAACGCATTATCCATTAAATCTTAGCAATCCATTCTTTAATCGTACGCGCTTGTTCAGCTGCATTACCCGTATAAGTTGCAGGTATCATCTCGCGTAGGCGCGCTTTATCAGCATCGCTGACAGCAGACAATTCATCACTTTCAACGAATGTCAGCATGGCTTCGCGAGTCATGGCATTACCACGGGTCAAGGCTTTAAGCTTCTCGTATGGGTTTTCGACACGGTAGCGACGCATGACGGTTTGAATCGGCTCAGCCAATACTTCTTGTGCATTATCTAAATCATCATTTAAACGCTGCGCATTTAATTCAAGCTTACCGACACCTTTTAAGCAAGCATCATAAGCAATCATACTTTGTGCCAGACCAACACCGATGTTACGCAACACGGTAGAATCTGATAAATCACGCTGCATACGTGAAATAGGTAGCTTTTCACCCAGATGCGCAAGCATGGCATTAGCAACGCCTAGATTACCTTCAGAGTTTTCAAAATCAATCGGATTCACTTTATGCGGCATGGTAGAAGAGCCCACTTCACCATCTTTTAGGCGCTGTTTAAAATAGCCTAAGCTAATATATTGCCAAATATCACGGTTAAAATCGATTAAGATAGTATTGAAACGTTTGACCGCATCAAATAGCTCAGCGATATAGTCATGCGGCTCAATTTGGGTGGTGTACGGGTTAAAGGTTAGCGCTAAACGCTGGTCAATAAATTGCTCAGCATGGGTCTGCCAATCGACATCAGGATACGCTGAAAAATGAGCGTTATAGTTACCGACCGCGCCATTGATTTTACCCAATAGCTCTACTTGACCGATTTGCTTAATTTGGCGAGCTAGGCGATAAGCGACGTTTGCCATCTCTTTGCCAAGGGTCGTCGGACTTGCCGTCTGACCATGTGTGCGTGACAGCATGGGTTGGTCAGCATGGACAATCGCTAAATCAACGATGCTATCAGTCACTTGCTGCATTTTAGCAACGACAATCTCGCGGCTGTCTTTTAGCATCAGCGCATAAGATAAGTTGTTAATATCTTCACTGGTACAAGCAAAATGAATAAACTCTAGGCTATCCTCTAACTGCTGATTACCACGAAAGCGGTCTTTAATAAAGTACTCAACCGCTTTCACATCATGGTTGGTCGTCGCTTCAATATCTTTAATTGCTTGGGCATCATCTTCGCTAAAGCTATCAACGATACTGTTTAAAAAGCTATTAGTATCTTCATCAAACGCTGCCAATTCACCAATAGCACTGTTATCCGCCAAAGACTGCAACCAGCGAATCTCAACGGTGACGCGAGCTTTAATCAGACCGAATTCAGATAAATAAGGGCGTAAGCTGTCGGCTTTAGAGGCGTAACGACCATCAATCGGGGAGAGGGCGGTGAGGAGATTCATAGTAATACCTTAAATAATAAGAACGAAAAGACATTCAGAAGTGAAAGAAAATAAAAAATAGAACAGTTTTTAAAAATAGGTAATAGTACTAAAACCCACAAGGCGCATCAATAGACGCAATCACGCCGCCGCCTAAACAAACCTCGTCAATATAAAATACCGCTGATTGACCGGGAGTGACCGCACGCTGTGGTTTATCAAAAGCCACTCGTACTTCAGAGCCGTCTTCATTGCTAGCAAATACGGTACAAGCCTGATCAGGCTGGCGATAGCGAGACTTTGCCATACAGCGTAAGCCATCTGAGCTAAATATATCCGCAGGCGGTACACCATCGATCCAATCAAGCTTATAAGCTTGCAGCTCATTGCTCAGCATCATTGGATGTTCGTGACCTTGACCGACGATTAGACGGTTTTTATCTAAGTCTTTTGCGAGTACAAACCATGGCTCTTCAGGGCGATCTTTGACACCGCCAATACCGATACCGCCGCGCTGACCTAAGGTGTAGTACATTAGACCATCGTGAGTACCAATAGTGAAGCCATCGTCAGTGACGATATCGCCTTTTTGTGCCGGCAAGTACTGCTGTAAGAAGTCCTTAAAGCGGCGCTCACCAATAAAGCAAATACCGGTTGAATCTTTTTTATTAGCAGTAATTAAGTCATGCTCTTCAGCAATTTGACGAACCACTGGTTTCTCAAGCTCACCGACTGGAAATAGAGTCTTGGCAAGTTTGTCGCCGCCAACAGCATGTAAGAAATAGCTTTGATCTTTATTGTTATCGAGGCCACGCAATAGCTGTGCCACTGTTTCGCCATTAGCATTCGGATAGTTAACACTGCGGCGGGTATAGTGACCAGTGGCAATATAATCAGCACCAAGTGTCAAAGCATAATCTAAAAACGCTTTAAACTTGATTTCTTTATTGCATAAAATATCTGGATTGGGCGTACGTCCCGCTTTGTATTCGGCTAAGAAATGCTCAAAGACCCGATCCCAATACTCCATCGCAAAGTTGGCCGTATGCAGGGTCATACCGATTTTATCGCAGACCGCTTGTGCATCCGCGAGGTCTTCCATAGCCGTACAGTATTCAGTGCCGTCGTCTTCTTCCCAATTCTTCATAAACAGACCTTCGACCTTGAAGCCTGCTTGCTGCAGTAAAACAGCAGACACAGAAGAATCGACCCCACCTGACATACCGACAATCACATGCTTTGCGCTAGGATTATCAATATCGGCAAGGGTCAAAGGACGATGGGTGTCAAAAGAATCAGAAACTGGTATGCTTGAGGTGTTTGGCATGACTGACATAAAGCGGCTCAACTATTTATACTTTGTCCAAGATTTATGATGGCACTGAAGACCAATACAATGGCTAGAAATGCTGATTTTAGCAAATAGGCGACAGTGTTGATTTATTTTTGGATTGGGTATTATGATAAAATAAGCGTCCTATTATATCAGTTAATTGAAACTGGTGGCGAGCTATGGCATCTTACGGCGAGTAAAATCACTTTAAAAATTCAGATAATGGTTTTGAACTATTTCAATCGCCATTTATTTACTGGGAATAATAATGATAAAAATTGGTCAAGGTATCGATGTTCATGCGTTTCATAATACGGGTGAGCAGCAGCAATACGTGATATTGGCGGGCGTACCTATCGAGCACAGTCACAGTCTGCTAGCGCACTCCGATGGCGATGTAGTATTACACGCGCTTGCTGATGCATTGCTTGGCGCGTTGGCGCTTGGTGATATCGGTCAGCACTTTCCTGATACCGATGCCGCCCATGCTGGGCTCGATTCGCGAGTATTACTACGCTATGTCTATGGTAAGGTACAAGAAGCAGGGTATATGCTTGGTAATGCTGATATCACCGTCATGTGTGAGCGCCCAAAGCTTGCGCCACACAATCAAGCCATGCGCGATAATATTGCCAGTGACTTGCAGACCGATGTGAGTAACATTAGTGTAAAAGCCACCACCACTGAAAAACTGGGCTTTACTGGTCGGCAAGAGGGCATCATGGCTAATGCCGTGGTATTATTAGTGCCTAATGTGGTTGACGTTTAACCGCTATTGGCTGAATCAATATACAAACCATACTTGTAATATACAAGCTATTGCCCCATGTATCAGCCAAGCATTTCCCCAATTATTTTATAGTATAAACAACTATATTTTAACGAACCGCTATTTTCAATAGGAGCTTTTATGAGCGAGCAAACCCCAAACACTGCTGCAAACGATGTTGAACAGCTGATTCGCGATCAAATTAAAGACAATAAAGTGATTCTTTATATGAAAGGCACGCCGCAGTTCCCACAGTGTGGTTTTTCTGCCAAATCAATTGAAGTCCTTACTCAAATTGGACGTCCTTTTGCCTTTGTTAATATCTTAGAAAATCCAGAGATTCGCGCCACTTTACCAAAGGTCGGTAACTGGCCAACGTTCCCACAGTTATGGATTGACGGTGAATTGATGGGCGGTTCAGACATCATTTTACAAATGTATCAATCAGGCGAGCTAAAGCCTTTGGTCGAAGCCAATAGCCCTGCCGCTTAATCTAAAAAGACTTATTTAAGCTTTTTTTTATTATTAAGCTAATGCGCTTTATCTATAAAAGCCCGAGTAAGACCGTCACTGGTCGCTCGGGCTTTTATTGTTTTTGTGAGTTTAGCCCCCATATATGGCTCAAGATTAAGTATTATCAAAATATTAATAATTAGAGAGTATTATGAATAATCAATCCATAGAGTCACAAGCCAATGAAGCAGAAATTGCCGAGCAAGCGGCTATCGAAAAACGTCGTGAGCGCTTAAAAGCTGAATCCACACGTATCATCGATATCGCTGGCAATGAGCCGAACTCTGCACTCAAATGTGTTCATCAACTTAGTGTAATAGGCGGTGCAACGGAAGCGACTTATATTGCTATTGAGCAGCGTATCATCGCAGACCAAGACGCAGCTGGTGCGTATCATTTGGCGCTATTGGCGCAGAATACGCCAGATTTGCCGATTGATGCGCGTCAACTGATCGAGCTGGTGGTTAATAAAGGCGATAACACTCAGCGTTTGGCACTACTAAAAAACTTGCCACTGCCGCCAGTAGATATGATTAAAGAACAGGTGCTGGCCAGTGATGATGGCGATGCAATTGGTCAGATGAATGCCTATTTGCAGATTAATCCAGAAGGCTACGGCAGCCATCATATGCTGGGAAGTGGACAGGCAGATCGTATTGTACCGCTGAGTCCCGGCAACTAAATACTATTTTAAGTTCGGACGATGTCTTATACGATATTTTTTAACGATCATCTGAATAGTTTTTAGTATAACGTTTTTTAAATAGCAAAAAATTGTTATAATTATGCGTTATCTAACCAATGACTAACGGCTTATTTGAGTCGTTATTTCTTTTTAAAATCCGACTGACGTTTATTTGCCGTTTGCCATACTATTTCACCATAGTGTTTGGGTGACAATAGCATGTTGGTAAAAGCAGCGTTATGAGTCAAGTGAGGCATACATGCAATACCCAAAAAATTACGACGTGGTAGTGATCGGCGGCGGTCATGCCGGCACAGAAGCTGCTTTAGCAGCCGCACGTATGGGCGCGCAGACCTTGCTATTGACCCATAATATCGAGACACTCGGGCAGATGAGCTGTAATCCCGCAATTGGCGGTATCGGTAAGTCGCATCTGGTACGTGAGATTGATGCGCTTGGTGGGGCGATGGCATTAGCGACGGATAAAGCTGGTATTCAGTTTCGTGTGTTAAATAGCCGTAAAGGCGCTGCGGTACGAGCCACGCGCGCACAGGCAGATCGTATTTTGTACAAAGCTGCTATACGTCAGACGCTAGAAAATCAGCCCAATCTGGATATATTCCAGCAAGCAGCTGATGATATTTTGGTAGAAAATGGCCGTGCGACGGCAGTGGTAACCTCTACTGGTATTATTTTTAATACTCAAACTGTGGTGCTGACCTCAGGGACTTTCTTAGGCGGGGTCATTCATATTGGTCTTGAAAACTCAAAAGGTGGACGCGCAGGAGATCAGCCTTCTATTAGGCTTGCCGACCGTTTGCGTGAGCTAAAGCTGCCAGTTGGGCGTCTAAAGACAGGTACACCGGCTCGTATCGATGCGCGCAGCGTTGATTTCAGCGCCATGACAGTACAGCCGGGTGACACGCCGCTACCAGTGATGAGCTATATGGGTAACGTGGATATGCACCCAGAGCAAGTCAATTGCTATATCACCCATACCAATGCCCGTACTCATGACATTATTCGCGACAACTTAGAACGCTCACCAATGTTTTCTGGCAAAATAGAAGGCGTTGGCCCGCGTTATTGTCCGTCTATTGAAGATAAAATTCACCGGTTTGCTGACAAAGATAGCCATCAGATATTTATCGAGCCAGAAGGCTTAACCACGCATGAGCTATATCCAAATGGTATTTCGACCAGCTTGCCGTTTGATGTGCAGCTAGACTTTATTCATAGTATGAAAGGGCTGGAAAATGCGCATATTACCCGTCCAGGCTATGCCATTGAGTACGATTACTTCGATCCACAAAATTTAAAGCCAACGCTTGAAACCAAATCGATTGACCGCTTGTATTTTGCTGGTCAAATCAATGGGACGACTGGCTATGAAGAAGCGGGTGTGCAAGGTTTATTAGCGGGTAGCAATGCGGCGTTGGTCACGCGTGAGAATAGTGAGTTTGAAACGTGGACGCCGCGCCGTGATGAGGCCTACCTTGGCGTGTTGGTTGACGACTTGATCACCCATGGTACTACTGAACCATATCGCATGTTTACCAGTCGCGCAGAATATCGTTTGCTGTTGCGTGAAGACAATGCCGATCAACGCTTGACTGAAACGGGGCGTAAGCTCGGTTTGGTTGATGACGTGCGCTGGCAAGCCTATCAGGAAAAGATGGAAGCCATTGCCACAGAATCCTCGCGTCTCAAAGATATGTGGGCCACGCCTACTAATGCGCTAGGGGTGCAAGTGACTGAGCAAACAGGAGAGGTGTTGTCAAAAGAAGCGAATGCCTATGATTTGCTTAAGCGTCCACAGATACATTTTAATGATATCGCTGCTATCACTGATTCACAAGTTGACGCGCAAGTGGGTGAGCAGATAGAAATCTCAGTCAAGTACGCAGGTTATATTGATCGTCAACAAGAAGAAATTGATCAGATGAAGCGTCTAGAAAATACGGCGCTGCCGCTGGATTTTGATTATAGTATCGTATCAGGACTATCGAACGAGATTGTACAAAAGCTCACGCAAATACGTCCTGCGACATTGGCCCAAGCTGGGCGTGTAAGTGGTGTGACCCCAGCCGCCGTTCAATTATTAGCGATGACAGTCAAAAAACAGAAGAAGATAAAAGCGGCTCTACATTCTTAACCTAACTGTAATTTTCTAATTATGGCTGCTTAATTTATCTGTAGCTAAGGAAAGTTAAAAACAAAATAAAATGCTAAAAAAGCCCGTAATAAAAAGTGTTACGGGCTTTTTTATAGTCAATAGCACGGTATCGTTTTTAAAGTGAGCCGACTATATCCTATAATAAAACAGTCTTTCATTGTCCAAACTTACTGATTTTTAACCAACTGCTAGCCATTGTTTTTTACTTCTTTAACAATATAGCTTTGGATACACCGCTAACCTGAGCTTACTTATGATCGCTGCTATTATTTTTGCTATGACCATCGTATTGCCCAACCTTTTTTTGATGGGGTTGGGTTTTTTTATGCAACGGCGCGGTGAAGCGAGCCAAGCTTTTATCGATCAAGCCTCAAGTTTTGTTTTTAATTACTGTTTGCCCTGTTTGCTATTTTTTAGCGTGGTCGATAGCGACGTTGATTATGCTAAGCAAATCACCCTGATCATGGCAGGTATTCTTGTGACCTTTATTTTATTTATTGGGTCAGAAATTTATGCCAAGTATTTCATTAGTAAACCTGCTGACCAAGGGGTATTCGTACAAGGTATCTTCCGTAGCAATATGGCCATCATTGGGCTCGCAACGGTTGCCAACGCTTATGGCGAGGCAGGCTTAAGTATTGGTGCTGTATACATGGGCGTGGTGACGATACTGTTTAATATCCTAGCGGTCATTACCCTCAGTCGTGTGTCCAAAAGTGCAGACGATACGTGGGTCAGTCGTAGCACGATGGTTGTTAAAAAACTCTTCACCAACCCATTGATAATCGCCTTGGTGGCGGCTTTTGCTTATAAAGCGTTGCCGCTGCCGCCTATTACTGGAGTCATCCACACTACTGGTGATTTATTAGCAGCAGTAGCATTACCGCTGGCACTAATTTGCGCTGGAGCGAGCATCGATTTAAAGTCGATGTTGCACCCGTCTGGGCTGTCTATGCAAGCCAGTATCGGACGTATTGTCATTGCTCCCATAGTAGCCATTGCCGTTGGGTTGAGCTTTGGTTTATCAGGCGTGCATATGGGTGTGCTCTTTTTGATGGTTGCTTCGCCAGCTGCCGCAGCCAGTTATGTGATGGCAAAAGCGATGGGTGGCAATGATGTACTAGCGGCCAATATTTTAGCATTTACGACAGTAGTGGGGCTGTTTGGAATGGCGATTGGCGCGGCGATACTACGAGTGCTTGGATTCATGTGATTGTCAGTAGTATTATGGTTTGTGAGTAAATATACTGCTAGATACAGACAAGAAAGCCCTCTTCTCTGATAAGAAAAGAGGGCCTTTAGTATTATTATTTTTAATATTGGAAATGAATAAACCAATCGAGGTTTTATCGTGGTTGCTAATTTAGATTGTCTTTATTGCGCTTTTCTTTTCGACGCTGCTTACGCTTTGGGCTGATCCGGTAAGTAAGATAACCACCAACAACCAAAACCGCAATAAATGCCACGATGTATAAAAATATTGATGAGCCAATAAAGACAGAGGGTTCCATGACCTTAATCCCATTAGGGTTTATCAATAATTATGCAACCCTTATAGACTATTGTAAAGTAAATAAATTTAGCTCTGGTGTAAGTTCAAGTGAACGCAGGCGTGCTGCCTGATCGTAAACGTTGGCAGTGACGATTAGCTCGTCTGGTTGATACTGGGCAAGAAACTCAGCAAGTTTCGGTTTGACAGTTTCGACAGAACCGATAAACGATACCGATAACGCACTATCTACCATCATCTTCTCAGCGGTACTCCAGATGTTATCCATATCATGGGTTGGCTTAGGCATTTGACCCGTTTCGCCGCGACGCAGACGCACAAAGCTTTGCTGGGCTGAGGTAAAGTGATAATTGGCAGTTGCGTCATCGTCAGCAAGCAGTAAGTTTGCGGCCAGCATGACATAAGGCTTATCTAGATAAGCGGACGGTTTGAACTGCTCACGATAGGTACTAATCGCTTGAGCGAGCATTTGCGGTGCAAAGTGCGAAGCAAATACATACGGCAATCCTAAGTGCGCCGCTAAAGTAGCCCCAAATAAAGACGAGCCTAATATCCAAATAGGAATGTTTGACTTGGCCCCAGGGAAGGCTTGTACAGGACTGTCATCTGTACCATCACCTAAGAAGTACATGAGCTCTTGTACGTCTTGCGGGAAACGCTCAGCATCTTTCATTTGCCGACGTAATGCTTGAAAGGTAGCGCCACCAGTACCAGGTGCACGGCCCAAACCTAAATCGACACGATCGCCATATAACGCATGCAACGTACCAAATTGCTCAGCAATGACCAGCGGCGCATGATTGGGCAGCATCACACCGCCTGCACCGATACGTATGCGTTTGGTTTGACTACCGATGTGTGACAATAGTACTGAAGTCGCTGCACTAGAGATACCTGGCATATTGTGGTGCTCGGCCATCCAATAGCGGTTCAAGCCAAATTTTTCTGCTTGCTGCGCTGTCTCAACCGTTTGGGCGATACCTTCAGCGATGGTTTTACCCTCAGGAACGGGCGCTAAGTCTAAAAAAGATAATGGAATTGTATTATTCATAGATCACCTATTTTTATAATGCCGCATGGATATAGGCATTATTATTTTGTTATAAGTTTTTTTAAAAAGTCGTATTGTTATAAAAGTATCAGTTTGCTTTTTTATTCTTAAGTTATTTATTGCAGTGCAAATACTGAATGCTTAACACCCTATATAATGGGGCGATTAATCCATATATAAAGGTCAGTGCTCATACTAATAACAAAACTTATTGGTTTTAACGTCGAATCGTCTAAAAGATAGCCACTGATAACCCCACTATCAGTGCCATTGTCGAGTATTTGACAGACCCACCAATAAGACAGACAAAAAAGCACCCAAGTTTTTAATCTTGGGTGCTTTTTTATGCAGATTTTATGTGTACGAAAAAGATAAAGGTTAAGTCTTATCAGTTTGCTATTTAGCAAACTGTTTTTGACACAGCTCCATAAAGGCGCGCCCATATTGGCGGATTTCTGCGTCATCACGGACTGCCATCCAACTGGTAAAGCGGCCGAAGTGCTCGATTGGGATAGCCGTCAAGTTTTGATAATGACTGGGTTCAAACGCCATCTCCGCGATGATGCCAATACCCAAGCCAAGCCCCACATAAGTACTAATCACATCGGCATCAAGTGCTGCCAGTACAATATCTGGCTCCAAGCCTGCCTCTTCAAATGTTTTGTCAATCGCACCGCGTCCAGTGAAACCACCGTGATAGGTCACAATGGGGTAGCTGGCAAGTGTTGGCAAGTCGATAGATTCTAGCCCTGCAAGCTCATGGTCGCTCGGTACAATGACGCGATGCGTCCAATCATAATAACGATAGCAACGCAGATAATTATTGTGTAGCAAAGACTCCGTGGCAATGCCAATATCGGCTTGGCCGCGTATCACCATTTGCGCGATAGTTTCAGGATCTGCCTGTTGCAAAATCAAGTTAACCTTAGGGAAACGTTCTTTGAATGCCTTGACCACTTGCGGTAAGACGTAACGCGCTTGCGTGTGAGTCGTGGCAATGGTCAGTGTACCGATATTAGGATTATTAAAATCAAGGCTAAGGTTTTCAATGGTACGGATTTCTGCAAAAATGGATTCAATATGGGGCATGAGTGCGGTGCCCATTGTCGTCAGTCCAGTCAGGCGTTTGCCTTGGCGCACGAATACTTCGGTTTTAAGTTGGTTTTCAAGCGCTGCAATATGCTTTGATAGGCTTGATTGACTGGTATGCAGCACAGTAGCCGCTTGACTTAAGTTATAACCATTGATCACCGTATGCCATACTGTTTCCAACTGTTTGAGTTGGATTTGTAAATGCCGCTGATTGACCACTACGTCGATTGCCATAACTTAATCCTATTGTGTAAATATACAAACCCTGTCTGTATACATAAAATAAAAATGTACAAATATACAGTGAGCTGCCAGTGTAAATCATAGCTATTATTCTTGTATATAATAAATAGCTATGAATTTATAGTAATTTGGAATATAGAAAGTCTATTCTGCGACTTTTAGAGAGAATAATATTCATTGGCACGCATAAACTTTAATTAAAGAGATAGTCAATAAGGTTTCAAAACAATTTAATATTAAAGAAGGTCTATGATACATCCTGTTACTAACTCGAAATACATAGTTTGGCTTATAGCCATTAAAAAATAAGTTAATGCAAAAACCTCTAGTCAAGGTTAGCGTTCTCAAGTACCATAATTCAATTTTGTGGTAATGCTGGTTTTGTGCAACGCAGAGCAATTTTTATCAATCCTGTTTGTCAGTGCTATTTATCCGCTTTATTGATAATCCTAATGATTAATAAAAATTGTGCGCAGTTGTGTTCTTTGTCTCAAGTGTTGGTGAGTTATTATGTCTGTTATCAAATCTATATCGCCTAAGCCTCCTGTCGCCAAAAAATCACTAAGTGAAAGCCTAAAAGCTTATCTCGATCGTCGAGCGATTATCATGCTGTTTTTGGGCTTTGTCGCTGGCATACCTATCTTACTTATTTTCTCCAGCCTCTCGTTATGGCTGCGTGAAGCGGGTATTGACCGTACTGTCGTTACCATGTTTAGTTGGGCAGCATTAGGCTATGCCTTTAAGTTTATTTGGTCGCCATTAATAGATGCATTACCTGTGCCATTTTTGACCAAATGGTTGGGTCGCCGTCGAAGCTGGATTTTAGTGTCGCAAATTTTGATTATCATAGCGATTTGCATGATGGCAAACGTCAACCCTGCTGTTGAGGGTAGCTTAGTATTGATGGCAGCAGGTGCGGTGTTATTAGGGTTCTCATCAGCGACACAAGATATCGTCATTGATGCTTATCGGATTGAGCTGGCTCCGCCAAATCTGCAAGCGGTACTGTCTGCCATGTACGTGACAGGCTATCGTATCGGTATGATAGTCGCAGGAGCAGGGGCGTTATATTTAGCAGATTATTTTGGTTCGACCGAGGCACTGTACAGTTATGAGGCGTGGCGTAATACTTACTGGATTATGGCAGGTGTCATGGGTGTTGGTATTATTACGACGTTGATAATACATGAGCCCATAAGCCAGAAAGTAGTCGTCGAACGTAAAACGTCTGATTATATGCGCTTGGTACTTGTCTTTGCTATATCCATAGTAGGGTTTGTGTTTGTTTTTGCCAACGCAGGGTTAATATTACCTGCGACTGAAGACGTATTTTCAAAATTTTTAGTCCAAGTCATACGCATGCTTATGAGTCTAGCAGCAGCCTTATTCATCGGCTACTGCTTGGTCAAAGCCAAGCTAGTAAAGCAGGAGTTTGCTTATACCACTTGGATTGAGCCTATAGTGGATTTCTTTCGTCGTTATGGCATGAAAGCCTTATTATTGTTAGCGTTGATTGGACTTTATCGCATCTCTGATATCGTTGCAGGGGTTATCTCAAACGTATTTTATCAAGACATGCAATTTACCAAAGTGGACATCGCCAATGCGGTCAAGCTCGTTGGTGTGGTTATGGCTATCGCTGGTGGTTTTTTGGGCGGTATATTGGCGCAAAAAATGCGTATCATGCGCGCTATGATGGTCGGCGCTATCCTTGCTTGTGTGACGAATTTACTGTTTATATTGCTGACTTATCATCCCGGTAGCCTGCCTTATATGTATCTTGCGGTGATTTTAGATAATCTTGCTGCTGGTCTTGCTAGTGCTGTGTTTATTGCTTTTTTATCAGCGCTCACTTCTGTAAAATTCACTGCGGTACAGTATTCGATATTTTCATCGCTCATGGTACTACTACCAAAAGTAATAGGCGGTTACTCAGGCGCTATCGTTGATAGTACCAGTTACCCCTTCTTTTTTATGTTTACCTTTGCTATTGGTATTCCTATCTTAGGGCTGATTTATTTAGTCGATAAGCATATCGCTATTGGTGACAATGATGATATCTACGGCGACGATGATGATAATGGCGGTGATGGCAACGGTGGTGATAAATTGACCAAAGCCAATCCAAATCTCACTAAAACCAGTGAGCCACCACGAGCGACAGAGTAATATGGCGACGATTCAGCAAATTAAACAGCAAGCAGTGCAAACGGCTACAAAGCTAGCCGTTCCGCCGTTTTGGATAACCGATTGGCTGCTGTATGTCATCGATAAACCAACCCTATTCTTAATCACAGATGAGAATTACCAGCTGAATGCTAGTGAATCTGAACAATTTAATGCTGGCGTGACCAAGATGCAGCAGGGCATTCCCTTAGCTTACCTGACAGGTGAGCAAGAGTTTTGGTCGCTTACTTTTAAAGTGAATGAGCATACGCTGATACCTAGACCCGACACTGAGGTTTTGGTTGAAACAGTACTTGAATGGATAAACGAGCAGCCTGCTGAGCAGTCAGATGGTATTGAAAACAAACGCTTATTAGATTTGGGTACAGGTTCTGGTTGCATTGCGATTAGCCTTGCCCATGAGCTAAAACTTACTTGTGAGTTAAAAAAAGCACGCTGGAAAATTGTGGCTGTGGATTTTTCGTTAGAAGCGTTAAAAGTGGCTCGTGATAACGCCTTGCAGAATAATATTGATACGATTGAATTTATACAAAGCAGTTGGTATCAAGAGCTGCCTATTGCTGCTGATAAATTATTTGACGTTATTGTGTCTAATCCACCTTATATTGATGAGTCCGATACGCATTTAGCACATTTAAAAGCAGAACCTATTAGCGCGTTAAGTGCGGCCAATCACGGCCTTGCTGATATAGAACATATCGCGCAGCAGGCACCAAAATATCTAAGAGTAGGTGGTTTATTAGCGGTCGAGCACGGCTTTGATCAAGGGCTAGCAGTCCGTCAGTTATTTGCCGACAATAAATTTTCTGATATAAAAACCATCAAAGATTTTGGTGGTAATGACAGAATAACTTTGGGTCAGCTGTGATAAGTGGTCTTTTAAGAACGGGTGTTTAATAATAAATCTTGATGATGAGTTTTGGTGATAAATATGGTGCAGTCATTAGAAACAGGTCAGTTGTTAGATGAAGAACTGCTGCGTTACGCACGGCAGATATTGCTTGATGGCTGGGATATCGATGCGCAATTACGCTTAAAATCTTCGCGTATCGTGATGATAGGCGCAGGTGGACTTGGTTGTCCGGCTTCTGAGACGTTAGTACGAGCAGGACTAGGACAAGTTCAGCTGATAGATGATGACGAGATTGAAGCCAGTAATTTGCAGCGTCAGACGCTGTTTTTACCTGAAGATATTGGTAAGCCCAAAGCCATCACGGCCGCACAAATGTTAACGAAGATTAATCCTCTCAGCATCGCCCGTGGTACGGTCGCAAGGTTGAGCGAAGATAACGCTTATGAATTACTCGATATGGCCTCTGGTAAGCCTGATTTACTCTTAGATTGTACTGATAATTTTGCCACGCGCGATATGATCAATCGCATTAGTGTGCGCTACCAGATTCCCTTGTTGTCTGCATCAGCGATAGCCATGCAAGGGCAGTTGGCATTGTTTGAGCCGCATTTGGATACGGGCTGCTATCATTGTGTGTTTGGTTCAGTGGTGCTCGATGCAGAGGCGGATGAACGTACTTGTGCCAATTCAGGGGTGCTCGCCAGTACCACTGCCATTATGGGTAATTTGCAGGCCAATGCCGCCTTGCAATATCTAGGATTAACCAAAAATCCACTGACAAATAAGCTGCTAATATGGGATGGTAGCCAGATGCAGCAACGGCTGATGGGCTATCGAAAAGATACGCATTGTCCGGTTTGCGCCATTCATTAGCAAACATTTATATTTTTACATTTGCGCCTATCCGCTCTCAACCATCTTTTTTATGACCATAGTTGTTTTTTATGAAAATTCATCGTCCACATTTATTAAAACATACCTTTAATGTCGTCAATCGTGTTCGTCAAACGGCAAGTGTCGCTGGTCTCTCAGCGCTCAGAGTGGCAAAAGGTGAAAAACCTGATGCGATGTTGCTTAAAGAGACTTTCGAGCAATTGGGTACGACCTATATCAAGATTGGCCAGTTTATTGCCAGTACACCCTCGTTATTTCCCCGTGAATACGTACAAGCATTTCAAAGCTGTTTGGATCAAACCACGCCATTATCCTATGCTTATATCGAACAGGTATTAAAAGAGGAGCTGGCGGTTGATGGACTGACGTTTGAGGATAAGTTTGCCCATATTGACACAAAGCCGCTAGCGTCAGCTTCTATTGCTCAAGTCCATGCCGCACGATTGCATAATGGTGATGAAGTAGTGTTAAAGGTACAAAAACCTGGCGTTGAAACTATTATGCAGACAGACTTAGGCGTTTTGCATGGGGTGACTAAGTTGGTTGAGCTGCTAATGCCATCCATGAGGTTTGCCAGTATCGCGCCGATTATTGATGAGATTCGTCTGCGAATGCTAGCAGAAACAGACTTTATTGCTGAGGCGCAAAATATTCGCGACTTCCAGCAATTTTTGGCGGTATCCGGTAATACGCGAGTGGTTGCACCAAAAGTATATGAAGAGTTCACTACCAAACGCGTGCTGACCATGAGCCGCTTATATGGCGTCTCTATGGTGGATGAGACTTTGATGCGTCAGTATTGTAGCGATCCTGCACAAGTAATGGCAGATACGCTAAATACATGGTTTGCCAGCCTTATGCTGTGTAATAGCTTCCATGCCGATTTGCATGCGGGCAATTTGATGCTATTAACCGATGGACGCATTGGCTTTTTGGACTTTGGTATTGTCGGTAAACTCAAAGCTGAAAGCTGGCGTGCGTGCATGGGTATGATGCAAGCGATGCAGGATAACGATTATCAAGCGATGGCGCGCCATATGATTGATATGGAAATGACCCATGGTAACAATCAGGTCGATGTGGTCGCATTAGGTAGCGACTTGCAGCGGATGATGAAAACCATCATGGCGGAAGACAAAGCCTTTACCAGTGGCGTGCCTTTTAATAGCAAAGAGCAGGCTGATGAGCTGAATACAATGATGCTTGAGATTGTTGAAGTCGGTAAGCGTCACGGTATTCATTTCCCACGCGATTTTGCCTTGCTAACCAAGCAGATGTTATATTTTGATCGCTTTATGCGTACGCTTGCCCCTGACATGGATATGTTTAGCGACCAGCGAGTACAGATGTTAGGACGAGAAGAGACAGATCACCAATCCAGTACGCCAACGCTGGATGTTTCTTAGTATTAACGTTAGCATTTAGTATTTTCTTTAATGCTTTCTTTAATCCTGTCTTTGATTATATATGATTGCTTTTGACTGTTTTTAACACAAAGGATTGTGTGCTCACTGCCACAAAATGGCTCTGTCATGATGACTGCTCTCAAAAGCCGTGCTTTTATTACCATTACCAATGAAATAGCCATCGCTTGGATAGGACTGTATTGTCTGGCGGTGGTCATGGGGTTTGGACGGTTTTTATTTACCGCGACTTTACCCGATATTATGACCCAATTATCGCTATCGACGACCATTGCAGGCTGGATGGCATCGATTAATTATATTGGTTATTTCATTGGCGCGCTTATTGCGATGTTTGTGCCGCAGCGTTTGACATGGCGGATGCTCCTCTTATGGACAGTTGTCAGTGTCGTCACTACCATGCTATTGGTCGTGCCAAATATGTCATTAAACCTATGGTATGTCATTCGGCTGCTATCTGGTATCGCAAGCGGTGTGGCGATGATTTTGAGCTCGTCGCTGGTGGTTCAAAGCTTTAGTCACGAGCGTCGCTCTGTACTTTCAGCCTTGCATTATGCAGGTATTGGGGTCGGTATCAGCGCTTCTGCTGTACTGACGTGGTGGTTATTGACGCTTGGCTATCATTTCGATGTCATTTGGCTGGTGGCAGGTGTTATTAGTCTTCCGCTATTATGGCTGCTTTATGCCATTAGACCGCAAAGCTCGACATCACCTGAGTCGCAAGCATCTACATTATCGGCCTCTAAGTTACAATCCCCTAAGTTACAGCTCTCCCACTCAAAACCAGCGGAATTAAATCACAGCAATCAGCGCATATCCGTGCAGCAAACCTATTTTAATTTTAAACGCTCTTTATATGAAGCTGCCTCCGGTCACACGAAGGCTATTGTCTTACTGTCGGCAAGCTATATGCTGGCAGGGTTTGGTTACATTACGTCTGCGACTTTTTTGCCAGTGATGGCAGCGCAGCGATTAACTACCCAGACTTATTCAGGATTGATTATTTGGTTGATCGTTGGTATTTTTGCCATGCTATCAAACCCTATCTGGGGCGCGCTTGCCAAGCGTATTGGTGAAGTCAAAACCTTGATGGGTTTAACGATATTACAGGCGTTTGGGATGTTTTTACCCATATGGTTTGAGGGGGCTGTTGGGCTTTATGGCAATGCCGTTATTCTAGGACTGACCTTTGTCGGTATGGTGTCGATGACGCTGACGTTGATTAAAAATATTAACCCTGCTTACTCTAATTTACTCATAGGGTTGGCAACTCTGGCCTATGCGTTAGGACAATTCTTGGGGCCTTTGGTGACTGTGGCATTGGCGGGGAAAAATGACAATTTTAATGCTGGGTTACTGGTTGCTGCCACTGGATTGATTGTTGGTTTAGTACTTCTTTTATGGTTTCGGCGGCAGGCTGTGATAACTGCTTAAACCATATTATTTAAACCACACTACGCTTAAATACTTCTCGTAGCTCAAAACTGGTATGTACTTGGGCCACACCTTCGATACGGTTAAGACGGTGCAATAAAAACTCCTCATAATGTGCCATATCACGCACGCGTACCTTAATAAGATAATCTTCAGTGCGGCCAGTAACGATGCTACAGCTGATAACCTCATCAAAGCTCTGGATTTTACGCTCAAACTGCTCAAAGCGCTCGGCAGTATGGCGATCCATACTGATAGCGATAAATACCGCCAAGGGGTAGCCAAGCTTTTGTGCATCGGTCTGGGTATGATAACCAGTGATGACCCCTGCATCCTCTAAGCGCTTAATACGGCGGGCGCAAGGGGTGGCTGAGAGGTTGACGCGCTCAGCAAGATCCGTGATGCTCATGCGTGCTTGGGTCTGTAATAAGCGTAATAACTGTTTATCCGTTTCATCAATATCGATGGTCAATGTGTCCGCAAGATGGCTATTTGGCATAATATGTTTCGTTACTAGTGGATTAATTTAATTATAACTATAGTTGTAGGGTTTATCACTAAAATAATAGTAATTTACATAAAATAAAGTTGTTTTTCACCTTATAAACTTTGCTATTATAATGGTATAAACTGTTATTATCATCGTATGATAAAGCATGATTTAGGCATTGGTTGCCTCACTATAAATACGAACTTATTATTATCTAAGGATTGATTATGTCTAATCAAGCAACACGCAATGCAGGTACTTCGACTGCAAAGATTACCCCAAAAAATGCCGCCTTCGATTTCCAAAAATATCGTCCGTTTGCGTTTGCACCTTCGTTACCAGATCGTACTTGGCCGAGCAAAACGCTTGAGAAATCACCCATCTGGGCAAGTGTAGATCTGCGTGATGGTAACCAAGCACTGATTGATCCAATGACTATCGAACAAAAAATGCGTTTTTTCAAAACCTTGGTAGACGTGGGTTTTAAAGAGATTGAAATTGGCTTCCCATCAGCTGCCCAAGTTGAGTTTGATTTTGCCCGCAAATTGATTGAAGAAAACCACGTTCCAGATGATGTTACTTTACAGGTTTTGGTGCAAGCTCGTGAGCATTTGATTGCTCGTACTTTTGAGTCATTAAAAGGGGCAAAACGTGCCATTGTTCACGTTTATAACTCAACGTGCCGTATCCAACGCGAAAAAGTATATGGCAAAGATAAAGCTGAGATTAAAGAGATTGCCATTACTGGGGCAAATTTGTTGGTTGAATATGCTGCCAAATATCCTGAAACAGAGTGGGTGTTCCAGTATTCACCTGAGAGCTTTAGTCAAACCGAGACTGAGTATGCCGTAGAGGTTTGTGATGCCGTTTGTGATGTGTGGAAGCCTGAAAATGGTCAAGAAGTTATTTTAAACTTACCAGCGACGGTCGAAGCATCAACACCTAATGTTTTCGCTGATCAGGTCGAGTATTTTTGCCGTAACCTTGCCAAACGCGAGCATGTAACCGTCAGTTTGCACACACACAATGACCGTGGTTGTGCTGTGGCTGCCGCTGAGCTTGGCGTACTTGCTGGCGCGGATCGTATCGAAGGTACATTGCTAGGCAATGGTGAGCGTACGGGTAACATGGACATCATGGTCATGGCGATGAATTTGTTTAGCCAAGGTATCGATCCAGAGCTTGATTTTAGTAATATGAGCGAGATTGTACAGGTAGTGAGCGAGTGTAATAATTTACCAGTACATCCGCGTCATCCTTACGTTGGTGAGCTTGTATTTACGGCCTTTAGTGGCTCGCATCAGGACGCCATCAAAAAATGCCTTGATTATAATGAGAAGCATGTCGAAGAGACTGAAAACGTCTGGGACGTCGCGTACTTACCTATTGACCCTGCTCATATCGGTCGCAGCTATCAAGACGTGGTACGCATCAATAGCCAGTCTGGTAAAGGCGGCGTAGCTTATATCTTGCAGCGTAACTATGGTTTTAACTTGCCACGTTGGATGCAAATTGACTTTAGTGGTGTGGTACAAAGACAAGCCGAAACAGCTGCTCGTGAATTACAGAATGATGAGGTTTTACAAACCTTTGAGGACACTTATCTACAGCAAGGCCAATTTGAGCTACTAGATTATAGTGTCAACAATAAAGGCGGTGAAGTCTATTTTGATGGTCAGGTGCAGATGAATGGTGACAGCATCACCATCGCTGGCACGGGTAATGGGCCACTATCTTCATTCATCGATGGACTTGCTCAGCATACGGGTAAATCAATTCACGTCATTAATTATGCTGAGCATGCGATCAATCCGCAGCACAACGATGTTAATAGTGATGGTAACGGTATCGACGATGGCACTAATACTGACAACAAAACCAACGCCAACGCGGCAGCTTATATTCAATTAAATGTTGATGGTGAGGTATATTCAGGTATTGGTACTTGTAGCAGTACCGTATCAGCAATGCTTAAAGGCGCGTTATCAGCCTTTGCCCAAGCAATTAGCACCGCTGCCGCTTAATGCAAGGTAGTGAGTAATAATAAATACTTAAGTTTAATAACGTCATGGCTCCTTGCCCTTCGCAAGCAAAGCGATGGCGTTATTTCTTTGCGCCTAATAGCATAAAGTTACTTGTGTTTTTGGTGACGAAGACTTACGCTAATGTACGTTGTACATACTATTATAAATAAAAGGTTAATTATGGAACCTATATCATTTGCGTCATTTTCATTGGCATCTATTTTGGCATCACTGCCCGTAAATGGCGAAGTCGTTACTGAACCGACCATCACCACACATATTAGTCCGGCCATCGCTGGACAATGGGAGATAGATTTAGATAGCAGTATCACCATGACCAAAGAAGCCAAAGCGAAGCAAGCAGCATCAAAAAATATGAAAGGTGCAAAAAGTGACGAACCTAAAGTAATCGCTGGTGCAGATGGCGGTGTCCTGACTCAAAATGAAAAGCGTGTCCTCAACATTCAGCCGAACACTAAAAACAAATTAATTGCCTCCGCTAAGAAAGCCAATCAGTGCCGTGAGTTATATAATTTTGCAGCCGACAATGAGATGTGGGCAGTCAGCGGTAAAGAGTGGACGTATGGCCGCTACCTAATTACGCACCGTGAGGAAGGACTGCCCATTATCGCGCTCAAGACGCTCTATGATAACAATGAAGTGGATTGTTCAGGCAATCAAGTAGACCAAACTGATGAGGCGTTGATTGCGTTTTTAAACCATGATGGCAACCAGATGCAGTGGTGTGCCGATCCTGAAGGGACACAATGTTTTATGAACTTTAATAGAGTTCTGCCGTAGCCATTTGCGTTAATTTAGCCATTTGCGTTAATTGAGTTACTGCCAACCAAAAAAAACCGCTATCTCTACAGATAGCGGTTTTTTTATAAAGATATTGAGGCAAATTATGAATCAGCCTTTTCTTTATTGCCAGTTAACAACTCTCTTTCAAGATAATGAATATTTTGTGCTTCGTTAACAAAATTATCATCTGCTAAAATCACGTCACGGTGTAATGGGATGTTGGTTTTAATACCTTCGATTACCAGCTCATCAAGTGCGTGAAGCGTTTTAGAGATGGCTTGCTGGCGTGTTTGTCCATGACAGATAAGCTTACCAATCAATGAGTCATAATAGCTTGGAATGTCATACCCAGGATATAAGTGCGAATCAAAACGCACGCCAGCACCGCTTGGGGCAAACAGCTGCGTCACTTTACCAGGAGAGGGCATAAATGTGGCTGGATCTTCAGCATTGATACGGCATTCGATGGCGTGACCTTGAATTTCAATTTCACTTTGGCGATAAGATAAACCGTAACCTGCCGCGATTTTGAGCTGTTCGACGACCACGTCGATACCGGTAATCATCTCAGTTACTGGATGTTCAACCTGCACACGAGTATTCATCTCAATAAAGAAATACTCATTGTTTTCAAATAAGAACTCAAAAGTACCAGCGCCGCGATATTTGACTAACTCACAAGCTTTTACGCAGGCTCTTAAGATAGGCTCGCGTACGTCATCAGGGATATCAGGGGCAGGGGCTTCTTCTAATACTTTTTGATGACGACGTTGCAACGAGCAATCTCGGTCATACAGATGAATGGCATTGCCGTTACCGTCGCCAAGCACTTGTATTTCTACGTGGCGCGGATTTTGTAGGTAACGTTCCATATAAACGGTATCATCACCAAACCATAGCTCAGCTTCTTGCTTGGCCGCCTGTACTTGACCGATAACCTCTTCAAAACGCTCAACTACACGCATACCACGACCACCACCGCCAGACGCGGCTTTAATCAATAATGGAAAGCCAATATTACGTGCTTGCTCTTCAGCGTTGTGGAGTGTCACCGCGCCAACTGAACCGGGTACGGTTGGTACGCCAGCCTTTTTCATCGCATTGATAGCAGAGACTTTATTGCCCATTAGGCGAATATGGTCAGCGTTAGGACCAACGAACGTTAATCCTGCTTCTTCAACGCGTTCAGCGAACTCAGCATTCTCAGCTAAAAAACCATAACCAGGATGGATAGCATCCGCACCAGCAATCTCAGCAGCGGTTAAAATAGTATTGATGTCAAGATAGCTTTGATTGGCATTAGGCTTGCCGATACAGATTGCCTCGTCAACAAAGCGCAAGTGCATCAAGTTAGCGTCAGCTGTGGAGTAGACGCCTACGGTTTCAATGCCAAGCGCTTTGCAAGCTCGAACGATACGCAGGGCGATTTCACCTCTATTGGCGATGAGCAGTTTTTTTATCATGGGGTCATCCTTGTCGAAGCGGCAGTCACTGATAGAGTCTCTATTATTGGCATTATAAAGTTAAGCGAAGATAGTTAAGATAACTTAAACTAAGATGCCGAACCATAACGAGTCTCAATCATAACGAAGTAAAGATTGGCAAATATAGTTACGCTTTATAGCTTACGATAGGTTGACCAAACTGCACAACTTCAGAGTTATCCACTAATATCTCATCAATAACACCACTTTGGGTGGCTTCAAGAGGATTCATGATTTTCATCGCTTCGATAATACCTAAGGTATCGCCAGCTTGCACTTTTTGACCGACCTTTACAAACGGCGGATCATTAGGACTTGGTGCAGAATAAAACACACCAACCATTGGTGATGTCTCAACGCTACCAGCTTTAACAGCTGTTTTTGCGTCAGCAGCGATAGGAGCCGCGCCAGCAGTAGGAGCAGCCATCATCGTTGGTGCAGGTGCATCATAGTGACGTGTCAAACTGATGTGTTCGTCGTCTGAGCTGATTTCTAAGTTAACCAGTTCACTTTCTTCCATGAGGGCGATTAGGGTACGTATTTTTTCGATATCCATAATTTTATTTTTGCCTTGTACTAAATTCAAGAAATAGTGTAACTAAATATTGTGTAGGTAATTGCTAATGATACCTATATTCACGGCAATGAGCAATCGATGTACAGTTGTTAACTGAGTTTTTTTACATATTATGACGTTAGTACTCTTACGCGTAAGAAATATCTAATAAATTATCATAGTCTAAGTGGCTACTTAGCGCCAGTCCCAGTGATGAGTAACGGTTATTAGATGCTAATAGATGCTATTCGTTATGACATTCGGATGGTTTTATATCAACAAAGCCACACTATCAGCCCCATAAAGCTGTCAAACGCTTTTGTTGATAGCGCAGACGTAATGTCAATAAAATAGAAGCTAGGAATAGTCCAGTAATTAATGCCATCCAAAATCCCTCTGGCCCAAGATCAGTGAAGCGCACCAAGTATATACCAAGCGGTAAAGCAACGATCCAATAACAAAATAGCGTGACCCACATCGGTATAGTGGTGTCTTGCATACCGCGTAATATGCCTGCAACATTCACTTGCCAGCCATCAAACAGCTGATAAGCCAGTGCAAAAATAAGTAAGTGCATGGCTTGGGCCCTGACGACTGGGTTGTCAGTGAAAGCCGCTGCCAATTGTGGTCTAAATAGCCAAACGCCGAGCATAGAAGTCAAAGCAATCATGACAGTCCATATTAGACCAGTGGCCTGCACCTGACGTAATGCCAAAAGGTTTTTTTCGCCAAAGCGATTGGATATCATGATGGTTAGCGCCATCGCGACCGATATAGGTATCATAAACAGCTGCGAGGTCACTGCTAATGCTACTTGATGCGATGCCGTTGCCAACTCACCTAGTGGACTGATAACGAGTGCCCCTAAGCTAAATAGGCTGGCTTCAAAAAAGATAGAGACGCCGATAGGAATACCAAGCTTAAGTAGCTTTTTGATTTGTGCACGATTGGGGCTGGCGAAACCATAAAAAAAGCGCGTAGTAGCAAATTGCTTACGCTTAGTAAAGCTGGTATAAGCACCAAGTAATAGGACATTTATCCATAGTACCATGGCCGTTGCGATCCCGCAGCCTGCGCCGCCAAGCTCAGGCATACCAAACAAACCATGAATAAAAATATAGTTCAGTGGTATATCTGCCAATAGCCCAATGATGCTGATAATAGTGACTGGCTCAGGCCGACCAAGCGCCTCGCAATAACTACGCAACACCGCATAGACTGCCAAGGCAGGGAAACCGAACGATACACCATGCAAGTACTGCGTCGCTATGGGCTGAATATTTTCAGGTACTCCCATTACCCCAAGGATGTTGGGGGCTAAATTGACAATGATAAAACCAAGAATACCAATGACACCAGCCGTCCATAAAGACTGCTGGGTAATATGTGGGACTTGGTCATGTTTGTTTTGACCGACTGCTTCACCAATGAGTGGCGTGGTAGCAATTAAAATACCAGTGGCTAATAAAAACAGAGGCAGCCAAATGCCAGAGCCAACGGCCACGGCGGCCAAATCAAGTGCAGAGACTTGACCGGCCATAATGGCATCAACAACACCAAGCGCTGCCTGACAAAATTGAGTAATCAAAATAGGTAGCGCGAGCACGCCTAAGCGTAAACTGTAGCTCTTGAAATCTCTAAAAGATAATGGGAAAGCCATAGTGAGCAACTTTTTATTCTTTACGGTAATTATTTTTGTTAAAAAATGGTATTGATGAGCAAATACTGCCGTTAATAAATGAATAGTAAGACAGTAATGTAGTATAGTCAAATGACTTCAAAAATGTTATAAAACAAATCAACTAAACGATTACCACTATAAATGACCATGACTTACTCCCTAGATTATCGCAAACAAGTCCTCAAAAGCTTAGATGAGGGCATGACTTTTGCCGAAGCTGCCGTTTTCTATGATATCAGTCCAACGACTATCCAGAAGTGGAAAAAACGTCTTCACAGCAAAACTACTCGAGATATCAAGCCCTACAAAATAGAAGATGAAGCCTTAGCTCAAGATGTCAAAGACCACCCTGACGATTATCACTATGAGCGGGCACAGCGTTTTAATTGTAGCCCAACAGGCATCAGTAAAGCCTTAAAGCGTATTGGTATTAGCAAAAAAAAAGACACTTGAGCATCCCAAAGCTTGCCCCCTAAAGAGAGCTAAGTATCTAAGAAAACTTAACGACTTCATCGCTCAAGGCTATCCCATTGTTTATATGGATGAGAGTGGCTTTGAGGCCGAGACTATTAGACTCTACGGCTATGCTGCCATCGGAACCCCTTGCATCGACCGCTATAACTGGCAAGGTAAAAAACGAACCAACGTCATTGGTGCTCTCTATGGCAAGATGCTGTTTGCGCTAGATTACTTCGAGAAGAACATCAATGGGGATATATTTTATGATTGGTGCAAGTACACGCTAATCCCAAACCTTAAGAGAAAATGTGTGATTGTCATGGATAATGCTAGCTTTCATAAGCGAGTCCAAAGACTACTCAACAGGCACGGTCACAGGCTTCTATTCTTACCGCCTTACAGTCCTGATCTAAATCCCATTGAAAAGAAATGGGCTCAAGTGAAGTTTCTACGTCAAGGTTGGATGGAAAACGACTTATCTAAATTATTTTATGATATTTGTCCAAGGCATAACTCTTTTATGGTGCAGTGACTATAGTGGTGCGACGATAATACTCTGATAAATAATATGAGCAAGTAGATTATGAATAAGGCTGTATAGTCTGCGCGTACAAATAAAATCGACGAGGCTAAAATAAAAATAACCCATCAATTCAAGCGATGAATTGACAGGTCATAAACAAATAAGATGGTAAAGAAACTAAGCGATGAAGTCAATATTTTGGAAGCGTTTATTAGGGCCTGTCCTCAGTTCAATCAATAGTTTTTACTTAAATATTTTTAACCATCTTTAGTCTCTAAATGGGCTGAAAACGGTTAAATAGAGTCTGTTTCATCTGGTATTAGCTCCAGCTCTTCTGCCATGTTCATAATGGTATTCCAGTGTTTGGGTTCTAGTGGAATGACGGTCAGCTGCTGACAGCCTTTTCTTAACAATAAGGAATCCTCAAGCGTAGGCAGAAACTTAAGCTCTGCTAGTGGGAGTATATCGGTAAAAGCTTGCTCGAAAGTGACATCTACCATGTACCAGCGCGGTTCGTCTTCGGTTGCGATAGGGTCATAGTGCCTATGCTCAGGATGGAATTGGGAGGGGTCAGGATGGCCTGCTTTGCTGACGGTCATGATACCAGCGACGCCAGAAGGCTTGGCGCTAGAATGATAAAAGATGACCTTATCACCGACCTTCATATCATCGCGCATAAAGTTACGCGCGCGATAATTGCGCACGCCATCCCAGCTGTCGGTTTTCAAGCGCTGTAAGTCATCAATACCAAAAAACTTGGGGTTGGATTTCATCAACCAGTAAGCCATCTTTTTATCCTATTAATTATCGTTAACCATGCACTTTTTTATGATAGGTCGTTTAACCTATAGTATATTTTATACTATCACTCTTAACTATTCTGCCTGTACGGAAGTGCCATTAACATGAGCGTTTGTTACTGGTTTTGTTATTAATCTAACTTTCTTTAACAAGGCCTTTTTTTTAATGAGCTTAGCCGTTATCCTAGCGCTACTTTCTGCTAATGACAGCAGTTACCTATTTATAGATAAATCCTTTTATGTTAAATATCAAACCTGCTCACTCATCCATTAGTTCTAGTGCTCTGAATCATTCTGTTGCGAATACCATAGTGGTAAACACTATTCCATTGGCGCTATATATCCATATTCCTTGGTGTGTCAAAAAATGCCCTTATTGTGATTTTAACTCGCATGAGCTGCCGATAGACAGTCAGTCATTGATGTATGACGAGTATGTCGATGCATTATTGTTAGATGCAAAGGTGCAGCAGACGTTGACTCAAGGGCGCAAAATCAGCTCGATATTTATCGGTGGTGGTACGCCATCGCTATTGCCGATTGCTCAGTATCAACGCTTATTCGCTGGGCTGCGGGCGTGTTTTGATTTTTCTGCTGACATAGAGGTTACTATGGAAGCCAATCCAGGTACGCTAGAGCATGCGCCTTTTGCGCAGTATTTGGATGTCGGTATCAATCGATTGTCGATTGGTGTGCAAAGCTTTGCGGCTGATAAGCTGAAAACGCTGGGACGTATACATGATCCTGCTCAGGCACTCGCAGCGATTCATGCGGCTCGCACAGCGGGGTTTGAGCGAGTCAATGTCGACTTGATGCATGGCTTACCGCAGCAAACGATGCATGAAGCACTAGACGATATTCAGATGGCACACGATGCAGGTGCAACGCATATTTCGTGGTATCAGCTGACGATTGAGCCCAATACCGTGTTTTATCGCAGTCAGCCCGTGTTGCCAGATGAGGATAACTTGGCAGATATTGAGCAGGCAGGGCAGGCGTTACTCCAAAAATTGGGTTATAACAATTATGAAGTATCTGCTTGGTCAGGCGCGTCCGATAAGCCATGCCGGCACAATGTCAATTATTGGCAATTTGGGGATTATCTCGCCATTGGTGCTGGGGCACATGGCAAGTTAACGGTTGCAGGTAAAGCGACAGAATTAAATGGAAATGAGTTGTTGCTAGATTCTGGCATTTATCGTTTTAGTAAGTCACGCTTGCCTAAAGACTATGTAAATTATCAGGACATAAGTCATCAAGACATGGACTACCAAGCTGACGCCGAGCAATCTACATTAAGCCAAAGTGCACCAAAGATGGTTGGTTGGCAAGTGATTGATAGTGATGAGTTGGTAAGTGAATTTATGCTGAATGCGCTACGTCTGCACGACGGGGTGATGTGGTCGCTTTTTGAGGCACGAACAGGATTGAGATATAGCGATATTGCGGAGCAGGTAGATAAATTGGTTGTTCAAGGTTTATTGGTCGACAGTGCCGAGCATTTGCAACCAACAAAATTGGGGCAGCGTTACCTCAATCAAATATTACGAGTGTTTTTGTAAGCTTGTTTGACGAAGATTTTTTAGTTTTGACGAAGCTTTCTTAGTATAGGTAATAAAAAAAGGCTTGCCAAATAAATGGCAAACCTTTTTAGCTTTAAATCTAAAACGCTAAGACTTAGATTTTTTGTTGTACGTCTTGTGCGCCGCCAGTTACAGCATCGCCAGCGCTTGACACGTCTTGGCCTAGACCTTTAAAAGTGTTGCAACCGGTCAATACGAACATAGCTGTTAAAGATGCAATGATTACTTTTTTCATAATAGTGTCCTCAAAAATAAATGGATTCTGGCGTGTTATACCAATAACGTTAAACGATTTGCGCGAACATTATTGGTTTGGTATAAGATAGCGCCACAATATACCGACATCGACATATCGTCTTGTTATCTAATACAGACATCATAGTGAAAGTTAAAAACGCTGCACAGTATCAAAATGTAATTATTGACAGTAAACTGTAACTTTTGATTACGGTGAGTCTAAAATCATCTACGGAAATATTATGACCATACACATCGTACTGGTAGCTCCAAAAATGCCGAGCAATACCGGTAATATTATTCGCCTATGTGCCAATACTGGTGCGCAGCTGCATTTAGTCAAACCTTTGGGGTTTGAGTTAGATGATAAAAAACTGCGCCGTGCAGGGTTGGACTATCATGAATACGCCCATTTGCAAGTCCATGATAATTGGGCAGCTGCAAAACAATCATTGCTAGCAGCGGACTGCGATATGATTACGGCAATGACTACCAAGCTTAGCAAGCCATTTTATGATTATGATTTTACAAGCTTAAAAGGGAATGCCAATGTGAGATCTAATGTTGCTCTGGTTTTCGGTTCTGAGACAGCAGGTCTGCCGGATTCAATTCGTGAAGATATCGGCAGCGGTAACTGGCTTAGGTTGCCCATGCTACCGGATTCACGCAGTTTGAACTTGTCTAATAGCGTGTCTATATGTCTGTATGAGGTGTGGCGGCAGCAAGGGTTTGAGGGCGATGAAGGGCGTAGCATCGGTTATGAGACCTTGACAGTATACGACCCAAAATAGCGGTTCATATTGAACCGACTATGTATTTATGGATTGAGAAAATTATAAGCAATTAGGGGGTTTTGGCAAACCAGCCAAGCGATTGACATGACGAGCAACCAAGCCTGTATTAAATAATTGCTGCAGCTTTTGATTGCTAATGTCACACTCAGGCAACGTTTTCTGTAGCCACTTGATAAGTGGTCGCGTCGCTGGTGGATGATTAAACTTGGTAAAAAAAGCCCGTACCTGTTGTAAGATTTGCAAATGCTCAGTCTCTAAATGTACCTCTAGGGTGTTGGCTAATTGCTGGGCAATATCAGCCGTCCAAATCGTATAATCACATAAGTGGCCGTCTTGATCCAGTTCAACATCGATTGTTGTCATAATTTTAATAGCGTTGTCGTTAATAGTGTTGTCGTTATTATTCATAAGGCGATGGTCACTACTTTATCAAATCCAGCATTACTAACGTTAGCATTTTGAGTCAGTTTGACCCATTCACTATCGGTTAAGATACAGCTTAACTTGGCCTCTAAGTTTAGCTTGGCTCTGGTATTGGTCGTGAGTTGAGCCACATCATCGGCTAGCGCATAAATACCCGTAATACCTTGTATCTCGCTATCACCTAAGTAGGCATCAAACCAGTCAATAAAAGCGACCGTGGTGCCAAGTAAGACGATACTGTCACCTTTGCACCATGTGCGCGACATCTCTTCGACACTGCGTCTGAGGGTGTCTATCTTACTGTGTAATTGATATAAGGTTGCCATAACGGTATCCATTTGCTTTGATAGTATTCATTGTTTTTTTTATTAAAAAGTCAGTATTTGCTCAAAGTCATTTGAGTTCACCACTTCTGGTATCAATGTTAGCTGCGAGGCCAAATCGGCTGGCAACATACCTGTGACCCAGCCACTAAACACATCGTCTGGTAACCAAGCCGCTGGCATATCATAGAGCTCAAGTGACTGAATCATGCCGTGCAAACGTGACTCATGCTGCATCAAAAAGCCAAAAACAGGCGCATCTAAATACAACTGTACTTCATGCCCAAAGGTTGCCAGCGTTAGTGCCAGTGCACAGCCTTCATAACTGACCATTTCAGTCGGGGTATGCAGCTGAATTAATAGTTTCATGGTATGTTCCTAATCTGATTGCTGGCTTAGAATGTT
Organism: Psychrobacter sp. FME6; assembly: GCF_014861365.1. Lineage (GTDB taxonomy): Bacteria > Pseudomonadota > Gammaproteobacteria > Pseudomonadales > Moraxellaceae > Psychrobacter. The sequence continues at coordinate 30,290 of NZ_RRYW01000018.1, forward strand.
ACTCGCTAATAAGTATTGTCTTGGCGTCATCAATTTTATAAAACCTGCATCAAAATTGTATTAAAACTGCACCAAGCGACAGTCCTCTTGCATCATCATTGCAAGCTCACTCAATCCTACCAATGTAAAACCTTGTGCCAGATTTTCAGTGTCTAGCTGATGTCGTTTGCTGTTATCGCTATCGCTAATACCGCGACTGAGTGCGGTACTGACGCAAACGGGCAGTGATAACTGATATTGCTCAGCGAGCGTTTGCCATTCTTTGGTCAAGTCGATTTGGTCTGCCGACTGCCAGCGTAAACGATTGGCAGTATGCGCTGCGTCTGCATAAAAAAAGACGTTTAAAGGGCTGCGTCTGCCCACCTCTTCTTGGTTTGAGCTGCTCTGAAGATAAGCGCGTGCATAACGTAGCGCTAGTTGAGCAAGCGGGTGACTAGGATCAGCGGTGATTAGAAGTAATGGGGTAGAGGCCGTGGTTGTAGGCGTGGTCATAACGGTAGCATCGCAATTTATAGGTGGTTGTTGATTGATAGGTAGTGACTAAAAAGTCTTTAATAAACCGACCTTGAACGGTTCATGGTCAACCGTTCAAGTCTAAAAGCCAGATTCAATTTATTTTTCTAAATCGCCAGTTTTGATCATTTGCTTACCGATGTTTTCACCGGTAAAGAGACCAATAAAGGCGGAAGGAATGTTTTCAAATCCTTCGATAAGGTTTTCTTTGTATTTCAGTTGCCCAGCATTATACCATTCTGCGATTTGCTTTTTGGCGGCATCGAACTCATCTGCGAAATCGTAGACAACAAACCCTTCCATACGGGCGCTTTTCTTGATTAAGGTTTGCATGGGTCTTGGACCTTGTGGCGGATTGTCTGCGTTGTATTCTGCAATTTGTCCACAAATAGCGACACGGCCGTGTTTGTTAATATTGGCAAAAACCGCATCGAACAATTCTCCGCCGACATTATCAAAAAACACATCAACACCATCGGGACAGGCTTCTTTGATCGCCACTTCCATGTCGTCAGTTTGATGATAGTTGATGCCTTTATCCAAGCCTAAGTCATCTTCTAAGAACGCAATTTTTTGGGCAGAGCCTGCAATACCGATAACTTTACAGCCTTTTATCTTAGCGATCTGCGCAGCAATACTGCCTACTGAGCCTGCTGCACCAGAGACAACGACTGTTTCCTCTTTTTTTGGCTGACCAATAGTTAGCATACCAAAATAGGCGGAGAGGCCGGGAATACCAAGCATACTGACAGCGGTGGAAATAGGTGCAAGCGTCGGGTCTACTTTTTCAATGTCTGCAATTTTAACGGTTTGATATTTTTGCCATGCAAAGCGCCCATGCACAATATCACCTACTGCAAAATCATCATCATTGCTTTCAATGATCTGTGCAACCGTTCGACTGGTAATCGGCTTGTTTAACTGAAATTTATTGCCAGCAGCATCGTCATCGCCTTTATTCATAAAGCCGCGCATACCAGGATCGACAGAGACGTAAATACTTTTTATTAAGACCTCGCTCGCTTTGAGCTGAGGCATATCAATGTCATTAATTTTAAAGGTGTTTTCTGTTGGCAAACCTGAAGGGTGTTCAGCCAATACAATTTCCTGGTTTTGTTGTTTTAAATTTGAATGATTCATTTTATTATCCTGATTTTTATAGTTTGTTTTTTATAATTTGACACTTTCATTATTATTCATCACGGCTGGTGGCCTAAGGTTATGGCTGTTCGTGCTAAAGTTATTCATGCTACCATAAAGCCGCTAGAATCAAATAGTGTCCGTGTTGTTAAACGTTGCTGAACACTCAGATATTGAGTAAGCTTATTTGATGCTGTGATTGGCTCGGCAGAAAAAATCTAGACTTAGGTTCTAGATTTACGTCGTCTTATTATTCTATGTAAGGAGTTCATTCCTCTATGTTATCTGCTATGTCTTTACGTGCGACTCATGGGACAGATTATCAGCCTACGGCAGATCAGTTGCAAGTATTGCAGACGGCGAGTGAATTTGCCTATCAAATTTGGGAAAGTCGGACCATTTCATGCCAGACTTTTTTGCGCAGTTACCCATTAGACCAAACCCTAACACGTCAGCAAATTGATGATTTAATCCAAGACTATACCTTGGATGATAATTACCAACTCGCCGCTGAAATGAAGGTGATGAGTGGTTTGCGCCATTTGCGTACGCTGCTGATGATGCGCTGGATATGGCAAGATGCATTACAAATGATTACGCTTGAGCAGTTAACCGATGAGCTGTCTGAGTTTGCAGATGGTTGTATCTCTTTTGCCAAAGAGTATACCTATCAGCATCTTATCAAACAGTATGGCGAACCGACGTTTATTAATGCTAAAGGCAATGTACAAATTGACGATATGGCGATTATGGCCATGGGCAAACTTGGCGCTCATGAGCTAAATTTATCCAGTGATATCGATCTTATCTTTGTCCATCAGGCACGTGGTGAGACCAATGGCGATAAAGCCAAAGGCACCCGCTGCATAGATAACAAGCGTTTTATGACTCGGCTGGGTCAAGGTATTATTAAGTTGCTTGATAACAAGACCGCTGATGGTTTTGTGTTTCGAGTGGATATGCGTCTGCGTCCGTGGGGTGACGGTAGCGACTTGGCCATCCATTTATCGGCATTACAGAAGTATTTTTCGCAGCATGGCCGTGCATGGGAGCGTTTTGCTTGGCTAAAAGCTCGAGTGGTTGGGCAGATAGAGCAGCCGTTCTATGATGAGTTGCAGGTGCTTATTAAACCATTTGTCTTTCGTTATTATGTTGATTACAGTGCTTTTTCAGCACTCAGAGAAATGAAGTCGCTTATCCAAAACCAAGTGGTACAGCGTGAAGATTTGGATAATATTAAGCTTGGTGCTGGTGGTATCAGGGATATTGAGTTTATTGTGCAAGCATTCCAGTTGATTTATGGTGGGCGGCATCCTCAACTACAGGTTAAATCGTGCTTACAGGCAATGCAGGCATTACATAAGCTTGGGTATATAGAGACCGTCACCTATGAGCAGCTGCAAGTGGCTTATCGTTTTCTACGCCGATTGGAGCATGGTATTCAAGCCATCAATGACCAGCAGACTCAGCGCTTACCACATGATTTACAGTGGCAGCGCAATTTAGCGATAACACTTGGGTTTGATAACTGGCAAGCATTGCTAAGCACGCTTAATCATCATCGCGACAATGTCAATGTTCCGTTTGAGCGTATGGTCACCGAGCGCCAGATACCTGACCAAGACGATATGAATCTTGAGCCAGAACACCTCGATGAGCAGATTGCGCGGTTGAATGAAGTACTCACCCCAGAAAATCGCGAGCTATTGCAGGGTTTTTGGCAATCAAAGATGGTTGCCAACTTAAGTGACGAAGCAAGAGAGCGTTTGGACGATGCTTATCCTGTCATTATCCATGCATTACTCGCTCATCAAGAGCAGCAGCAACTGGCTAATACCGCCTTACCGCGTCTCATTGCTTTGCTCGAAGCGATTTGTCGCCGTTCTATCTATTTGGTCATGATTGCTGAGAACCCCAACGCAACGATTGAGCTGATTCCGATGCTGTCGGCCAGTCCTTGGATTGCAAAAGAGTTGGCACATTATCCGGTGCTTTTAGATACTTTTTTACAGCAACGCTATCGTCATTTGCCAGATAAGCCTGAGCTTCGTGATATTTTGCGCCAACAACTTTTGCGGGTTGAGCCCAATGATGAAGAAGAGTTGCTCAGCGTATTAAGACTATTCAAAAAGAACCAAGTATTGGCGGTCGCTGCCAGTGATGTATTGGCTGAGCGTCCAATTATGAAGGTGTCGGACTCATTAACCTATATCGCTGCTGTGGTATTAGAAGCGGCACTAGAGCGTGCTTTTGCAGAAATCGTCAAACGCTACGGTTACCCCATTGGTCAAGATGGTGACCCAGTGACTGAGGCTGATTGCGGCTTTGCCATCATTGGCTACGGCAAGCTTGGTGGGTTAGAGTTGTCGTATTCATCCGATTTAGATTTGGTGTTTTTACACAAGATAAAAGAGCAGGGCATGACTACTGGCGAAAAATCAGTCAGTGGGATGAAATTTGCTGCGCGTTTGGTACAAAAGCTGATGAATTACCTCAATACTCAAACTCGAGATGGCCGCGTTTATGAGATTGACATGCGTCTGCGCCCCTCGGGTAACGCTGGCATGATGGTAGTATCTTGCCATGCTTTTGAAACCTATCAAATGGACAAAGCATGGTCGTGGGAGCATCAAGCATTGGTGCGGGGACGGGCGATTTGTGGCGACAAACGTGTGACAGCACGTTTTTGTGATATCCGACGAGAGGTACTGGCCCTACCGCGCACGATAGAACAAGTGCGTAGTGAAGTCACCAGTATGCGTATTAAGATGCAAAAACATCTAGGCACCAGTCAGTGGCAACAACAAGCGGGCAAGTTTCATCTTAAACAAGACGCAGGCGGCATAATTGATATTGAGTTTTTAGCACAATTTGCGGTGCTGGCTTATTCGCACGAATATCCAAGTTTGACTAAGTGGAGTGACAACGTCCGTATTTTTGAAGAAGTTGCGTTACTAGGAATTTGGGACGCGCAAGTTTGTCAGGATTTGACCGATGCTTATCTAAGAATACGTGCTGCCACTCACCAGCTGGCATTGTCAGAGCAGTCATTGTTAGTCGATGAATCGCTATGGAAGGAGACGCGAACATTGGTACAAGATCAATGGCAACATTTGATGGGCGTCGACTCAATAGAAGAAGAATAGGCACCACTATAAACAAAAATCATTTAACCACAAACCAAAAGGTTGCATTTGTCAGCATTGCCAGTGATATAATCGCTTGCTCATGGTAATACTGTCGTCAGTCATTAATAATAAAGCGGTATTTTAGCAGTAAAAATTGACGCTGCGGTGTTATCATATGATGTTGATAAATACGACTAAATACAACCTCTAGTCGAAGCAGTTTAAGGTGGGTACAAGGTAACCGAGCGTAAATATTACATTGCACGAGGTTAATATTGTGGCCATTTTCAAGTGCGTTGACTATACCTAAAAAAGTTAGCCGTTAGTGCTAGCATAAGGATTATAAAATGAACATGGCAACACAAGATGGTAAGCTTTGGATGAATGGCACGATGATTGAACAGCCAGATGCCAAAGTCCATGTACTGACGCATAGCTTACATTATGGTATGGCGGTGTTTGAAGGCGTTCGTGCTTACCAAACGGCTGACAATCGCACAGCAATTTTTCGTCTAAAAGAGCACACTGAGCGCCTATTGGGTTCAGCAAAAATCTTTCAGATGGACGTGCCGTTTGATGCAGCAACGCTTGAGCAAGCGCACAAAGACGTGGTCAAGCAAAACAACTTCGCAGAAGCCTATATTCGTCCACTGATTTGGGTGGGTGCAGAAAAACTAGGCCTGTCATCACGTGACAATAGCATCAATGCGATGGTTGCGGCTTGGCATTGGGGCGCGTACCTTGGTGAAGAAGGTATCAAAAATGGTATCCGTGTCAAAACCTCTTCATTTACCCACCATATGACCAATGTAACTATGTGTAAGGCAAAAGCCTCAAGCAACTATCCAGTCTCTATCATGGCCAATCAAGAAGTCACGCGTAATGGTTATGACGAAGCCATCTTGATGGACCCACAAGGCTATGTCTGCCAAGGTGCTGGCGAGAACTTGTTTTTAGTAAAAGATGGCGTGTTACATACTCCTGATTTAGGTGGCGGTGCATTAGATGGTATCACGCGTCGTACTATCATCGAATTTGCGGATGACTTGGGTATCAAGGTTGTTGAGCGCCGCATCACTCGTGATGAGTTTTACTTAGCAGATGAAATCTTTATGACGGGCACCGCGGCTGAGGTGACACCTATTCGTGAATATGATGATCGGGTTATCGGTAACGGTAGTCGTGGACCCTTGACTGAAAAATTGCAAACCTTATACTTTGATGTGGTCCATGGTCGCAATGAGCAGTATATGGATTGGTTAAGCTTTATTGATTAATTTTTAAAGCTGCATTTTATTTTTAAAATTATATCGTACAAATAAAAAAGCTAAGACTGTTTCAGTCTTAGCTTTTTTCTCTTTATCATTGCGTCACTTTTATTATGACTTTGATAATTATTAAAGGTTCAAGAGGTTAATGTTATATCTGACCAGCGCATCAATTTTACTTCATACTGAGCTAATAACTCTGCAAACTCGTCACTGATTAACCACTTATACTCAATCTCACGAGCCGCTTTGATGTCATCCTGCCAGCTATTACTTCTACTTTCAGGAACAGCAGGATGACACATAATCAGTGTAGGTGATACGTTAGCTGTATGACAGGGTGCAGCTTGCAGCCACTTTTTCCATAACATTGCTAATTGCTGACGATCAGCATCAAAACCATAAACCCCACCAAATTTATCATTGGTTAGAATTTGATGATGCTGACAAGATCTTCGCCAAGCATAACCACCTAGTATATAAATGATCCAAGACTTTACGTCATTGATAAGCGGTGTAGTAACGCGTGCGCTCAGCATGCCTTTTGCTATCTCATCACTATAGCGGTTAGTGAGCTCTTTAATCAAACCCTCACGAATAACAGGAAACTGATGAATATGTTGATGTCCGTCAATAAATACAGGCGCACGATTAAAGCGTTCTTCAAATCCATCTAATTGCTGTTTAATAACATCGCTTACTTGCATGGGATTCAAACGACGCAAGTAGCTTGCGATAATGATTGATTTCAATGAACCACGCAGAGCGGAAGCAAATATACCCGTCAGATCTAAATGCAAGCCAATATCGACATTGAGTTGGTTCAGACGATTGATGTTGCTATCCGTAATTGTACCGCCAACCATATAGCTGCTGGCACCAATACGCCCAAGTTCGGCAAGATGAATGACCGCATCGTTGACGGCAGTAGACAGTCCTAAATCATCAACGTTAATAATCACAGGGCGGGCAGTGTTAGAGAGCGAAGCAGCTTGCTTTTGATAATGAGGATGGCTCATGATTTAAACGCCCAAAACTTGCCCAAGGCAAAGGTCATAACGGTAATAACGCCCGTGACCAGCAGCCATATCAGCATATAATACTGCTCGCCAAACCAACGTAGCCCTAAAACGAATAAGCCTTGATTGGCAATAAATCCTGCTGCGGAACTGCTAAACCATTTTCCTAAAGCAGGAAGATGCCTTTTTTTATGAATATGATTATTGTTTGGCCGAATACTCTTATCTGAATACTCTGATTGTTTAAAGGTAAAATAAAAATGCCCGAAAAAGCTGACGATAAAAGCAATTAAAAAAGCGCCTACGTTGGCCCATGCTGGCGTGGCAGTCGTGAGATTGACGATACTGACCAGTACTAAAAAATGAACCAAAGCCGCACTGGCACCAACGGCTAAAAACCAAAGGGCTTGCATAGCATTCGATTGCGTTTCTGCTGTGTTATTCATCAGCTGGTTTGTCCATTGCACTTTTGGCCGTCGCCTGTAGGTAATTATTAGCGTATTGATGAGTAGTATGCGCAGACTTGCTATTGATGACTTCATCGATTAAATACAGTGGTCGCTGCTTAACCTCTTCATAGAGTCTACCGACATATTCGCCAATTACGCCAATACAAACCAGTTGTATACCAGTAGAAAACATAATTCCTGCGGCAACCGTTGCCCAGCCTGCGACATCGCTACCAAATATTAGGGTATCTATCACGATATATAAGCCGTATAAAAAAGCCAATGCAGAGACTGCAAAACCTATGCGGGAAATCAGCCGCAGTGGTCGCTGAGAAAAGGAGGTAATACCTACAAGTGCCAATTCAAACAAGCTGCCATAGTTAAATTTACTTTCACCAGTATCGCGATTGGCAGCGGTAAAGGGCAAGTAAACAGTATTAAAGCCAACCCAAGCATACAAGCCTTTCATAAAGCGTTGGCGCTCGGGTAATGAGCGTAAAGCATTTAGCACCTTGCGATTCATCACCCGAAAATCACCGGCATTAGGACGAATCTCATAACGCTGACTGTCCTGGATAAAATGATAAAAACTGCCTTTTAAAGTTTTTGCGAGCCGGCTTTCATGCGGGCGATTGGCTTGAATACCCGCGACCATATCAATATCCGTTTGCTCAATCATCGTTAGCATTTGTGCTAATACTGGTAAAGGATGCTGTCCATCTGAATCAATCATAGCAACTATCTCGCCTCGCGCGGCTGCTAGACCAGCACTGAGTGCCGGCTCTTTACCAAAATTACGCGATAAACGTATGAGCTCTAAGTCGGTATTTGCTGGACGAGTAGGCATTAACTGTGTGACTACCTCGACTAAGTTATCGCGGCTGCCATCATCAACAATAATAATCTCACAGCTCGCTATTCTTGATGTTGAGCCCTCTATATTTTGCTCGGCCGATGCTATCTCTACTGGCACGCGTAGTGTCTGCGTAAAGGCGAAGACTTCTGGCAAAAAGGATTGTAAGGCTTCAGCATCATTATACGCAGGCATAATAATCGACAAATAAGGGCGAGATTGTGACAACTGATCTAGCATAAACACTCAATTATTTTATTCATATAAATGGCTATTTACCAGCCACTGAAAAATAAGGCTTTATTTTTAATCCTGAAAGCAGCGACTTGGAACATAAGCCACCCAGTTTATCAATAACGGCTTTTCTATCTTGCCGTCACGCCAATCAATCTGCCATTGACCCTGCTGCTTAATTAAGGCATTAGCGTTGTTATGGCTATTGTCTACTTCAGTAGTGGCAATAGCATCAACATCATCAAGCAACGGCAGGACGATATCTTCTTCGCCCTCTTGCCACATGACCAACGTGCCATTTTCTTGTAGGCGCTGGGTGTTCATCCAGGGCGAGTGGCTGGCAGGACCGGATATCATTTGTGAGGGAAAGCCGCTATTCATCGCGACTAATGCGCCAAGCCAGCGATCACCTGAAACGCTATCAAGTGTACAGCTACTCAACGATTGCCAAGTAGTCTGTGCTTGAACTGTCAATACCTGCTCCGGCCACTGCATACGAGAAGGCTTATGACGAATCTTGTCGCCGAAGCCCACATATACTACCATTAGTACGGTAACAAGGGACAACCAAATAGTCAGTGCTTTTCTTAGCTTGATGGCGGTTAATAATTGAGTGGCAGGTGCTATCAAGGAGGCAGCGAGCAACCCTGACAGTGCCCACATTGGCATACCCCACATATCACGCAAGCCCACCCCAAATACCAAGCTTAAAACAACCAATACTGCGATTGGCGATAACCACATATACCAAAGTAATGCTGCGTTCTGCGGCAAGCTGTGCTTGTAGTCATCAGTCTTTAATAAACGCTTGCGATTAACAGCAAGCATAATGAGTAACGGAATATGAGCAACAAGCTGAGCAATGACAAATCCTATCCAGCTAAAATGCCGCTTGATGTTATACGCCCCCGCAGCAACCTCTTGCGAGCGTCCACTGGCATAACTAAGTGGCAACCAATCGTGCGTTGCTAACCAATATAAATGCGGTGCGAAGATAACCAACATGACAAAAGCCGCTATCCACGGTTTCGGTTGTTTTAATAATGGCCACTGTCTTGGCAGTACTAAATAGAATGCCATCGGTATTAATAAAAATATCACCGTGTACTTAGTCAACATCCCAAGTCCACCGAGCACACCCAGTAATATCCAATCTCTGAGACGGTTTTGAGTCAAAGATTGATAAAACGCTAAGTACAACCCTGCCCAAATGGGAAATTGAGCGACATTGTGATTAAACTCAAGGCTAGGGTAAGTGTAGTACAGAACCGCTAAAGTTAACGCACTACCAATTAGAGCGGTGGTCGGTGACCAAAGCTTCTTACCTAAGTGATAAATTAGGACTAAGGTCAGTAAGACAGATAATTGGCTGAGTAAATAAGGGCCGACATGACCAAATAGCTGATAAAAACTGTATAATACCCATGACGATAGTGGAGGATGTTTATAGTAGCCCCACTGCCATTCGCTGCCCCAGTTGATACCTTCGCTAACATCAAAGGGCACACTACTAGCGAGAAAGCTTGGTATGATGGACCAAATCAAAAAGTAAGCCATTAAAAATAACCCAAACCAGCGCCAAGATTTGGATTTTGCATGCGGCTGTTCAGACTTGTTATCTAAGCCAGTATTTATAGGCTGAGCATAAGAGGACGATTGTTCAGTGGGTGTCATAATACGAGCCTTATAATAATACAATCAACTTAAAATGAGTCTAGCCTAGAAGTTTTTCCGTATTATAGAGATTATTAATAGATAGGCATAGCCGAACACGATTTTTTATCAATCGTCTTATGAGTTTGTAATCATTAAACAGCATTAACATATGGTAATTTTTATTGTATTTATTAGGATTTAATTATGAGTGATGAAGTTATTAAGGTTTTTGTGGGCTGTGATCCTAACAACTGTGATCTAGAGCAGATGATGGTGCTCGATTACAGCATCCATAAGCACACAAGTTTACCTGTTGAGATTGTTTGGATGCAGCTATCACGCAATCCAGATAGTTATTGGTATTCTAACCCTGAAACAGGTGAAGGTTGGAATACGGTGAAATGGGCAACGCCTTTTTCAGGATTTCGCTGGGCGATTCCTGAGTATTGTGGCTATCAAGGACGCGCCATCTATATGGATACCGATATGATCGTATTAGATGACCTCGCATCATTATGGCAGCATCCTATTGAAGGGCAAGCGATTGTTGCTGCCAAATCTCACAGCGATATGACGCGATTATGTACCTGTCTATGGGATTGTCAAAAAGCAAAAACAGTTATTCCGAACATAGAAAAATTGAGAAAAGATGCCAGTAGTCATCGGAAACTCATGAAAGTCATCAAAAAAAATCCTCAGCTGATTGAGCCTTATCAAGACAGTTACAATTGTGTTGATGGCGAAAATTTAGCAATCGAAGACATGAAGATCTTGCATTATTCAGACATGGGTAGCCAATTTAGCCACCAATATTCGCTACCTCGCCTAAAAAAAGAAGGTTTAAAACACTGGTTTGATGGCGATATCCAAACACATCCAAGAGCAGACTTGGTACAATTATTTGACACCTACTACCATGAAGCGTTAAACAACGGTTATCAGCTAGATGATTATCGGGTGGTGTTCTAAAAAGTATGCTGGCATCAGACGTAGCCATAATTGATGTAAAAG
>NZ_RRYW01000187.1 GCF_014861365.1 Psychrobacter sp. FME6
TTTGTGTCTTCATAACCTCAAATATATCATCTTGCTTTGGCTGTCACCCTCCTTTATTTCTTCAGCATACTTTCTGACACACCACCAAGTATTTTAACTATAGTACGTAGGTGCTTTACACATGACAGCGACTTGATGGCCGTAAAAATTAAGCGACACACAAGATATTGGACACAGTCGCTTTCGCAGCACTGAGTTGCTATGATGATAGCAAAGCGGCATAGCTTACGCGCAGATTTATCTATAGACTGCGCTCGATTACATTTATCAGATATATCTATTAATTTTATTTGATGACCATCATATAATACCAAGGATTGAATAATATGAAGCGTTTTAAAGAAAAGACGGTTATCGTAACAGGTGCAGATTCAGATATTGGTCGTGAAACGGCGCTTAGGTTCGCACGCGAAGGGGCTAATTGTATAATTGTTGGCCTTAATAATGAAATCTTAGAGTATATCTATAAGGACTTGCCGCAAGACCATACATGGATCAACACAGGCAACCACCTTACCGTCACCAGTGATATTAACGACCCAACCCAAACGGCAAAACTAATAGAGTATGTATTAGAAAAATACAAGCATATCGACGTGATGATCAATATAGATACTGCTATCGGTATCCATGAGTCAGTCGTTCCAGAGCTGATAAAAACCAAAGGTAATATCGTTAATGTGTCGACGCTAACCGATATACCTGCTGACTGGAGTATCGATGCCTATAAAACCCAACAGCAAAGCTTGACTGAAGCCACAAAAAAACTGGCATTAGAAAATGTGCCAAACGATGTACGTATTAACGCGGTCGCAGCAGGGTTAGTCACTAAAGATAACAGCGCAAACCCATTTATAGAGCACGCTTTATTAGGAAAGGCAGCGACACCTTTTGATGTGACAGCTGCGGTTATGTTTTTAGCCAGCGATGACGCTGCCATGATCACTGGCATCAACCTACCTGTCGACGGCGGTGTTAGTACTTTCAGCAATTAGCCAATTGCTAAGAAATTTATTGGAAATAAAAATATAGGCTTAAACGAAAAACCCTTCGACACTTTTATGTCGAGGGGTTTTTTAATGATAAATATAGCGCGTGTTGAAAACTCATAAACCCTGACCAACAATCAATATTTTAAAAATGTTAGTCAGCGGCGTTATTTACGTCCTGTAGCGGCTGTGACAAGCGCTCAGGGTGTTTAGGCATTACCCCTTTATACTGAGCATAGATTTTTGGTAAATCAGCGTCGATATCGCCACTAGGATAGACCAGAGACATAAAACGTATCTCTTTGGTTTTATAGTCTAGCGCTACTGGCAAAATTGGCACACCAGCTCCCACTGCTAAATAATAAAAACCCGTTTTCCAGTTTTCAGTATATTGACGAGTACCCTCTGGTGCTAACCCTAAAAACAATGGCTCACCAGTTTTAAACTTATCAATACTGGCTTGTAGCACTGAGCCTTTATTCCCACGGTTAATAGGAATGACCCCGATCCAGTTTAATAGCTGAGCAAACACAGGCAACTTAAATAAAGGGTGGTGTTCTAAAAAGTATGCTGGCATCAGACGTAGCCATAATTGATGTAAAAG
>NZ_RRYW01000188.1 GCF_014861365.1 Psychrobacter sp. FME6
GCCGTTCTAGAAAGCTCACCATCATTGACTTTCTGATAGATCGTCGTTCTTGATACACCCCATTCTTTTGCTGCTTTCGTCACCGATATGTTCATTGTTCACCTAGTGTTCAAGTACGTTTTTAGAGACTGTACAGTACAACTGTCCAGAACGTTCAGTGAACAACTATGGCACTAACTTATCTATCAGGCAAATTATAATTTCCTGTCAGTCATTAGGCTCAAAAATTACTAAGGGTGTCATTGAGCGATGCTGAACAAGTCTAATAAATCAGAAAATTTATATATCTCAAAAAAATACGTATAGAAAAGCTGGTTTTCTATACGTATATATATAACATGTATAGAAAAGCTGAAATATTATACATATTCAAAGAGGTGTCCATGGACGAGTATCAGATTATCCCTTTACCGCTTCCTAATATGGAGGCGCTAGAAACCAGAGCGGTTCTTAAAAAACTGTCGTCAGCCAATCGACATTTAGCTGAACTCAAAGGTGTAGTCTCATCTATTCCCAATGAGGCGATCTTAATCAATACCTTGGCGCTACAAGAGGCGAAGCACAGCTCTGAGATAGAAAATATTGTCACTACCAATGATGAGCTATTTAAAGCTGAGCTTGATATAGTCAATCAAAGCCTTGCGACCAAAGAGGTGCAGAACTATACGCAGGCGCTAAAATCAAGTTTCGATACGGTACGAAAAAGCGGCATTATTCGCTTAAGTGATATTCTAGCGATTCAAGAAGAGTTAGAGAAAAACGTTGCAGGGTTTCGTAAGCTGCCCGGTACGACACTCAAAAATAGCCAAGGCGATATTGTCTATACGCCGCCTCAACACGGCGACGACATCAAAGCATTCATGGATAATCTAACCACTTTCATAAATGATGATGCAATATGCGATCTTGATCCACTGGTAAAAATGGCGGTCATTCACCATCAGTTTGAGAGTATCCATCCATTCTATGACGGTAACGGGCGTACAGGGAGGATTTTAAATATTCTCTATCTGGTGGCGCAAGGCTTACTAGACTTGCCCGTTTTATACCTCAGTCATTACCTGATTCGACATAAGGCTGATTATTATCACTATCTACAGCACGTTCGAGATACTGGCGACTGGGAAGGTTGGCTGTTATTTATGCTTGATAGTGTGGAAGAGACGTCTAAATCCACCATCACCTTAATTAAAGACATCAAGGCATTGATACAAGCATATAAGCTCAAAATGCGCGAGGAGAAGCCCAAAATCTATCGCCAAGAACTGTTAAACAACCTATTTAATCATCCTTATACCAAAATAGAGTTTGTGATGACTGATTTAGCAGTAACGCGCATCACCGCGACTAAATACTTAGATGAGCTGACTGATATTGGGCTACTACAAAAAGAGAAGGTTGGTCGTAGCTCTTACTACATCAATGTCGAACTACTGCAACTACTCATGAATCGAGCGTAGTATGACAGATCATGCGCTCGCTTTAGTGAGCAGCATTATTTTTGAATGTATGAATAGGTATGTCTTAGTTTCAGAAGCCTGGCGCTGCTCCATACCTTTCCCATATTATTTGTCATAACG
>NZ_RRYW01000189.1 GCF_014861365.1 Psychrobacter sp. FME6
TTCTTTGGGTTATTATAACCTCTTAGAAGCTGTCCAATTTTATTATGCCACTACACACAATTGCGCGGTAGGCTAAGGGGTTTAGGGAGACGCAAGGACACATTTCCTATCTAGTGATCCTGAGCCTTTACCAAATGGGATACAGGTAGTAGAGGCGGAGACGTTTTCTACATCGACTTGCTCGTAGAGCATTTTGCTCGGGGTCATCGCCGCTAGCATACAGTCATTCATTGCATTTTTGCCATCAGCGGCAGTGATACTGCTATTATCAAAACAAGAGCCATTGTCATCTTTTGGTTCGTGATAAGCTGGCAGTGCTGAGGTAGCACGGATATCGAACTTAAAGCGCTTACTAGTTCTGTCTTCCACTTCTTTACCGATGACCATCTGTGAAAAAGCTTCAGCATTGGGATCGGGCGGAGTGGTGGTGACGCTCATCTGAGTGACAATGGTTTGTCTGTTACTGGTATAGCCATCAGCACTTTTATAATTGCAAATGCCCTTATCCAGACCACTCCAGTAGCCGCCACTAGGATCTCTAATCGTAGCATTGGCCGTTAAGTATTTTTGGGTGCGCGGATTGAAGCAATAAATAAACTCGTTGTTAGTGTTTTTATCATCCAATAAAAAATGCCCAAATACCCCAGCCGAGCTGGTCACGTCTTTATACTGCTCCGATGCTGGATCACCATTAATCATGTTTTCTAGCTTTTGATTTCCGCTATCTGATGACTGCAATAAGATAGTATTAATTTGGTCACTGGTCGCCACTTTGAGATCGGTATTACTTTGTCTAACCGCAATTGCCCCTGCGAGCATAATGAGCACCAAAAACAATAACACCACTATCAGCGTTGCGCCTTGCTCTGATTCGCGGTACACCACAGCGCTACGGATATCTATGATGGTTAGGCCTGATAAATGACGGCTGCTTGGCATGGTCAGTCTCCCTACTGGGGTTTTAAGCTGGTATCTATGTTAACGACACGAGCATTACGCAATAAAGTGGTGGTCTCGTAGGTATTACGTACTTGGTTTTTACGGGTAGTGTCTGTTTCTAGAGTATTATCTTGACCCAATAACAAAAACTTAGTTTGATCCTCACTACCCACTATAGGCGTACTACCATGGGCGATAAGCCCCATCTTAATAGCGGTGATGGCAGGCTTGTCATCAGTTATTTTCATATAAGCACTGCTAGGCAAGTACATCATTTTCCCAGCATTGGCACCCTTGGTAAAATGCATCCCTAATAGCACTTTAAATTGGTCAACATTGGCAATGAACTCTTGTCCTATTCCACCAAAATCAGTGAGTTCAGTAACGCCACCGACTAAGTTGACGCGCCCAGCATCACAGGCAAGTACCAGATTTTTTATATCGCCTGAACTAGGGCGTGTCATCAATTAAGCCAAACGACACAAGAAACTAAGTGAATGGCACTA
>NZ_RRYW01000190.1 GCF_014861365.1 Psychrobacter sp. FME6
TCTTAGCGTCTTGATCCTTAGTGCTGGCTCTCACATAAATACGAACGGTCATAACGCCACCTATATTATTTAGACTTATAAATTAATGTCCATTGATAATATCATGATATTAATATCATTTAATAATAGAAATAAGTCTAATGATAGATAGAGTATCGTTTAGAGGTTTTATTTTTTAGGTATAGGCTAATGATAGAAAAAAAGCACAGCAGCCAGTCCTATAATTCAAAAGTCTGTTATAAATGGTTCCATGTTAACAGTCTGCTTTAAGTAGTCTATTAATAGGTTTGAAGGGTGAAATAACTGGTTCCCTTGGGGTATACCCTAAAAATATAATTAAATTACTCTATATGGCTTATTTGTCTAAAACGAATAATTAAGTGGTTCGTTATACGCTGTTTAATAGACAAGTATTTATACATAAGATAGGCTGAAATAGTGGTAAAAACAGGCAAAATAAAGGAGTCTAAAAACCACCGTTTTTTAGACTCCAAAACTTTAAGAAACTCTTAGTAGTTGTGCCGTCACAATTGCCTTACCTTGTCTTAACGACACTTATAGATAATAAATTAACTGCAATCCCAGTTGTATACTAACTGGTTAAAATCTCGTGCTAAAAGTGCTTCAGGCGTAATAAAGAAATTCGCTACACCCATATCACCCCACATGATATCCGCGTCATCATCGCTATCGAGTTGGAATAATAGAATATGTTGTCTTAATGATTCCTCATATTCACGAGGGTCAGTTTGGGTGAAATAAGGATAGCCTAGGATTTGATGACCACCAATGCCTGCCAGTTCGTGGTATTTATCAATAACATCGTAAGGGTCAACATCATCCAACCCTTTTGCTTTGAGCTCTGATTCAATGTAATCTTCATCACAAAGTTTACTTGTTTCAGATGAGTTGTAAGCATAGAGGTTACAAGACTGCACCGCTTTCTCGAATGTGAGGGCAAATTCATCCTTCACGCCAAAAGGTAATACGTAATCCTCTTCTAGAAAAACGGCTTTGACACTAGCCATAGTCTCGTCTAAATCGGCTTGATTAACAGGTAAGTTTGTATCCGCCCAATAACGCACTTGATAAGTATCACTGGGATAAGGATTATCAAAATCAGCACCGTATAAGTCAGTATTGCCAATATACACCTGTAAGATACCATTATCAGGCAATGGTTGCGGTAGTTGCGTTAAATCCACCGCGTTACTTAACTCTGAAAAATTTATCTGCACGAGTAATGCTAATGGTTTGCCGTCTGCCTGACTGGGATAGGTTTCGCCCATCGGCAAATAACCCATACCACCCACTTTACTGGCAGTTAAAGGTAACTTTCCATCGCTATTTTTTAGGCTGTGTTTTAATAATGTGTTGATTAATTTAATGATAGAATAATGGTGTTATAG
>NZ_RRYW01000191.1 GCF_014861365.1 Psychrobacter sp. FME6
CGTATCAGCAAGCATTTAATCTAAACGGCAGTTACACAGAATTCGGGATGGTCTCGATCTAATACTTCGATGATATCGTATGCAGGCGTCTCATAAGGATGCGCCTGCTTTAACGCTGCAATAACCTTATGAATGGCGGCTTCATCAACCACCATTTCTACTCGCCACTCATCGACCCTCTCTACCTTATCATGTGACCCTATATGGGGATTACTGCCTGCCAGTGGCATAAACTGCCCTGTTCCTTTTACTTGCCAACAACACTGCTCATAACGCCCAATCGTCCCAGCTCCCGCAGCAAACAACGCTGACTTAACCTGCTCCAATGCTTCTTCTGGAATAAAAACGGTGAGTTTATACATAAACGGCTCCCATAAAATCTAGTGATAAAAATTAGCTGAAACTATAGTGAATTCACTTTAAAACTGAGACAGTGCTATTGGCTATACGACGATCGTATCGCTTTTATTTTGAACCGACTATATAAGTTTTACTATTTTTTAGATAACGAGGCATGGTTTGTCCATATATAACGTAGCAGCCAATCCTTTGCCTCACCCGCATAATCGATGCCAATATATGGACGCAGTGACACAGGTGGCTGACAACCATCGTCTTCAACCCAGACTTCTGAGGCAGGAATAATAGATTCGAGATTAGGTAACATCAGTTATCACCTGCTTTCAAAAGTTTGTATTTACACTCTATTATTACCGCAGTATAAATTTAACACAAAAGCACTTAACTAAGGTTTAACAGCGCATACCTTTACCTATTGCAACTGATGTTATACAGACACTTAACTTTATATGATAGTAATCTTAATAATGGCTCTACACATTAAAATTAATATAATCAAAGGGATAAGATCATGAGTAACTCTAATACGCAAAATGATAAGCAGAAAAACAACAATGATAAAGCAGAAGATAAAAAGGACGACGTAAAAAATAATAATACAGCTCAAGATTCAAAAGATCAGAGCACTAATAAAGAGTCAGACAATAAAGATAAAAACTCACACAACAAAGACAACAAAGACAACAAAGACAACAAAGACAACAAAGACAACAAAGACAACAAAGACAACAAAGCATCCGATAATGACAGCGAAAAAGATAGTGATGATTCTGATAAAAAAAGTTCTGATAAAAAAGATAAAGACAGTAAAGACTCTAATGCCGATGATAAAGACTCATCATTGACAGACACGGCAACGACTAAAGCAAAAGAAATGGCTGGTACCTTAGCCGATAAAGCAGCCGATGCAATGGATTTTGCTTCTAAGAAAATCAAAGAAGCACGTAAAGACAGCTAATTTATTTACTTGCATAAAAAAGCTGAGCCCATGGCGAGACCATCCCGAATTCTGTGTAACTGCCGTTTAGATTAAATGCTTGCTGATACG
>NZ_RRYW01000192.1 GCF_014861365.1 Psychrobacter sp. FME6
TTTGTGTCTTCATAACCTCAAATATATCATCTTGCTTTGGCTGTCACCCTCCTTTATTTCTTCAGCATACTTTCTGACACACCACCCATAATTTTATTCCTCAAATATACGATCAATACTATGATTTGTGTTGATTGTTATTGGTATTAATGGTTTTATAACTTTTAGTTCAATCCTTTGATTTAACGCTTTTACCAAGTTTATTAAAGACAAGCTCTCATAAATTATACTGTGTTCACCGATGCTAATAGCGTCTTTCCAAATAGCGTCCTTCCTAATAGCTTGTTTTTTTCTAATAGTTTATTTCTACTAGGACATGCCCTAGCATCATATTGGTTGGCCAATTAACCAGTCATTTCGCCCACAAGACACAGTAAATTAGCAAAAATTAGCACAAAATGTAGGCTTAGAAAAGCCTTTCAGAATAGACGGATATTATTGATTATACGTCGATTAATTTGAAATCTTGTATTAATAGTTATAATAACTAAAGCAGTTAAAACCTTAGGTAGAGTTTTATTGTTACTTAATTGTACGGCCTATTTCCATTTAGAATGAAAACATATAGAATGCGTGGAAGCTGAGTAGCTGTAACTGAGACTAGTTGACTTCTGAGATGAATCGGATTTCAACCTTTGTTGCTGCTACTGCTCATTTCATTTTTCTGGAGAAAACATTATGAATCTTAAATTACTTGCTCTAGCTGGTATCATGACTGCATCTATGGGCCTAACTGCCTGTGACAGCAACAAAGAAAACGCTGCTGAAGATTTATCTGACGCACAAGAAGAAGTGCAAGACGCACAAGAAAATCTAGACGACGCTGCTGCTGAAGGCGAAGTTGTTCCTGCTGATGCAGAAGCTGCTGTTGCTGACGCTGAAGCTGACATCGCTGATGCACAAGTTGCTACTGCTACTGACGAAATCGACGCTGAAGTTCCTGTAGACGGCGACACTACTAGCGTTGACGTAGCTAGCGAAACACCTGCTGTTGATGCAGCTGACGACGTTGTTGTCGTTGAAGAAGAAGCTCAGTAATTTTATTGTTCATACAATAAGTACACTGTAGTAAAAAAAAGAGAGCCTATGCTCTCTTTTTTTGTGCCTGTCATTTATAACTAACCATGCCTATTACTTACAATCTTTCGTGGCCAATAAAAAGACAAAACACCTAAAGCATCAACACAGCATTGTATGTCAGATCATTTCTAAAAATCAGAATAATAAAGGAACGAGTGTAAGTGTTTTATCTTACTTAGATTAACACACCAAGTGCAACGCTAAATTATATTATACAACACCTGATTGGGCGTTTTAAACCCTAAGCGTTTTCTTGGTCTGTTGTTTAGTTTATTCTCAATGTCCTGTATCTCATTATCAGAGACTTGTCTAAAGTCACAACCC
>NZ_RRYW01000193.1 GCF_014861365.1 Psychrobacter sp. FME6
TATTACTGCGAGACCAGCGCTGGTAAGCTTTATAGATGGTATTGGGCTTGCCAAAATACTCGGGTAAGTCGCGCCAAGGACAGCCAACACGCATGCGATAAAGCACGCCTTCAACCGTTTGTCTAAGATTTCCTTTGTCATAGATATTAAGTTCTAGTAATATAGGTTTCAGTCTTGTCCAGTGTTCATCTTTGAGCATAGTGCGAGGCATAGCGAACGATATCTTTTTTGTGTGAGAACTTAAAGATTAACCGTTCGCTATTTTTTTTGCCAGAAATTTATATCCAATGTTCAACACGCCCTAATATTTAAAAAAACTATTAAGCTCTTAAAAGCACCTTGCCTTTCTTCTCAGATTGCAATTTACCGTCAACTGCTTTTAATACGTCTTTCAAATCAAACACCGCTTCAACGGGTAGTTTTAATTTGCCATCAACCGCACGATCTATCAGCTCTTTGACCAGACGTTTTTTATTGTCGACACTCATTTCTTGACTGAGTTTACTGCCCCAAAAGCCTTTTAAGATAGCTTGTTTAAAGATCATATCAGTCGGATTCAGCATCATCGGCTTACCTGACATCGCGCCAAATACGGCGAACACTCCACCATGACCCAGTAGCGATAACAGATTACCACTGGCTTCACCGCCGACAGAATCAACCGCTGCACTGATTTTATCATCGCCAATGATAGCTTTGACTTGGTCTTTCCAGTCATCGTCTGACGTATTGATATTATTTTTGATATCGAGCGCTTCTAACTCTCCGAGCGCATCGCTACTACGGACGAGGTTAATGGTTTTGACGCCGCGCGCCGCCGCTAGCATCGCCAGTGATTTACCGACCGCACCATTGGCGGCGTTATGGATGACCCATTGACCGCTTTCTACTTCGAGAAATTCAAGCAGCATCAATGCACTCAGCGGCATAGCGATCAGCTGCGCCGCCATCTCATCTTTTAAGCTATCAGGTACAGGGAAGACCATGTCGGCTGATGCCACAAAGTACTCTGCCCAAGTGGCCTGCACGCTGGCCGCTGCCACGCGTTGACCGACTTTTAAGTCTTTGACCTCGCTGCCAACCGCATCGATGACACCCAAGGCCTCAGAACCACCGATAGCCGGCAGCTGAGGTTTAAAGCCATATTTTCCGCGAATGGTGAGTAGGTCATGATTATGAATAGAAGCTAAGATAGTTTTGACGCGGACTTCATTGGCTTTTGGCTCTGGAGTAGGGCGGTCACCGACACTCAGTACTTCAGTTGGTTTGCCGAAATGATCGTAAGTTGCGCTACGCATGATAAATTCCTTTATTTATTATTTGAGTGATTGTCTGATTAAATATTTGGTGGTGTTCTAAAAAGTATGCTGGCATCAGACATAGCCATAATTGACATAGAAG
>NZ_RRYW01000194.1 GCF_014861365.1 Psychrobacter sp. FME6
CAATCAGGTGTTCTATAATATAATTTAGCGTTGCACTTGGTGTGTTAATCTAAGATATATAAAATTTATACTTTTGACAATTATACACGTATAAAATTTATACCTATATAATTGTTTCAAACTACCGCAGCTCATTTTGTATTTTGTAAAGAGCTATATTCTAAGGATTGATTACTTAAAGAATGCTATGGTCTCTCTTGAAAATGTTACTGCTAAATAAGGCAGCACGGTTATATATAGAAGAGAGGGTTAATGTATATTGCTTTTAAAAAAATGAAGGATAACAGAGTTTTAGAATCAACGGTCTATAACATCAAGCCCTAATCTCATCCAGCGAATGGCTTGTTCTTGATGATCGGTTAACGCGCTCCAAAGAGCATCTTCACTAATGATGGAATACCTATTATCTGCGCATTCAACCATCATGTTGCTTTCATGATCGTCTCTCCATTGCGCGCTTTGATAGTAAGTTTGCAGCTCAGACATTAATGTACTGGCTTCTGCCCATTTTTCCTGAGCATCTTCTATCTGTTCATGTAGCTCATACCAACGCTCATACTTTTTTTGCAGCGCTTGTGCATCAAAAACTTCCATTATATTTCTCCAGTTTATAATTATAAAAAACCAATGAAACCGCTCAGATATATTCATAGCAGCTTCATTGGTTATAGTGTATTCAAAGCTAATATATTAGCCAAATACTTTCATACGCGCGTCAGCAGGCTGAAACTCTTTGTCACCTGCTGGCTGCTCAATAGCACCGAATACCATCTGCGCGTTGAGTTCCCAATCATCAGCAATATTCCATTCATCAGCGACTCTTTGGTCGATGACAGGATTATAATGCTGCAAGTTGGCACCGACATCGATGCTTGCCAATGCCGTCCAAATCACATATTGATGCATAGCACTGGTTTGATGTGCCCAGATTGGGAATTTATCCGCATACAAAGGGGCTGCTTCTTGCATGTTTCTAACCACGCCTTTGTCCTCAAAGAACATAATCGTACCAGCACCCGCTCTAAATCCTGCGATTTTATCTTTAGTGCCTTGGAACTTCTCGTCATCATTGACGATAACTTTGAGCGTCTCTTCAGTGATGTCCCATAATTTTTTATGATCGTCACCAAATAAAACCACGAGACGCGCGGATTGTGAGTTAAAAGCGGACGGCGTATGCAAGACTGCATGTTCAATCAGCTTAACCACTTCATCGTTAGAAACAGGTAGCTGATCGCTTAGGGTGTAGATAGAACGGCGCTTTTCAGCTAGTTGTTGAAAGTCTTTTAAATTTGACATGGCTGTATTTGACATAGTTTTCTCCGTTGGGTTTAGGGCGTGTCATCAATTAAGCCAAACGACACAAGAAACTAAGTGAATGGCACTA
>NZ_RRYW01000195.1 GCF_014861365.1 Psychrobacter sp. FME6
TCAACGGGACGTTAATGGAGCAAAAAACATTCTCGCGGTCGGGCTTGGCCGTCTTCTTTAGTAGGAATCCCCTTCACTTTTAGGGTGGGGAGGAAGTCAAAGCAGCACAATAATAGAACGCAGCCAACGCTTAGCCTTACGGGTAGATATGTTAAAGTAAGGAGACAAACAATAAAAACCAAAAAATAGTTATAAGGAGTTTTTATGGGTAACAGACCCTCGGCCATTGATCCAAAACCCTTAACCTCAGAAGAACGCCATGAGTTTAACCCGCCTGAACAAGACAGTTTTATAGCAGGTATGAACAAAGAGCTATTTAACGATGAACTGCGACGCAAGATGTATGAAGACCTTATCGACACTTATGATGAAGAGCTAGAAAATGAAATAGACGATTACGTGCGTGATTTTCGCTTTGATGGTCGAGAGATGAGCGAAAAAGAAAGACTGGATCGCCAGATGTATTTTCAAGAGCTGGTACGGCTTCAGCGAGAACTCATCAAATTACAAGACTGGGTGGTTGCACGCGGTGAGCGCATTGTAGTGATATTCGAAGGCCGTGATTCTGCAGGCAAAGGCGGCGCTATCAAACGTATCACCCAGCGTTTAAATCCGCGTGTTTGTCGAGTGGCTGCCCTACCTGCGCCTACCGAGCGCGAACAGTCACAATGGTACTTTCAGCGTTACGTGGCGCATTTACCAGCCGCTGGTGAGATTGTGTTGTTTGACCGTAGCTGGTATAACCGCGTGGGCGTCGAGCGAGTTATGGGCTTTTGTACCGATGCCCAGTACGAGGAGTTTTTTCAGTCGGTACCTGCGTTTGAGCGTATGTTGGTACGCTCGGGTATTCGCTTAGTGAAGTACTGGTTTTCAATCACCGACGATGAGCAGCATTCGCGCTTTATGAGCCGAATTCATGACCCACTGAAGCAATGGAAGCTGTCTGCGATGGACTTACAGTCGCGACGACGCTGGGAGGATTATACCAAGGCAAAAGAGACCATGTTTGAGCGTACCCATATACCTGAAGCGCCTTGGTGGGTCGTTGAGGGCAACAATAAAAAACGCGCAAGGCTAAACTGCATAGCCCATCTACTCGAACAAATCCCCTATAAAGAAGTGCCACGTGACGAGGTTGAGCTACCCGATCGCAAGCGTGATGATGAGTATTATCGCGAGCCTATTCCAGATGATATGTATGTGCCACCGCGTTATTAAAGCGTGATAATACTTTTTGTTTCTTCGGTAAAAAAAGCAGCCTTATAGCTAATATAAGGCTGCTTTTTTATGGCATTATTTATTCCACATTTATCATTATATAGTTTATTTAGGTGTAATGGACAAAATTCATGCTAAAAAGTAGAAGGTAGTCGCTAATGGACATA